>NZ_JBEXJF010000009.1:0-175450 GCF_040608935.1 Nocardioides sp. NPDC004968
CCGCCTCCGGGTGCGTCCGAGGCCGAGTTGGTCGACTGGATCTCGCGTCTCGAAGAGATCAAGTGCACCGCTGAGGCGGTCCAAGCAGAAGCGGCGGTACGTCTCGACGAAGTCGTTCGCGAGCGCCAATCAGAGGCTGGGGTGCCTGCCCGCAGGCTTGGCGAGGGCGTTGCCTCCCAGATCGCGTTGGCACGGCGGGTCTCACCCGAGAAGGGCGCCAAACTGCTCGGGCTGGCGAAGATCCTGACCACCGAGATGCCTCACACCTTCGCTCTCATGAGAGCCGGGCTGTTCTCGCAATGGCAAGCAACGATCCTCGCCCGTGAGACGGCGTGTCTCTCGATGGAGGACCGTCGGGTCATCGACTACGACCTCTGCGCCACCGGTCCGTGCGGGGAGCCCGCCAAGGCGGTGTCGATGGGGCTACGCCAGCTTGAGAACGCCGCCAAGAAGCTGGCGATCACCCTGGACCAGGAATCCGTCGTCGCCCGCGCCGCCAACGCGGAGAAGGACCGCCGCGTCAGCCTCCGGCCGGCCCCGGACACGATGACCTGGCTCGGCGCGCTGCTGCCGGTCAAGGACGGCGTCGCCGTCTTCGCCGCACTCGATCAGGCAGCCAAGACCGCTGCGGCCGCCGGTGACGAACGGACCCGGGGCCAGGTCATGGCCGACACCCTCGTCGACCGGATCACCGGCCGCGAGACTGGTGGCGCGAAGCCCCGGATCGAGGTCAAGATCGTGATGACCGCCGACGCCCTCGCCAACACCAACGACGCGGATCAGCCGGCCATGGTCGAGGGCTACGGACCCGTCCCCGCAACGTGGGCCCGCGAGGCGCTCGCCGACGCCGAGGTCTTCGTCCGGCGCCTGTTCACCGACCCCGCCGGTCAACTGGTCGCCATGGAATCACGTGCCAGGAAGGCACCCGACGGGCTCGCCGAGTTCATCGCCACCCGCGACGGCGGGATCTGCCGGACCAACGGCTGCGACGCTCCGATCCGCAACATCGACCACGTCGAACGCCACACAGACGGCGGCACCACCAGCGCCGAGAACCTGCAGGGCCTGTGCGAACGATGCAACCAAGCCAAAGAGGCGCTCGGATGGCAAGCGAGGCCAAGACCCGACGGCAGCATCATCACCACCACACCCACGGGCCACACCTACACCAGCCCGCCACCAGACACCTGGCCACCGGATCCACCATTGTTGTCGCCGGCAGAACGCAGGCTGCGCGACGTACTCCACATACACCGCCTCGCGGCCTGAGGCCCCGGGGTCCCGGGGTCCCGAGAACTTTCTTCGGATCGGTGCTTGACCTTGACGCTACGTCAGGGCTGCACGCTTCTTGCACGGCCCCAAACAGGAGCCACCAACCGATCCAAGGGAGCACGATCATGAACAACCTGCTGAGCCGCCTCGTGGGTGACAAGAAGGACTGGAAGCGCATGGAAGCCCGCGCTGCTGAGCTGCCCGCCGACTACCGCACCGTCTATGGCGAGATGAAGAGCTACATGTGGCGCTTCACTGCCGGCGACGGGATGGACATCGTCGAGGTCCTCCGCGAGATCCTCGATCTGTTCGAGACCGAGGCCGCCAACGGAACCTCGGTCATCGAGGTCACCGGAACCGACCTGGCCGCCTTCTGCGACGCACGGCTGCCCGAGCAGCACGACACCTACCGCGCCAAGCTCCGCGCGAACCTCAACGAGGTCGCCGAGAAACTGGCATGAGTCAGGGAAGGTCGAGGAAGGCGTACTGGGCGACCTTGTGCGGAAGCTGAACGACAGGGCCCCGTTTGAAACCGTAGTCGTCGAGCCTGGCGAGGGAGGCCTCGTTGGAGGCGTCGGGCTCGACGACGGCGCGGCGGGCGCCGGACTTGGAGATGACCTCCTCCAGGAAGAACTCGAGGACATCCTCCGTCCGGCCCTTGCGGGTCGGGGTGTCGGCCAGGAAGAGGTGGACGCCGATGTCGCCGGGGCGGCGATCGTAGAAGGTGCCGAGCTCGTCGACCTCGGGGTCCCAGGTCTGGAAGAGCGCGACCGGATCGCCGTCGAGCTCGACGATGTACGCAGCCAGATGAGGCTGCTCCTGCAGCCACGTGTAGATCTCCTCGATCTCCTCGCGCGGCTTCTCGACCATGCCCCAGAACCGGGCCCGCTCGTCGTGCAGCCAGCCGCACAACAGGTCGATGTCGGCCGACGGCTCCAGGTCACGAATGGTCAGGGGCATGTCTTCTCCTCGGTGAGCAGGGACCAGTCGGTGACGACGCGGACCGCGCCTCCCCTGGCCCAGGCGTCGTGCTGATCGGTGTGGTGGGGGCTGTACGGGCATCCGCTGACGCCGAGGGGAACGACCCAACGGCTGTTGTCCCGCTCGGCCAGATCCCAGGCGTAGCGCGCCACCGAGCCCCGGACGGTCACGGTGGAGCCCGGGATCCAGGCGTTGCAGCGGACCGTGTCGGTGTCGCCGGGCAGTGGGGTGGCAGGGGCGGTCCGGGTGTGCGGGAGGTCGAACTGCTCCAGCGCGTGCAGCGGCCAGAAGCGGTGTTCCTCCGGCCAGGGCGTCGGCTCGCTGCCAGCGTCGCGTACGGCCTTCGCAGCCTCGGCGACAAGCGCTCGCGGGTCCAGACCGAAGGGTTTCTCGGCGGCCAGGATGATGTGCAGCGCGCCGGCCACCCGCGCGGACAGGCTGAACCACGGCTCGTAGAGAGGGCCGTGCTCCGACGGCTCCCGCAGCGGCGCGAGCACCGGTGCCGCGCAGATCCGATCGACGACCTCGGCACGCAGCGCGGCGTACCAGGCCGCGCCCGGCGAGCCGTCCATCGCGCCGTCCCACCCGGCCAGCGCCTGGGGCCGCAGATCGGCCGGGACCAGCGCGAGCAGCGGAGCGCCCGCGGTCTGGGTGGTGTCGGCGAGCAGCGCCACCGCCTGCTCCGCATCGAGGGGTCCGGATTCGTCGAGGAGGTGCGCGATCCGGTGCGCCCGGAACGGCGGCGCGAACCCGGCAGCGAGCACGTCGAACTCCGGCAAGCACCGGTCGTTGGCGGTCACGACAGAACCATCCGCCGACGCCGTACGCCGGGGCAGCGGGTCGACCCAGCCGGTCCACTCCCCCGCCTCGTCCCGCCGCGGCACCCGGCCGCCGACGGTGTGGACGACGTCGCCCGCAACGTCGGCGATCACCCAGTTGTTGACCGGCTCGACCCAGTGCTCCACCGCTGCCTCGACATCGGCGACCGATCGGGCCCGCAGCAGCGGCAGCAGCGCCCCGAAGCCGAGATCGCCGAGCTCGTGGCCGGGTGAGCGCAGCACCTCTCCCCAGCCCTCGTCGGAACCGCCGAGGACCACCGGTCCGCGGTCGGTCTCCAGCACCTCGACCTCGACCGGCTCCTGGTCGCGGACGAGCACCGTCTCCACGCTCCGCCGCACCACATCGCTGCCCGAGCGCAGGTCGACGCGGTAGAGATCCTGGTAGTCGGCCATCGCGTTGGTGATCCCCCACGCAACCTGACCGGCGTGCGCGAAGTGCTGCACACCGGGTACGCCGGGGAACGTCATCCCGACGACGTCGAAGGCGTCGTCGGGGTCGGTGCAGGCCAGCCGCACCTGGAGATAGACGTTCGGCGCCTCGAAGACCCGGTGCGGGTCACCGGCCACGAGCGGCAGACCGGATCGGGTGCGGCCGCCGCCGACGGCGTACGCGTTGGAGCCGCCGGACAGTCCCCCGGTCAACCCTTCGGTGCGAAACAGCTCGGCGTCGGCCCCGAGCACCCGCGCCGCTCGGGCGCCGAAGAGCTTCGAGGGGAACGACCCGAAGAGGATCTGCTGCACCCAGAACACCGCCAGCGGCGTCCACGGCTGCCAGGTTCCCGGCGCGGGCCCGAGCCCGTCGGGCCCGTCGAGCTCCGGGCAGGGCGCCCCCTCCAGGCCGGAGCGGACCCCCTCGACGTACGCCGTCAGGAACCCCTGCGTCTCCTCGTCGAGCCGCGCGTAGGCCGCCTGCGCCACCGCCGCCAGCCGAGCGCGGCGGGCGAAGGCGTCCCACTCGAGCCCGGCCGGGCCGAGCAGCTCGGCGGTACGGCCCTCGCCACGCAGCCGTTCGATCTCGAGCTGCCAGGCGCGGTCCCGCGCGGTGGCCCAGCCCTGCAGCCGGGCCACCTCGGTGAGCGAGGCACCCCGCACATGCGGGATGCCCCACTCGTCCCGAAGAAAGTTCATGCGATCGGGTTGGCCAACGTGCCGGCGAACATGAGCGACTCGGCCTGGTCGGTGATGTCGACCATCTGCAGGGTGTTGCGGAGCTGGAGCCGGTTCAGGCACGAGTGGCGGAAGCGCGGGCGGAGGAAGTCGTAGCGCGCGACCGCATCGGCCAGCTCCGGGTGGTCGGCGGCATGGTCGACGATGCAGGCCCGCGTCTCGGCCCAGAACTCGGTCTCTGGTAGCACCCCCTCATCATCGAGGATCGCGGCAACATAGCGCAGCACCCCGTCGAAGATGTCGGTGTGGACGGCCAGCGCCTTGACGTCGTCGGGGAACTCCCCGCGGATCCGGGAGACCTCCTTCGGCAGCGGCAGGTCGCCCATCACCGCCACCTCCTCGCCGATGTCCTTCATGAACATCCGCACCGGGACGTGGTCGCGCAGCACCATCACCAGGTTCTCGCCGTGCGGCATGAACACCAGGTCGTACGCCAGCAGGCAGTGCACCAGCGGGCGCAGATAGGCGTCGAGGTAGCTGCGCACCCACTCGCGGGCGGGCAGCCCGGAGGCGCGGACCAGCTCGGCCGCGTACGAGGCACCGGCGGCGTCGCGGTGGAGCAGCGCCGCCATCGTCGCGCACCGCTCCCCCTCCGAGAGGCGCGGCACCGGCGACTCCCGCCACAGCGCGGCGATCATCTTCCGGTAGGGCGACGGGTTCGGCAGGGAGTGGAAGACGTCGCCGGTCCAGCCGATCGAGGCGAGCTCGCGCAGCACCCCGAAGCCGCGCTCCTTCAGCTCCGCGTCGCCCTCCACCAGGTCGGCGACCCAGTCGTTGATGGCCGGGGTCGCCGCCATGTAGGCCGGCGAGAGTCCCCGCATGAAGCCCATGTTCTGGATCGACAGCGCGGTCTTGACGTAGTGCCGCTCCGGACGGCTCGTGTTGAAGTACGTCCGGATCGACTGCTGCGGGCGGTGGACGTCCTCGCCCTCGCCGACCAGCACGATCCGGCGCGCGGCGACGTCGGTGGCGAAGGTGACCGCGAGCTTGTGACGCCACTGCCACGGGTGGACCGGCAGATAGCGGAAACCGTCCGGGTCCAGCCCGAGCCCGCGCAGCTTCGCCGCGAACCGGGCCAGCGTCGCCTCGCCGAGCTCGGCCTCATAGAGAGCCTGCTCCTCCTCGCCGCGGCCCAGGGCCAGGTGGGACTGGTCCCGCGAGACGGCGACCCACAGCAGGCTCAGGTCGTTGCTCGTCTCCGGTGCCCAGCGCGCGTGGTCGTCGATGTCGAAGCCGATACGGCCATTGTTGGCGACGAAGGCCGGGTGGCCCTCGCTCATCGCGCCCTCGACGCTCTGGTGGTCGGCATCGACCAGGTCGGCGGCGGTCAACGTCTGGTGCTCGAGCTTCCAGCAGGCCGAGGCGATCGTGGCCGCCAGCTCCTCCAGGTAGGTCGGCAGCAGCTTGTCCGGGATCCCGAGATCGGGCGCGAACTCGGCGACGAACGCCTGCGCATCGACCTCGGCCTCCTCACCCCCGGTCGTCCGGACGATCGATGCCGGGTCCACCACCCAGTGCTCGAGCTGGAAGCGGCGGCCGGTGAAGGCGTACGTCGAGGACGGCCCTTGCAGCTCCCAGCCCGTGTCGGTCGCCACGGGCGCGATCATCCGTTCGTGGCTGAACTCGGCGATCGCCTTGGCGACCAGGTGGCGGTGGGCGACGCGCAGGTTCTCCGGGCGCAGGTGGGCGGCTGCGTACATCTCCCGGGTGCAGACCGAGAGCATCGCGGTCTTCTCCCCGATGCTGATCTCGCGCAGCTCGACGAAGCCGGCCTCGGTGTTCTTGCGGCGGATCGCCTCGTTGCGTACGTCCGGCTCGACCACCACGCGACGCACGCCGGGGTCCGCGAAGCAGTGCCGCATGACCGCCCGGAAGACCCGGGTGGTGTAGCCGGTGACGGGCTCGCCTGAGGTCGGCGCGACCAGGACGTGCATGCCCAGGTCGCCGGCGGCGAGGTCTGGCACGTGAGTGATCCCGGCGAGCTCGCTGCGGGCGGGGTCGTAGGTCTCGACCAGGAACGCCGGCACGCCGTCGACCCGGCCGAGCCAGGCGTCGTGGTGCGGGTGGCCGGCGATGCGCGCGTACTCCGCGGCGACATCCTCCAGCGTGGCGTCCAGCATCATCCAGTACGCCGAGCGCGGGTGGGTCACCCAGGAGTGGACGGTGGCGAGGTGGGCCTCGATCTCGAGCGGTTCGATCGTGATCCTCATCGGTTCTCCTCCGTAGGCTGAATCTTGAAACGGTCGGGCACGCCGAACTCCTGGAAGGCGACCCGCTTCTCGACCGGGTACGGCTCCCGGCCGAGGATGGCGGCGAGGATCACCGAGCTGCGGTAGGCGCCCATGCCGAGGTCGGGGGCGACGAAACCGTGGGTGTGCTCCTCGCCGTTCTGTACCCAGATCTCTCGGTCGGCGGTGTCGACCGAGAAGGTCGCGCTGGCGGTGTAGCGCCCCTGCTCGTCCAGCCGGAGCCGGTCGCGGACGGGCTCCAGGAAGGCCGGGATGCCGGCGCGATAGCCGGTGGCGAGGACGAGCGCCTCGGTCGCCATCTCGTAGTCCTCCTCCTGCTCCACGTGGTGCAGCGCGAGGTGGTAGCCGCCGTCGGTGCGGGTCACGCCGCGCACCTCGGTGTTGGTCAGCAGCGTGGTCTCGGCCGGGTCGGTGACCGACCGGGTGTAGAGCGCCTCGTGGATCGCGTCGATGGTGTCGCCCGAGATGCCCTTGTAGAGGCTCTGCTGCGCCTTCAGGAGCCGGTCACGCTTCTCGCTCGGAAGCGCCTGGAAGTAGGCGGAGTACTCCGGGGAGGTCAGCTCGAGGGTGAGCTTGGTGTACTCCATCGAGAAGAACCGCGGGCTGCGGGTCAGCCAGGCCAGCTGGTAGTCGTGGTCGGGTTGGGCGGTCAGCAGGTCGAGGTAGACCTCGGCGGCCGACTGCCCGCTGCCGACGACGGTGATGCTGCGCCGCGTGACGAGCTCGTCCTTGCGGGCCAGGTACTCGGCGCTGTGCAGCGCCGGCCCCTCCGCGGCGACGGCCTCGGCCGCACACTCCGGGACGCGTGGGTTCGTCCCGGTCCCGAGCACCAGCCGCCTGGTCCGATGGGTCTCACCGGAGGCGGTGGTGACGACGTACGTCTCCCCGTCGTGCTGTACGGAGGTGACCTGCTGGCCGAAGCGGACGGAGTCGAGCCGCTCGGCGACCCACTGGCAGTACTGGTTGTACTCGCGACGGTGGGGCAGGAAGTTCTCGCGGATGTAGAACGGGTAGATCCGGCCGGTCTGCTTGAGGAAGTTGAGGAAGCTGAACCGCGAGGTCGGGTCGGCCATCGTCACCAGGTCGGCGAGGAACGGCACCTGCAGGGTGGCCTCGTCGAGCATCATCCCGGGGTGCCAGTCGAACCGGTCGCGGCCCTCGAGGAAGAGACAGTCGAGCTCGTCGATCGGGTCGGCGAGGGCGGCCAGGCCGAGGTTGAACGGGCCCAGGCCGATGCCGATCAGGTCGTGGACGTGACCTGACGGGTCAGAGAACACGGTGGTGGGTGCGTTCATCGGGCGACCTCCGGAACGGCGCGGCCCAGCGTGCGGACCTGCTCGATGATGTCGAGTACGTCCTGCACGGAGGCCTTGGGGTTGAGCAGGGTGAGCTTGAGGAACTGCCTGCCGTCGACCTTGGTCGCGGCGACGACGCCGCGGCCGCCGCTCCACATCTCGGCTCGGATGCGTCGGTTGAGGTCGCCGAGAGCGTCTTCGTCGAGGTGCGGGTCGACGTAGCGGAAGACGACCGTGGAGAGCTGGGAGGGCGTGATGACCTCGATGTCGGGCTGCACGCTGAGGATGTCGTAGACCTCGCGCGCGAGGTCGATCACGGTCTCCAGGTAGGCGCCGATCTGGTCGGGGCCCATCGTGCGCAGCGTCAGCCACAGCTTGAGCGCGTCGAAGCGGCGGGTGGTCTGCAGGGACTTGTCGACCTGGTTGGGGTTCTCCGACTCGCGCGGGTTGAGGTAGTCGGCGTACCAGGAGGCGTGCTGCATGGTCGCCAGGTCGCGGACCAGGAGCGCGCTGGAGGAGACCGGCTGGAACCAGGTCTTGTGGTAGTCGATCGTGATCGAGTTCGACCGCTCGATGCCGTCGAGCAGGTGGCGATACTTCGGCGAGGCGAGCAGCCCACCGCCGTACGCCGCGTCGACGTGGAACCAGACGTTGAAGTCCTGGCAGGCGTCGGCGATGGCGTGGAGAGGGTCGATGACGCCGAAGTCGGTGGTTCCTGCGGTGGCCACGACCGCGGCCGGGACGAGACCGTCGACGACGCACTCGTCGAGCGCCTCGCGCAGAGCGACGACGTCCATCCGGTGCTCGGCGTCGGTCGGGATCGCGATCGCGGCCGCGTCGCCCATGCCGAGCAGGCGGGCCGACTTGGCGATGGAGAAGTGGCTGTCCGCAGAGGTCAGGAAGCGCAGCCGGTCCAGAGGTACGCCGCGGCGCTCCGCCTCACCGCGGGCCAGGAGCAGCGCCTGCAGGTTGGACTGGCTGCCGCCGCTGGTGAAGATGCCGTCGCGGGTCGCCTCCGGGTAGCCCGCGCGGGCCGCGGTCCAGTCGATGAGACGACGCTCCATGAACGTACCGCCCACGGACTGGTCGAAGGTGTCCATCGAGGTGTTGACGGCCGCGATCAGCAGCTCCCCGACGAGGGAGGGGATCACGACCGGGCAGTTGAGGTGGGCGGCATAGGAGGGGTCGTGGAACCAGACGGCGTCCTGGAGCCACAGCTTGCTGACCTCGGCCAGCGCGGCGGCGCCGTCGACGAGGGGGTTGTCCAGGTCGACCTCGGCGACCGGTCCGGCCGCCTCCTCGGGCGAGATTCCGGTGGTGGGGCCCGAGAGGGTGGCGAGCTGGTCGACGAGCAGCCGGATGGCTTCGGTGATGCCGCTGGTGTACTCACGAGCATTGTCGGGGTGGAACAGATGCTCCAAGTGCGGTGCGCTCACTGGTCTCCTTCGACACGGGGGGATTAGGTTAGGCGAACCTAAGTGAGGCTACCCTAAACACGTCCCCGCCAGACAGGTGGGCCAGAGAGAGGACGATCACACCCGTGCCGCACTCCCCCACCCAGGCCCGTCGCGTGCTCGCAGGCTTCGCCTTCGCCTCCGTCGGCAACGGTCTGACCCTTCCGTTCCTCTACGTCTACATGGCCCAGGTCCAGGACCTCGGGTCGTCGACCGCGGGCTGGATGTTCGCCTGGATGGGTCTGGTCGGCCTGGCGGCCGCCCCCGGGGTCGGAGCGCTCCTCGACCGCTTCGGGCCTCGCGCGGTCCTGATCGCCGCGCTGGTCGTGGAGTCCATCTCGATCGGGTCGCTCGGCTTCGTCGACGGGACCGTGCCGACGATGGCGGTGCTGGCCGGCGTGGTCGTGGGCGCCTCTCCCCTGTGGCCGGGCACGACGACGCTGCTGGCCGGGATGGTCCCGGCCGAGCACCGCGAACGGGCCTACGGCTTCGCCTTCCTGGGGCTAAACGCGGGCATCGGCGTGGGTGGTCTGGTCAGCGCGTTCCTCATCGACGTGACCCGCCCGGAGACCTTCCAGGTGCTCTACCTGTGCGACGCCGTCGCCTATCTCGTCTACGCCGCGGTGCTCGCCTTCCTGGTCCGCTCCCCCGCTCGGACCGGCGAGGACGAGTCCGAGGACGCGACCGCCGGATCCTGGGGCGAGGTGCTGCGCGACCGGCGGGCGGTGGCCCTGGTCGCCTGCGGCGTGCTCGCGGTGACCTTCGGCTACGGACAGCTCGAGGCCGGCGCGACCGCCTACGCCGTCGACGTGGCCGGGGTGCCGGCGACCGCGCTCGGCTGGGCCTTCGCCGCCAACGCCGCCGTGATCGTGTGCGGGCAGGTGATCCTGCTGCGACTCACCTCCGGATGGCGGCGTACGACCGCGCTGGCGTGCGCCGTGCTGACCTGGTCGCTGGCCTGGACCGTGCTCGCGGCCGCCGACCTGATGCCCGTCGCCGGCGCGATCGCTGCCGTCGTGATCGGCCTGGCCATCTTCGGCCTGGGCGAGACGCTGTGGGCGCCGATCGTGACCGGGCTGGCGAACACCATCGCCCCCGACCACCTGCGCGGCCGCTACAACGCGTCCCTCGGTCTCACCCTCACCCTTGGTCAGATCCTCGGGCCGGCGCTGGCCGGCTCCCTCATCGGCAGCGGCCTCGGCCACCTGTGGGCGGTCGTCGTGATCGGCGGCACCCTCACCGCGGGCCTGGTGCTGACCCGGCTCCGATTCCTGCTCACCGCGGCCGAGGACGGCGCCCCGGAGGCAGAGACCCTCCGGGAGCCCGTCCAGGCGGCCGCCGACTAACGCTCGGAGGGGTATCCCAGCCGGCCGCGCGTGGCGACGATGACGATCGCCGCGCCGATCCCCGCGGCGAGCAGCACGGCGAGCTGGAACCGGTCGGCGTCGACGCCCGGGAAGAGCTCGGTGGAGGCCACCGAGGCGTAGTTGTTGACACTGGTGTGCAGGAGCATCGCCAGCGGCAGGCTCTGTCCGGTGCGGTTGAAGACCCAGGTCATCACGATCCCGAAGGTGACACAGAAGGCCGCGAAGACGAGCGGTGCGTACCAGCTCACGTCGGGCCAGCCGGCCCACTCGGTCAGGAAGAGCGGCATGTGCCACAGCGCCCAGATCGGGCCGAGCACGAAGGCGGACCCGAGCGGACCGACCTTCCGCTGCAGGCGGGGCAGGGCGAAGTCGCGCCAGCCCGGCTCCTCGGCGAGGCCGGTGGTGATCATCTGCAGGATGAGCCCGGGGACGTACGCCACCAGCACGAACAGCCACGCCTGCGACGGCGCCGCCATCTGCCCACCGACGGCCTGGGTCGCGATGATGATCGTGGCCGGGACGCCGATCAGGATGCCGGCGTACCAGCGCCAGCTCGCCCGCCAGCGCCACATCCCGACGACCCAGGCCCGCAGGCCGGCCCGGCCGCCGACGAGGCCGGTGACCAGCGCGGCGCTGCCGATCGGGCCGAGGTACGCGCCCGGGAGCATCCCGAGGAGCTGGCCGCCGATCATGCCGCCGGGGAAGGTGAGGCCCCAGAGGCCGAGGCCGCTGTTGGAGAGGACGTACGGTGTCCAGGCCAGCCAGCTCGCCGCGAGGGCGAGCACGAAGAAGGTGGAGAGCTGGTGGCGGCGTACGAATCCTCGTAGGCCCTGATCCGGTTCGGTCATCGGCCGTGTTTCTGGCTGGGTCGTGGTCATGGTCGTTCCCTTTCGGCGGGGGTCGCTTTCCTGGCGGACCTGAACCTATGAACGGGACCGAACCGGTCGCGCCTGGCAAAAGAGCGAACCTTCGCACTTGCATCGAAAGATGCTGGCGACCGGGACCGGTTGCGGAAAGGATGATGGCGTGAACGACGAGACGACCCGAATGGTGCCGCGACTGATCCCTCCCGTGGTGGTCTGGCTGGTCACCACGGCGCTGCTGGTGGCCGCGCCGAGCCTCGACTCGGCCGACGCCGAGATCGGCGGCAGCCCCGCGCTCGGCAGCGGTGGCTGGTGGGTCGCGCTGGTGGTGCTCACCGCCCAGGCGGCGGTGCTCCTCGAGCGGCGCTCGCGGCCGTTGGCGGTGCTGCTGGTCGTGGCCGCCGCCTCGGTCGTGCTGGCGGTCAGCGGCGCTGGCGACACCACCAGCCTCGCCTCGGCGGCCGTGCTGGTCGCGGTGTGGTCGGCGGTGACCGCGACGCCGCTCCCCCGCCGAGCCCGGGCCCTCGCCGGGGCGCTGACCGGTGCCGGACTGCTGGTCGCGCTCGGCACCTGCCTGAGCCAGACGAGCATCGGCCTTCCGGTCGGCACCGCGGTCCTGGCCGGTCTCGTCCAGGGTGCGGGCGTGATCGCAGCGCCGGCGCTGCTCGCCGCCACCGTCCGCGCACGCCGCGACGCGAGGTCGGCCCGGACCGACCTCGCGGACGCCGTCGACCGCGAGCAGTCCGCCCAGATCGCCGCGGCGATCGCGGAGGAGCGTACGGCGATGGCCCGCGAGCTCCACGACATCGCCGCCCACCATCTGACCGGCATCGCGGTGATGACCGGCGCGGTCGAGCGGCAGATCGACACCGACCCGGCGGGCGCGAAGGAGTCCGTACGCCAGGTCCGCACCCAGAGCACCGCGATGCTGCGCGAGCTGCGCGGACTGGTCTCGCTGCTGCGGAGCCCGGGGCAGGCCGAGGAGGCGAGCGGGCACGAGCGCCTGTCCCAGCTGGGCTCGCTCGTCGACGACGCCCGTCGTGCCGGGCTCGAGGTGTCGTTCTCCACCCTGGGGGCCGGCTCCGTCACCGAGACCGTCGGGCCGCTCGCCCAGCTCTCCGCGTATCGCACCGTGCAGGAGTGCCTCGCCAACGCCGCCCGGCACGCGCCGGGTGCTCGGTGCGAGGTGGTCCTGGACGCTCGGGATCCGGCCGAGGTGGTGGTGACAGTGCACAACGGGCCGCCGCCGATCACCCCTGCAGGGACGCCGCGTCGGCGTGGCCTGGGCCTGGTCGGCATGCAGGAGCGCGCCGACCTGACCGACTCGACCCTCGAGGCCGGACCGACCGCCGAGGGCGGCTGGCAGACGCGGCTGCGGATCCCCGCCACGGCGACCGCGGAGGTGGCCGGATGATCCGGGTCGTGGTCGCCGACGACCAGCCGCTGGTGCGTGCCGGGCTGCGTACGCTGCTGGAGACCGAGCCCGACATCAAGGTCGTCGCGGTGGCCGAGGACGGTGCCGTGGCAGTCGAGCGGGCGCTCGCGCTGCGGCCCGACGTGGTCTGCATGGACATCCGCATGCCCGGCCGCGACGGCATCAGCGCCACCCGCGAGCTCTGCGGCCCCGACGTCACCGACCCGATCCCGGTGCTCGTCCTGACCACCTTCGACATCGACGACTACGTCTTCGGCGCCCTCGAGGCCGGCGCCTCCGGCTTCCTCCTCAAGGACGCCGACCCCGACGCCATCGTCGCCGCCGTACGCTCCGTCGCCGCCGGCCACGGCACCCTCGACACCTCCCTCACCCGCCGCGTCCTCCGCGAGGTCGTCACCCGCAGGCGTACGCAGCCCGTGACCGCCGCGCGCGCCAGCGAGGTCCTCACCACCCGCGAGCTCGACATCCTTCTCCACCTGGCCGAGGGCATGTCCAACGAGGAGATCGCCCAGGCGCTCGTCCTCGAGGTCTCCACGGTCAAGTCCCACCTGGCTCGGATGATGCCGAAGCTCGGCGTGAAGTCCCGTCTCCAGGCCGCCGTGTGGGCCTACCAGTCGGGACTCGTCGAGACCTGAGGCGGGCCCGGTCGGTCAGATCAGGCCGGTCTCCTGCGCGACGTGGATGGCCCGGGAGCGGCTGTCGACGTCGAGCTTGGTGAAGATGTGCGCGAGGTGGCTCTTCACGGTGGCCTCGGTGACGAAGAGCGTGCGCGCGATCTCCTTGTTGGTCGCGCCCCTGGCGAGGTGTCGCAGCACCTCGATCTCGCGATCGGTGAGCCGCGGCAGCGGGCTGCGCATGCCCTTGAGCACCCGGGTGGCCAGGTCGGGCGCGAGGACAATGTCGCCGGCGGCGGCGCGGTGGATTCCCTGGACGATGACCTCGGGGTCGACGTCCTTGAGCAGGTAGCCGGCGGCACCCGCCTCGATCGCACCGAGCACCTCGGCGTCGCGGTCGAAGGTGGTCAGGATCAGCACGGCCGGCGCCGGGTCGAGGGCGCGGAGCGCGATCGTGGTCCGGATGCCGTCGATCCCGCTTCCCAGACGCAGGTCGCACAGCACGACGTCGGGATGGAGGTGACCGGCCAGGGTGATCGCCTCCTCGCCGGTGGCGGCCTCCCCGACGACCGTCAGGGCGTCGCCCGCCTCGATCACGGCGCGCAGGCCGCTGCGTACGACCGGGTGGTCGTCGACGAGGAGCACCGTGGTCATCGCGACCCCTCGATGTGGATCGGGAGATGCGCGGAGACAGCGGTGCCCTCACCGGGCGTGCTCTCCACGTCGAGTCCACCTCCGAGCTCGCGAAGACGGGCCCTCATGAAACGCAGGCCATAGCTGGACGAGCCGGCATCGGCGTCCTGCTCCCAGGCGGCGACATCGAACCCGTCGCCATCGTCGCTGATGTCCATACGCACCGAGTCACCGTCGTCGATCAGCGTGAGGACGACCCGCGTCGCGCCGGCGTGGAGACGTACGTTGGCGAGGGCCGACTGAGCGGTGCGGAGCAGCGCGACCTCGACCTCGGTCCGCAGCAGCGGGAGCGTGTCGTCGACATGGAGGTCGACGTGCAGCCCGGCCTCGTCCTTCGTGCGGTCGAGCATGCGCCGAAGTGCCGCAGCGAGGGCGGCGTCCTCGAGCTCGGCCGGTGCCAGGGCCTCGACGATCCGGCGTACGTCCGCGAGGCTGTCGCCCGCCAGCGCCTCGACCTGCGCGAACGTGCGCGACGACTCCGGGTCCGTGGTGCGGTTGCCTCCGGCGTGGGTGAGGAGTCGGATCGAGGAGAGCGCCTGCGCGATGGTGTCGTGGATGTCTCGCGAGATCCGGGTGCGTTCGGCGATCGCTCCGGAGTGGCGCTGGGCGAGCAGGAGCTCGTCCTGCAGCTCGGCCATCTCCTGCTGAGCCTTCCGCAACGAGGTCACCAGCCGTTCTCGCTCGGCGGCGTCGCGGAGGAGCTGCAGGTATCCGCGGGAGATGCCGAACGCGAAGATGCCGCCGATGAGCGGGCCGAAGACGTCCGCATAGCTGGTCGAGCCACGGTGCAGGATCGGGGCCACGACCACCACCACGAGGATCGCCGCCGAGAAGACCAGGCCCCAGCGCAGCGGCAGCAGATGCCCGGCGAGCAGCCACAGCAGGAACGCGAGCCAGACGAACTCGTCCGAGACCGCGACCGCGGCGACCCAGATCACCGCGAAGCCGAGCAGCCACCACACCGGGAGCCGCCGCGAGTCCGTCCTGACCGGCAGGATCGTGCCGGCGGTGTGCCACCCGAGGATCGCCAGCCCCGAGACGACCGCGGCAGGAAGCGGCACCCCCTCGCCGATCGCCCTGCTGACGCCGATCGCCGTCAGCACGACCGCGATGACGTGCTGCCCGATCTCCATCGCCCGCACCGTCGAGGCGGCCGGGGCCTGATGCGAGACGCCGAGCTGCCTCAACGGTGCGTGTACGACACTCATGTGCTCGATTCTCCCCCGGCCCGCTGCAGTCGTCCCGGCCACCAGATGCGATCGCCCACCAGGGCGAAGATCGCCGGCACGATCACCGTACGCACCACCAGGGTGTCCACGAGCACGCCCACACCGACGATCAGGCCCAGCTGTCCGAGAGTGACCAGCGGCAGCACACCGAGAGCGGCGAAGACCCCGGCGAGGACGATGCCGGCGCTGGTGATCACACCGCCGGTGTGGGCGACCGCCTCGACCACGCCCTTTCGGGTGCCGAGTTGCGCCGCCTCGGCACGCGCCCGGTGGACGAGGAAGATCGTGTAGTCGATCCCCAGCGCGACCAGGAACAGGAATGCCAGGATCGGCACCTGCCGGTCGAGCGCCTGCTGATCGAACAGCACCCGGCTCAGCCAGGCCCCGGCGCCGATCGCGGCGACCGCGCTGGCGAGGTTCACCAGGAGAAGCAGACCGGGTGCGATGAGCGAGCGCAGCAGGACCAGGAGCACGAGGAAGCTCACCGCGAGCACCAGCGGCGCGATCACCAACAGGTCGCGCTCGCTCCCCTCGGCGGCGTCCAGCTCGGTCGCGACCGCACCACCGACGAGCGCATCCGCGCCCTCGATCGGATGGACCGCCTCCCGCAGGTCGACGATCTGGTCGAGACTCCGCTCTGTGCCCGGCGAGTAGTCGCTGGTCACCATGATCTTCGTCAGGGACCCGTCGTCGGTGACTCCGGCCGGCTGGGCGCGCACCACGCCCTCCACGTCACCCGCGACCGCGGCCACCTCGGCGGCGGCCTCGGTGTCGGCGAGGATGTAGACCGGCTGGGCCTCGCCGGGCGGGAAGTGCGCCGAGAGCGTCTCCAGGCCGGCGGCCGACTCGGACTGCACCCGGAACTTCTCGATCTGGTCGAGTCCGACCGACGTACCGAAGAGGCCGGAGGCCATCACCGCGAGCAGCGCGAGCCCAGCCAGCAGGCTCGCCACCGGACGCTTCACCACCCGCGACGCGACCGCGCGCCAGACCCCGCCCTCCTCACGCGACTCACCCGGGCGAGGGACGAACGGCCAGAAGAGTCGACGCCCGCACACCGCCAGGGCCGGCGGGAGCACGAACAGCACCGCGACGAGGGCGATCAGCAGACCGATCGCCGCAGGAACGCCCAGCCCGCGGGTCATCGGGATCGTGGCCAGGACCAGCGTCAGCAGGGCCAGCACCACGGTCAGGTTGGACGCGAGGATCGCGAGCGCCGTCTTCCGCCAGGCCGTGCTCAGCGCCAGCCGGTCGTCCTCGGTCCGCTGCAGCTCCTCCCGGTACCGCGAGATCAACAGCAGCGCGTAGTTCGTCCCCGCGCCGAAGACGAGAACGCTGACGATGCCGGCGTCGAACCCGAAGTCCCACAGCGCTCCCGCTGCCGCCGTGACCCGCCCGGCGAGCGCATCGGCGAGGGCGACCACGACCAACGGGATCAGCCACAGCACCGGCGAGCGGTAGGTGAGGATCAGCAGCACCGCCACGATCAGGACCGTCACCAGCAGCAGCGTGAAGTCGGCGCCGTCGAAGGCCGCGGCCGCATCGGCCCCGAACGCCGGTCCGCCCGTCACCTGCAGGGTGAGCCCGTCGGGCGTCTGCGCCGCGATATCGGTACGCAGGGCCTTGACCACCGCGGACGTCTCGGCGTTGTCGGCGCCGACCGTGATCGGGACGACGAGGGCCGCTGCCTTCCCGTCCTCGCTGAGCATCGGGCCGGCGGAGCCCGGCGCGGCTTGCGCACCGACCTGGACGCCGAGCCGCTCGAGGTCGTCGAGATCACCGCGGGAGAGAGCACCATCGTCCTCGCGAGAGGCGACGACGAGCACCGACTGTCGATCCGCACCGGGGAACTCCTCCAGGAGCTCGCCCACCCGCGTCGACTCCGACCCCGCCGGCGCCTGCCCGGTCCGCGCCGGGGCCTCCGCCCCGGCGAAGGCCCCGAAGAGCACCCCCATCACGACCACCGCGAGACCGAGCGCCACCCAGGCCCCACGACGCGAGGTCAACCTGTCTGCGAGATGCGGACGAGCACCCGACCGCGTACGAACCAGAGAATCTGCCATGCCGACAACTCCACCAGCGGCGGCGGCTCAGATCATCGCGAGCAGGACTGAACCAGGAATCATCCATTTGGCTGATGCCGGCGGGGCCGGGCGGCTCAGGAAGCAGCCACGGAAGGCTTGACCGCGAGCACCGGGCAGGTGGCGTCGAGCAGGATCCGCTGAGCGGTGCTGCCGAAGACCAGCTTGCCGACCGGCGTCCGCGCGCGCAGGCCCAGGACGACCAGGCGCGCGTCGAGTCGCTGGGAGACCTGGATGACGGTGTCGCTGGGGTCACCCAGGTCTCCGCGCTCGACCTCGACCCGGCCGGCGAGCTCCGGCCACCGACCTTCGAGCTCCGCGACATCGGGGACCCGCTCGCCGCGCACGGCGGGCACGATGACCACCGTCTCGCCCTCTCTGGACTCGGCGACCGCGGCCGTGACGGCGGCGTGTCCGGGCGGGGTGTCGGCGTAGGCGACGACGATAGTCATCGGCGTTCCTTTCGATGGTGCGTGGACGGGCGGGAGGTCGACGTCGTCACTGCAGCAGGCCCATCGGCAGGTCGACCGGCAACAGGGACGGCAGGGCCAGCAGCACGGCGCCCAGGACGAGGGTGTAGATGATCGCCGTACGTGGCCGGGTGCGGGCTGCGTACAGGAGGAACACCGGGGTGAACACCAGGGTCGCCGCGAGGTAGCCGCCGAGCATGACGAGGACCAGGAACGCGGCCATCGCGACAAAGGTGCGCATGGCGATCACCAGGTCGTGACGCCGAGCCAGGGCCCGGGCGTCGACCGCATGGTCCACACGGGTGGCGACCATCGTGGCACCGGACCCACCCGTCGGCTCGAGGCTGTCATCGACCGTGTCGCGCCGGGTGACCTGCCGCCTCGCGCGCAGCTCCTGCCAGGTCAGGATGAGTGCCGCGGCCAGGCCGCCGACGGCTACGAGTCGCGGCATCAGCGCGGCCTCTGCGGAGAACGACCCACTCACCCACAGCGCGCCGGCGAAGACCAGCACCGCGACGATCGCGACGGCGAGGGACCAGGGCGTACGGGCCAGCGAACCCTCGAGCTCGTCGCCGTCCTTGTCGTCATTCTCGTGCTCGTCCCGGTGGCCGTCGTCGGCAGCCCCCGAGGCTCGCCGAAGCCTCTTGATCAGGGACCACGCCAGCGGCACGATCAGCAGCGCGGCGAAGACGAGCACGCCGGGTCGCGCGACCCAGGAGGCACCGTCGTACAGGCTGGCGGTCAGGTAGTAGTAGCGCTCCATCGGGATGGCCAGGACGAAGCCGATCAGGAACGGAGCCCGCGGCATCCCGGTGGCCTTGAGGAAGAAGCCGACCACGCCGAGCGCGACCATCACCCACAGGTCGCCGATCTGGCCACCCTCCTGGAACGCACCCAGGAGCATCACCACGAGGAGACCGGGCCCGAGCACGGCGAAGGGCACCTTGGTGAGCTTGGCGAGCGAGCCGGTGGCCAGGAAGCAGAGGAAAGCTCCGGCGACCGAGGCGATCGCGAACGCCCACACGATCAGGTACATGAGGTCGAGATGGTCGGTGACGATCGCCGGCCCCGGCTGGATGCCGTACGTCAGCAGCATCCCGAGCAGCATCGCCGACGGCACGCCGCCGGGGATGCCGAAGAGGAAGGTCGGGATCAGGTCGCCGGCCTCGACGGAGTTGTTGGCGCTCTCCGGACCGACGATGCCACGAGGGTCGCCCTTGCCGAACTTCCGCTTGTCCTTGGCGGTGGCCACGGCCTGCCCGTAGGCGAGCCAGGTGCCGGCGGTGGCGCCGACGCCGGGCAGCACGCCGGCCCAGATGCCGATCAGCGCACCTCGGATGACATGTGTCCAGTGGGTCAGCCACTCGCGGATGCCGGATCCCCAGCCGCCGGTGAGCTCGACCGGCTTCTCGGTGACTCGTCGCTGCCCGACCCGGCTGGCGATCTCGGCGAGCCCGAACACACCCAGCGCGACCGCGACCAGGGAGATGCCGTCGCTGAGGAACAGCGACCCGAAGGAGAACCGCTCCTCGGCGGTCGTGGGCGAGGTGCCGACGAGACCAAGCAGGAGTCCGAGCAGGCCGGCGGTCAGGCCCTTGACGACGTTGCCGCGCGAGAGCACGGCGGCGAGCGAGACCCCGAGGATGGTCAGCATGAAGAGCTCCGGGCTGCCGAAGGACAGCACCAGGGGCCGGGCCAGCGGAATCGCGAGGGTGAGCCCGACCGCTCCGATCAGGCCGCCGGCCATCGAGGAGAGGAAGGCGAGCGACAGGGCGCGTTTGGCCTGTCCTTGTCGCGCCATCGAGTAGCCGTCGAGCATCGTCACGCTCGCCGAGGCGGAGCCGGGCGCGCCGAGCAGGACGGCCGCGACCGTGTCCGAGGTGTGCACCACGGCCAGTGCTCCGATGAGCATCGCGAGTGCGGGCTCGGGCTCCATTCCGAACGTGACCGGGAGGAGGATCGCCACCGCGCCGGTGCCGCCGAGACCCGGGATCAGGCCGATGACCAGACCGGCCACCACGCCGACGGCGAGCATCATGAGGAGCGAGGGATCGGCCAGGGAGGCCAGGGCAGAGAAGGCTGCGTCAGTCATGTGTCTGCCCTCAGTCGATCGTGATGTCGTAGTCGGTCTCGAGCAGCTCGAGGACGTCCTGGCGGACGCTCTCGTCCACCTGGTACGCCTCGCCGATCCGGTCGGCGAGGTCGGGTGAGGCGTCGAGCGGATAGCCACCGAGCACCTCGGCGGCCGACTTCTGGAACGCGGGATCGGCGCCCATGTCGTCGGCCGTCGAGCGCAGCAGCTCGACCGCCTCGTCAGGTGTGTCCTCGGGCACCCAGAGCGCCTTCTGGTACGTGTAGGTCAGCGCCAGGATGGCGCGGTAGGTCTCCAGCGCCTCGGGCTCCGGCTGCTCGCCATGGAGCTTCTCGTACGCCTCGACGACGGTCGGCAGGTCCGGGAAGTTGGGATCGCGCACGATCTCGCCGTCCTCGTTCACCTGCCCCAGCGAGAAGAGCGGCACCGCGGTGCCGTCCTCGACGAGCGGCTCGACCGCGGGCTCGTACGACGAGGTCGTCTGGTAGTCGATGTCGACCTCGCCGCGCTGGAGCGCGAGGTTGACCGGCCCGCGGCCCTCGAAGCCGAAGGTCGAGTCGATGTCGGCGGAGAGCAGGTCGAAGGCCAGCATCGTCGTGAGGTCAAGGCTGGTGGCCGCGATGCCCCCGAAGATCAGCGGCTTGTCCCGGTCGACGAGGTCCTCGATGCCGTCCACCCCGGCTCCGGTCCGGGCGTAGACCACCGCGCCGGTGCCGTTGGCCAGGACGGGCCGCAGCTCGTTGAAGTCGTAGCGCACCGCCGGCATGTCGAGGAGGTAGGGCACCACCGTCGAGGCAGTGCTGACCAACACCTCGGTGCCGTCGGTCTTCGCCGAGGACATGAAGTGGTTGGTGCCGAGGATCCCCTCGCCGCCGTCGTCGTTGACCGGAGCCAGGCCCGGGGAGCCGGGCACCGCCTCGGTCAGCTCGGCTCCGACGAACCGGGCCCAGGTGTCCGTGCCACCACCCTCGGCCAGCGGGATCATCATCTCGACGGTCTCACCCGAGTAGTCGCCGTCGGCCGTGGAGGCGGCCGGGTTCAGGAAGTCCCCGCCCAGGACGGAGACGCCCACCGCCAACGCGGTGAAGCCGGCGAGGACGGCTCCGGCGAGTCGTGGGGTCGGCGCAGGTCGCTCCGGCGGGTCCTGCGGTGGGCCGGCATCCTCGTCTGCGGTCGTGGCCACGTCCTCTTCTTCGACGTGCTGGGTCATGAGTTCCTCCAGGTGTAGCGAGCCTCACACGGGCATCCCGTGTCAAGGGGTCAGATGGTCAAGCCGATGCGGACGGCAGGAGCGGCGGATCCGGCAGCACGACGGATCCGTGGGCGAGGCGGCGGTAGGTGCGTACGACGCCGACGACCGGGACGCCGTTGTGCTCCTCGGCGAAGGTGCTCACGCTGCCCGCGGGAGTTCCGAGCCGCAGGCCGGTGGCGGGCCGCCCCGCCGGGACGAGGTCGTGGACCACCGTTCCGGGGGCGTCGGCGGCCAGGGTCAGCGCAACCGAGCCGGTCACCGGCACCGCCGGATGGAAGCGCCCCATCGACAGCATGCGAACGGTCAGGTCGGCGCCCTCTTCGCTCGCCGGATCGGGAGCGGAGACGAGCGCGAGCTTCGGGACGGCCCGGGCGACGGCATCGGGAGTCGGGGCGAGCCCCATCAGGACACCCGCTTCCCGGCGTACGGCATCGAGGCGGGGCAGGAGGCCGGGCACCAGGTCGAGCTCGGCGATGTCCTCGTCGCCGCGCACACCGAAGTCGGCGGCGTTGGCCGCGACGACCGGCGCGCCGGCGTCGATGAGCGTGACGGTCACCCCGCCCACGGCCTCCGGCAGGACATCGCGCTGATGACCCGTCGGGAAGAGCCGTCCGGTGCTCCGGCCCGCCGGGTCGACGAAGCCCATCCGCACCGGCGCGCCGAGGAAGGGAACGCCGGGGATGGCCTCGGAGGCATCCTCGTCGAGTACGCCTCCGGGGGTCGGCACGCGCTGCACGATGAGCTGGTCGGTGTTGGTGTTGAGGACCCGGACAGCCGTCTCCGGCGAGCCGGTCCGCACCCATCCCTCGCGGATCGCGAACGAGGCGACCACCGCGGAGCAGTTGCCGCAGTTGCTCCCCCAGTCGACCTTGGCCTCCTCGATGCCGACCTGGGCGAACGTGTACTCCACATCCACCCCGGACGTCGCCGAAGGGGCGAGAATGACCGCCTTGCTCGTGGTGGACGTACCGCCGCCGACGCCATCGACCTGGCGATGGTCAGGGCTGCCGTAGATCCGCAGCAGCACCTCGTCGACGGACAGGTCCGGGACCTGCAGGTCGTCGCGACGGAAGACCCAGCACTTGCTGGTGCCACCCCGCATCCAAGTCGCGGCGATCTCGCGCATATTGCCTCCTGGGCCGAGTCGTCCGGGCGTTCCGGACGCACTCAGACTGGAGCCGGGTGACGTGTAGCACAATCACGAATCTGCACACGACCATGAAGCAGAACTGCACGCTCAATTCGGGCGCGTGCGCCGATCGCGGACGACGTGCGGCTGAAGCAGCGCTGCATGCCCCTTCATGGCCATGTAGCGCGACTTCATGCAGACTGGGGCCGTGCTCGACATCAAACGGCTGCAGATCCTGTTGGCGATCGTGGAGGAAGGGTCAGTGACCAGCGCGGCCGCGGCGCTGGGCTATACGCCTTCGGCGATCTCGCAGCAGCTGCTCAGGCTCGAGCGTGAGGCCGGGCAGCCGCTCCTCGACCGCCATGCGCGGGGCATGACCCCGACGGACGCCGGCCTCGTGCTCGCCACCCACGCCCGCAAGGTCCTGCGCCAGCTGGCCGCCGCCGAGTCGGACCTCGCCGACATCGCCGGCGTACGTCGCGGCAGCGTCACCCTGGGGACATTTCCCACCATCGGCAGCTCGTTCCTGCCTCTGGCCGTCCGCCGCTACCGCGAGCTCTACCCCAACATCGCGCTGACCATCCACAGCGGCCGCGAGGACGACCTCGTGCGCATGCTGGAGGAGGGCAAGGTCGCCATGTCGCTGCTGTGGGACTACGCCTGGGAGCGGGTCGACAACGACGAGCTGGTGCTGACCGAGCTCTTCACCGACCCCACCGTGCTCCTCGTCGGCGCCACCCACCGCCTGGCCCGGCGGCGTACGGTCCGGATGGCCGACCTCGCCGAGGAGCCCTGGATCATCCGCGCGGGAGGACACCCGGTCGTCGAGGTGCTGCAGCGGAGCGCCGTCGCCGCGGGCTTCAACCCGACCATCGCGTTCCAGGCCAACGACTACCAGGAGGCCCAGGCCATGGTCAGCGTCGGCCTCGGGATCGCGCTCGCTCCCAGGACAGCCACCGTCAACCAGCATCCCGACGTACGCGTCATCTCCCTGGGCGACTCCGCGCCGCCCCGGCGCGTGCTCGTCGCGCACCGAGGGGGTCGAGTCCGAAGCGCTGCCGAGCTCGCTTTGCACGACGTGCTGGTGGAGACTTCGTCGACCTACTCCTGATCAGCCACCCAGAGGCCGCAGGCCGATCTCGGTCAGTCGCCGACCCCGCCGCCGGAGCAGGTCCTGGAAGGCGGCGGCGAGCGTCGACGGACGGCGATCGAGCCAGCAGGCGCCGATGTGCCGTACGGCCTCCGGGTTCGTCAACGGCACCTCGACGCAGCCCGCGGCACCGTGCGGGTCGCGGGGAGCCAGGCTCACCCCGAGGCCGGCCGAGACGAGCCCCCGGAGGGTGGCGAGGTCGTCGCCCTCGAAGCCGATCGTCGGCGTGACGCCGCTGGCCTGAGCGAGACCCTCGAGCAGCGTACGCATCCCATAACCGCGCTTCATGCAGATGAACGTCTCCTCGGCGGCCTCCTCGAAGCTCGCCCGGGCGCGTGTCGCCAGGCGGTGGCCGGGCGGTACGACCAGGACCAGGGGCTCGGTGTGCAGCCGCCACTGGCGCATTCCGGAGCCTTCCTCGAGCGGCGAGATCAGCGCGACCTCGGCGGTGCCGTCGGTGACCGCCTCGAGGCACCGCGGACGCGAGGTCTGGATCAGGTCGACCGATGTGCCCGGATGCTCCTGCAGGAACGCCTTGACCAGCGCCGGTACGACCCGCTCGCCGAGGGTGCTCTGGAACGCGAGGGCGATCCGTCCGCGGGCGCCTGACTCCTGTGCCTGGACCGCCTCGATGCCCGCGGTGGCCGCCGCGACCGCGGCGGCGGCGTGCGGGGCCAGCGCCTCCCCCGCCCTGGTGAGCCGCAGGCCTCTCCCGTGCCGCTCGACCACGTCCACGCCGAGCTCCCGACCTAGGCGCGCGAGCATGCGACTCACCGTGGGCTGCGGCATCTGCAGCAGGTCGGCGGCAGCGTGCGTCTGCCCCGTCTCGGCCAAGGCGGCGAGGGCAGGAAGCATCGGCAGGACGTTTCGTGCGGCGGCATCCACACCCACAATCGTATGCGAATCCGCATTATTCATGCATCACCGATGCATTGGACGCACGGTTTCGAGGTCCTTAGCGTGACGAGGGTGAGCGATCAGGCTGCGACCGACCCGGGACATCGACGCGTGCTGGTCGCGCTCGTCGCGATCGGGATGACGACGTTCGTGCAGCTCTACTACCCCCAGGCGCTGATCCCGGCGATCAGCCGCGACTTCGCGGTCGATGCCTCGCAGGCTGCCCTGACCGTCTCCGGGGCGACGATCGGCCTCGCCGTCGCCGCACTCGGCTGGTCGTGGGTCGCCGACCGGATCGGCCGAGCCAGGGCGATGACGATCGCCATCGTCGCCGCGGCGGCCATCGGGCTGGCCCTCCCGCTCGTGACCTCGTTCCCCGTCCTCATCCTCCTCCGCGTCACACAGGGCATCGCCCTGGGCGGCACCCCTGCGCTCGCACTTGCCTACCTCAGCGAGCAGGTCAGCCGACGCGACGCGATGGCCGCGGGCGCGACGTACATCTCCGGCACCGTCGTCGGCGGTCTGGTCGGACGGCTGATCGCCGCACCGATCGCCGACGTGAGCGACTGGCGCGTGGCGGCGCTCGTGGCCGGAGTCGTCAGCACGCTCGGCGCCGCCATCGCGGTCACCACCTTGCCGCGCGAACGCCGCGAACGCCCAAGTCCCGCAACAGCACAACCACAACCAGCCGGCGTATGGCCCGGGATGGTCGCCAGCCTCACCAACCCCGGCCAGCTCGCGCTCTACGCGCAGGCGTTCTTCCTGATGGGCGCACAGGTGGCCGTGTTCAACTACCTCGGCTACCGACTCGAGCTGGAGCCGTTCTCCCTGCCGCCTGCGCTGACCGCGGTGATCTTCCTGGCCGGCCTCTCCGGTGCCGTCTCCGCCCGGCTCGCGGCGACGCTCGCCGTACGCTTCGGCCGCAGACGCGTACTCCAGGCCTCATCCCTGATCATGGTCGCCGGAGCCGCGTTGACGATCCCCGACCGGCTGCCGTCGGTCCTGATCGGGCTGCTGCTGTTCACCACTGCCTACTTCTCGGCACACTCGATCGCATCCGGCTGGGTGGGCCCGATGGCGACCAGCGGGATCGCGCAGGCCACCTCGCTCTACACGCTGTTCTACTACGCCGGCTCCAGCCTCTTCGGCTGGCTCGGCGGCCTCGCCTTCGCGGCCGGCTGGGCCGGCACCGCAAGCATGGTCATCGCGATCACCCTCATCGCCTTCGCCGCCGCCCGTGCGCTCCTGCCCCATCCCCCGAAGCAGGATCCAGTCCCGAGGCGAGACTTGGTGGACGCAGAGGGACTCGAACCCCTTATAGTTCGGCCCACTTCCCAAGTTCGACGCCGATGTCGCGGTCAACAGTTGCCCACGCGGAGCCATACGCGGACACTCTAGTAGGGAATCAGTAGGGAGCGCGTACCGCGTCTGGATCGAAGGGGATGCAATGACGAAGACAAGGCGAGGCTTCGGCTCGGTCGTCAAGGAAGGCAAGGTCTGGGCCGCGTTCTATCGCGATCCTCTCGGGCGAACGCGCCTGTCGCGCAATGGCAACGAGACTCCCGTTCGCTGCTACGCACCCAATCGGTTCCAGACCAAGCAGGACGCAGAGGCGTGGCTGGTCGATGAACAACGGCTCATTTCATCTGGAAACTGGACTCCCCCGGATGAGCGTCACCGAGCACGCGCCGCAGCGGCGAAGAGCGCAGTCCCTACCCTCGGTGAGTACGCAGCAACATGGCTCCGAACACGGCGGTCGTCCAAGGGTCGCCCGCTTGCACCATCTACCGTCAAGAAGTACCGCGGCCTCCTGTCGAATCATCTCAACCCGCTAAGCGACCGCCCAATGTCGACGATCAGCCGAGCCGACGTTCGCGAGTGGTACGAAGCAATGGCCTCGAAGAACATCCCGACGACTCGCGCTCACGCATACAACCTTCTGCACGACCTCTTGGAGTCGGCCCACTCCGAAGACGAACTGATCGACGCGAACCCGGTCAAGATCCGAGGCGCCGGCCAACGTCACCGCACCAAGAAGGTGGTCCCAGCCACCCTGAACGAGCTCGCCGCCATCGTCGAGGCGATGCCCAAGCGGCACCAGCTGCTTATCCCACTAGCCACCTGGTCCACCCTTCGCTCCGGTGAGCTCCGTGAGCTTCGCCGCGCCGATCTCGAGTTCGATCAGAACGACAACGGTGAGGAACGTGGAACCTTGCGTGTACGCCGAGGGGTCGTAGAGGCCACCGAAAGCGAGATTCCCGACTTGTTTGAATCGGGGTGGCAGATCTGCCCGTGTCGCAAGGGATGCCTGGTCGGTCCGCCGAAGACAGATGCGGGCGAACGTGATGTGGCGATCCCACCTTTTCTGCTTCCGGCCGTGCACGATCATCTTCGCGATCACGCTGCCAGCGGGCCGAACGGCCTACTGTTCCCAGCCGCGCGCCAGGACGAGAACACACCAGATGGCGGCAAGCACATGGCCCATGGCAGCTTCTATGGCCGAGCAACGACGTTCAAGGAGGACGGATCTGTCCTGCGTGCCGGTTGGGGCTGGCTTGAAGCCCGCCGCGTCGCAGGACGGGAGGACCTCGACTTTCACGATCTCCGCCACACCGGCGCCTCGCTTGCCGGCCAACAGGGCGCATCGATAGCCGAGCTCATGCACCGCTTGGGACATACCACGCCCGCCATGGCAATGCTCTACCAGCACAGCACGCGCGACCGCGACCGCGAAATCGCGCGGCGCCTATCCAATCTTGCTGAAGGCTCCACCTAGAGGCCGCTCACAACGGGCCGAGAGACTGAAGGCGCACTGGACTCCGCTGATCCGATCTCTCGGGGATCGAGGAGTGTTTCATCGTGAGTCCCAGGGAATTCGGCGGCTTACCCACACCCGACCGGGCCTCGGTATCAGCGTTTGCGCATGCCGATCTCGGCGCAGCCGTCTTCGATGAGCAGGCTCCACGAAATCTCCACTGACCATCCAGCGTCGCTCCGTAGTTTCGCCGACTGACCGGACACACGTCGGCAGTTTGGAGATGGAGATGCACGAACAGGCCTACAACGCGCAATGCAGAGCCGAGGAGAAGCGGCATCCGGCACAGGCCCCGAAACAGCGAGACGCGCTCATCCTGTTTGCACTAGCGCTCGGCACCTTCGCCATCGGGTCCGGCGAGTTCGGAAGCAATGGCATCGTCCAGCTCTTCGCGGCTGACCTCGACGCATCGGTGCCGACTGCGACGAATGCCATCACCGCCTACGCCCTCGGTGTGGTCATAGGATCGCCGGCACTCACCATCGCGGCAGCAAGACTCAACCGACGCACGCTCCTGCTCGGCCTGGTGGGCCTCTTCATCGTCGGCAACCTCTTGTCCGCCGCGGCGTCCGACCTCGGTGTTCTCGTCGTGGCGCGCTTCATCACCGGCACCGTGCAGGGAGCGTTCTTCGGTGCCGGTGCGGTGGTGGCGGCGTACGCCTATGGCCCAGGCAAGGGTGGAAAGGCGTTCGCCACGGTGATGGCCGGCCTGACGATCGCGACGATCTTCGGCGCCCCCGTAGGCACCTTCATCGGACAGCAGGTCGGATGGCAGGCGCTGTACCTCGTCGTGTCGATGGTCGGCTTGCTTGCCGGAGCCGCCATCTGGGTCTTCGTCCCACGGACAAGCGCGCTGGCAGGCGGATCGATCATGCAGGAACTAGGAGCCCTGAGGCGGCCGATGGTGTGGGCGACGATGGCCATCGCCGCGCTGGGGATCTCGAGCATCTTCGCCGTCTACACCTTCATCGGCCCGTACATCACCGACGCCGTCGCGGTAGACGAAGCCTGGATCCCGGTCGCCTTGGCGGTCTTCGGAGTCGGGATGGCGCTGGGCAACTGGGTCGGTGGCCACCTCGCCGACCGATATGAGTATCGAGGCCTGATCCTGGGCTATGCCGTCGTGCTGGTCTTCTTGACCATCATCGCGGTCGGAGGCGAGAACCTCGGCGTCCTGCTCCCCTGCCTGCTCGGGGTCGGCGCCTCGACGATGATGGCGATCCCGACTATTCAGGTTCTCCTGACGCGCTACGCGCCCGAGGCCTCGACCTTGATGGGGGCCATGAACCTCGCTTCGCTGAACCTTGCCAATGCGATCGGCGCGATCGGTGGTGCCCTCGTCCTCAGCGCCGGATGGGGTGCGCTTTCGACCGCGTGGGCCGGTCTGGCGCTCACCGCCGCCGGTCTGCTGCTCTTCTCGGCCACGGTGCTTCGCGTTGCCCCACCGCAGCCGCTGGCTGCCACCGCACCTGCGGCGGCCTAAGGGTTGACGAGCACGCTGTCGTACCGGGCCACCTGCCGCGAACGTCGCTGGTGTCCCAGTCCTTCGACATCGTCTCGAGTTCTTACGACCCATCTCCCGACAACTCCGGGACGGGAACCAGCGCCTTTGGTAACACTCGCTGATTCTCGTCATCCGGGGATTTATCGGCGCCGCGCTCGTCGATTCCGCCCTGGGGTTTCATCCCCAGGGCGGTCGGTCGACTTGTCGCATGTCGGCCGTACGCCGCTCTCCCACCGAAGCGCGTTCCTCGGCAAGACCGCGATCCTGGCGACGGCGGCGCGACAACTGCCCTCACCGTCCAGCTCGTCGTCGCCACGGTCGGCGTTGCCGGAGCTGACTCGATCAAGCTTTGGTCTTACTCGTCAGCCGTCATCGCCGTGATCGCCACCATCCCTCTGGCGGTGTACGCAACCCTCGGTCCAGGGGTCGGCGGCACTTATGAACACGCACTTCTTCACGGCCCGGCGAAGGATCGCTGACCTCGAAGGTGCCGCCGGCGGACTCGACACGCCAGTCACCTCCGATCAAATAGGTTGTTGCGTACCACGTCGAGGTGGTCCGATTCAGATCCGCATACCTTCGTCCCTCACCGGGTGATGCCGAAACTGTTCACTGAGAACCGTGGAGCGGGTGTCTCAGTTCGCCATCGCTCGCACGGACGGCGTGACAGACCCGCTCCACGGCGGACCGGTTAGTAGGTAACAACGGCCTTGAAGCGGAGCTCGCCGTTGAGGAGGCGTTGATAGGCCTCGTCGACGCGCTCCTTGGGGAACACCTCCACCATCGGCTTTACGGCACCTCTGGCGACGATCTCCAGCGCCTCCGCCAGGTACTCGGGACTGTTGTGCGCTGAACCGATGATCTCGAAGCTGTGGCCCGTGAGCGCGAGTGCAGGGAAGGCAAACGTGTCGTTGGCGGAGATTCCCATGAGGATGATCTTCGCCCAAGGCTTGAGTCCCTGCAGTGCGTCAATCGCCGGTTCGTGCGTGGGGGCCGTGTGGAGGAGGACGTCCGCCCCACCGATCTGCTTGAGCTCCGCACCGTTTGCGACGACATCGTCAGCGCCGAGCTCGCGGGCCAGGTCGTGCTTATCGGGGGAGTGCGTGATAGCGATGACGTGGAATCCTGCTGCCTTGGCGAACTGGACACCCAGGTGGCCGACACCTCCCACACCTAGGATCGCGATCCGCGCTCCCGGCTTCGGGTTGGCACGACGCAGCGCCGCCCACACGGTATAGCCAGCGCACACCGTGGGGGCCGCCAGCTCGTAGGAGATGCCGTCGGGCAGGAGGACCGTTCCGTTCGCGTCGGCAGCGATGAACTCGGCCTGGCCGCCATCCACGTTGACGCCGGTGAGGGTCGGGGCGGCGCAGTTGTTGGCAGTGACGAAGCTGTATGGGTGTCTCTCGCGACAGAAGTCGCACCGCCCGCACGGCTTCTGCGTAATGGGCAGTCCCACGCGGTCGCCGACTTGACGGCTAGTGACCCCCTCGCCCACCGCGACGACCTCACCTACGCCCTCGTGCCCGGTGACGAACGGAAACGGGCGGAAGTTGAGGACGTCCTCAGCGAGCAGCGCATCTGTATAGCAGATCCCGCAGGCGTGGATCTTCACCAGAACCTGGTGAGGGCCGGCCTCGGGCTTGGGGACGTCCTGGAGCTCCCAGTGAGCCTTTGCGGCAGGGACGACCGCTGCCTTCATCGTTGTCATGTTCGCTCCTCGTACTGGCCGCAGCCCTCGGTCATGGCGACGAGGCGTTCCGCGGGAGGAAGCCTCCTCAAGTTCGGGTGGAGCTCCCTACTGTCGTGAAGTTAGGAGCAGGTCATTGAAAATGAGTGGACAATCGCTGCACGCTGGGGCCCGGGCATCAGTGACTGTCCGTGGCGACGGTGCATCTCATGGTGACCAGGGAGGACGATTGAAAGGCGACTGGCGGAGGCCGGCGTGCTTGTTGACGTCCAGTGGATTCGAGCGCGCACCGTTGAGCTGCGCATCTTCGCTCCAATAGCCTCAGCGTGGCAATCTGCCAGCATCTGATCGGTCACTCGCGCGAGATCGTGTCGATCGACCGTCGTCCTCGCTATGACGACCCGCCAATCCCACATTCTCTGGGACCGGACCGCTCGGCCATGGGATGGTCGGTCGGGGTGAGCAACTCGGCGGCGAGTTGAGAGGCGCGGATGGCGGAGCAGGTCACGTCGAGCACGACCAATGGCAGCCCAGATGCGGGCACTCTCGTGAAGCAGGCGCCGGGCTGAATCCCACCCAGCGGCTCGATGCCGCGCGCCGCTGCTCCCACAGCCGCCACCGAGCCGCGTAGACGGTGCGGGTGGTCACTGCTCGAAAGTCGGTCGTGGCGGCCGCGATCCGACAGGGAGCCCGGGGTTACCTCGGTGCAGGAACGGGCAACGGACCCGCGGCGGGAGGGGCCGTCGACGCTTCTTATTTCGATCGGTTCAGGTCCGCAAAGAACTCTCTGGCTCGGGCTTCAAGGAGATGCGCCTCCTGCTCTGCGGCGGTGCGGCGCGCTGCTTCAGCTGCGTCACGAATGATGGCGCGCGGCGCGCGCTGTGCCTTAAGCAGTTCGGCGCGGATGAGCAGGATGAGCGACTCGCCGTAGCGCTGGCCGTACGTTCGCAAGTAGTAGTCGGCGCGATCGAGCGCAGCTTCTGCTTGTTCGAGGTCGCCGGCCGCGATCCACATTTGCGCCAAGAGCCCATGCCATGTGGAGACGCACGAGCGAACCGGATTGAGCAGGTTCGCTGCGATGAGCCGTTCGGCTTTCTCCGCGGCAGCGGCGGGGTCGGGTCCAGTCAGCGCTTGTGCCCAGCACTGGGCCAGTCGCGTGTACGTGCCCATAAAGACAAACGAGAAGTCGGGGTCGACCGCAATCCCCCGGTCTGCGCCGCTTATGGCCAGAGCAACGTTTCCGGTGATGACGGCGACACGCACGCACATCGTGGCCCACACCGTGACGGCGTAGGCGTCGGTGCCTCCGGCCTCAATCTGAGCGAGAATTTCCATGGCGTCGGGAACGTCACCGTGAAGAGCGCTGACCTCGGCGAGAAGTCCCAGCATGAGGAGGCGAAGGTCCCGGCGGAGCGGATCCTCTTCGGTAGCGGTTGCGAGGAGTGCGGCCTCCGAGCGACGGAGGTAACGGAAGGCTTCGCCGATGTGCCCGACATCCCACTGATGGATACCCCATGCTTGGAGTCCGTACGCCTGGATGACCGGATTCGCGGAGGCCTCGCCTTGCTGTAGCAAGCGCCGGGCGAGCGGGGCGCTGCGGTCGAGTTCAATGCCTTGCGCGTGTGTGGCCCAGCGGGAGTAGAGAAAGCCTGTCGCCTCCAGCTCACGGCCCAGTGACCGCGCCAGATCCTCGGCGCGCTCAAGGAGCGACGCTTCGGCGCCGGCATACATGGACCGCATGCCAATGACCGCAGTGAGCTGGGCGAGAACAAGCAGTTCGCATTCCGCGAGCCCCGATCGTCGAGCGACTCCGGCCGCCATCCTCAGTTGCTGCTCAGCTGCCTCGAGAGCTGAGCGTTCCGCTGCGCGGCGGGCTGATCGGAGAACGGCGTTGATCGTTCGTCGGGGGTCAGCCAGCGGTCCTGCGATCCAGAGGTGGTGAGCAACCATCTCCGGTTCACCGTCCGGCGCGATGAGCTCGAGTGCATTGGCGACGCGGAGGTGCAGATGCGCGGCACGGGTCGAAGGCACGGTTTCCGCGACAGCTTCACGCACAAGATCGTGGACGAATCGTATCGACCTCGGGTCGCCAGGCGTTGGAGCGAGAAGCCCGAGCGCTTGCACTGCTTCGAGTTGAGCCAAGCACGTTACGACGTCGACGTCAGCGACGTGGGCGAGCAGACTGAAGTTGATTTCGCGTCCGATCAGCGAGGCGATGCCAAGCAGGTCTCTGGTGCTCTCGTCGAGGCCCACGAGGCGGTCGCAAACGACGTCGCGGACTGTCAGCGGAACGGCGGGGCGGACCGTGTCCGATGCGCGAACACCTTGTGACTCGGCCAACATGCGTGCAAGTTCCCTCACGAAAAAGGGATTGCCCGCTGTTCTGGCATGGATTGTCTGTGCTGACTGCTTTCCAATCGCCTCGCCGACATCCCGATGCACCAGCGCGGCGACAGAATTCAGGTCCAACGGCCCCAGGAAGATTCGTCGGTGACCCGCGGTGCGGCTTGCAAGGGCAAGTACGCGTGCATGTTCTGACCCATGATCGGGCGCTCGATCGCGTCGGGCGGCCACTAGCGCGACGCGGCGAGGCAGGCGCGTGGCGAGGTGCCCTAGCAAATGGAGAGTTGCAACGTCTGCCCACTGAAGGTCGTCGAGCATGAGCACTATTGGTCGATTGCGCGCGACGTCCGCAAGAAGTTCCACGACTTGTTCGAACAATCTGAACTGTCCGCTGGCTCCATGACGCAGTTGTTCGTGCAGCGGGTCCTCGGCAGGTTCGATGAGGCGGAGCAAGTCACCATTGACTTCGTCGCGCTGCGACACAGGTAGCGCGTCGACGACACTTCGGACAATCTCGACCCACGGCCACATGGGAGGCGCACCCGCACCATCGAGGCAACGACCCCACGCAACTGAGAACTGCGCGTGAGACGCCTCAGCGGCGACGTGCTCCAGCAAGTAGGTCTTTCCTGACCCCGGCTCGCCCTCTATAACGACAAATCCCGGCGCCCCCTTCGCCGTCCGACGCAGCACCGCATGCAGCGTCGCAAGCTCATCATCACGGCCGATCGGCGCAAGCGGCGAATCGTCCGTGTCAACATCCTCGTCAGATTGAGCAGTAGTGATGCGCTCTGGCGCCGAGCGGTGCGTGACGTGCCCGGAAGCGGTTCGAGGCGGCGCCAATGATTGCGGTGGCACCGGGATGGCGGCCAGGCTTGGCGTCCGCGAGTCGTCATTGATTGCTGGCATCAATTCTTGTCTAAGCACGCGCGCTTGGGCCAACTCGATTGCGGCTCCTGGGTCGATTCCGAGCTCGTCGGCCAGGCGTGTGCGGACAGCCGCGTACACCGAAAGCGCCTCTGCTTGCCTGCCGGCGGCTCCAAGTAGGGAGATCAGGCCCGCCTGTACCGGCTCATTCAGGGGGGCGATCGTGGCAGCGAGCTGCACGGCCACGAGTACCGCGTCGGGGCGCCCTAGTCGTATCGCCACATCAGCAGCCTCGACACAGGCCGCAAAGAACTCCTCATCCACTCCGGCAAAGATCGGAATCGCGGCTGCAGTGTGAGACAGACCTTCTCCGGACGGTCCACGCCACAAGCTGAGCGCGTCCACCAGAAGATCGAGAGCGCGGCGCTCATCGCCTCGGCTCAATTGGGCTTGAGCTGAGGCGACGAGCGCCCGGAAGTCGGCCAAATCCAAGGACTCTGACCCAAGCGCACAGACGTAGCTGCTTCCCCGCCGCATGATGAGGGTGCTGGTGGACCCTGCGGGTAGGTCGGGCTCAAGCACACGCCGAAGCGCGCCGACGTACTTGTGGATGACGTTGAGTGCGCTGTCGGGGGCCCGCTCTCCCCAGATCAACTGGATCAGCTCCGCCTTGCTCAGGGGCTGATCCTGACGAGCAAGAAGCAAGGCCAGCAGGTACGCCTGCTGACGCGGGCCAGCTTCGACCTCGACGCCACGGCGCCACACGCGGAGCGGACCCAGAATTTGCACGCGGAGGTCGGGTGAGGGTGCAGTCGACTCATTGCCGTCCTCGCTCAAGACGGGGAACATGGTTGCGTTCAGAGCCATCACCGTCCGTTAATGCAAGTCAACAACAGTTCGCTGGAGTTGCACTCTAGCCTCTGGACACTTCCTCTGGCGACTCCTTTCTGTAGTGTTTGCCCGCCGCCACTGACGGAATCGAGGAGGCTAACGAGTGCGAGACGAAGCCGTGGGTCCATCCCGCCGCGACGAGTACGCAGAGATGACACGCCGAGACGTCGTGAAAGCGGCTAGGGCACTATTCGCCGAGTACGGCTACGAAGGTACGACGGTCGCGAAGATCGCGCACACGGCCCGCGTATCGCCCGCAACCGTCTACGCGCAGTGCGGAGGCAAGGAGGGTTTGCTCACCACTCTGATCGACCTGTGGGCCGCCGGTCCACTCAACCGCGACCTGATCGCTTCCTGTGCTTCTGTTCCCACCGGACGCGAGAAGCTCGACGCGCTATGCCATTGGTACCGCGCCACATACGTAGAGTGCGGCGACATTCTTCAGATCGTCACTCGCGCGGCCGCCACCGCGCCTGTCGCCGAGAGTTACATGAACGTCGCGACGGCGAAGCACCTGACCGCCCTCACGGCGGTCGCGGCGCAGATCCGTCATGCAGGCGACCTTGCTGATGGACTGGGCACCGAAGACGCCGCCAGTATCATCTTCTTTCACTTCCGGTACGACCAGTACGTCCTATGCGCAGAACGGTTCGCCTGGGGCGAAGAGCGCACGTTGAGTTGGCTAACACATCAAGTCGCGACCGCCATCCTTCGACAGACCGTTTGATCTTCTGGCAGCCGCACGGTTCATCCGCGAGCGATTCAGCCTGTGCTGCGGAGCAGGGCTCGCTCGAGCCCACGGACCGGCGTGTCGAGGCGCGTGAGGCTCAGCGACGGCTGCCTATCTGGTTCGCGAGGTACTGGTGCACGGACGCGACCGCGCCGGCACCTTCGCCAACGGCGGAAGCGACCCGTTTCATCGATCCGGCACGTACGTCGCCTGCCGCGAAGACACGGTGCACATTGGTCTGGTACGGGAGTTCGGCGGACGCTCGATGTCCGGTCAGCAAAAAGCCGTGGTCATCCCGCCGAAGGTTGGTCAACGCCGAGGTCTCGGGTTCGGCTCCGATGAAGCAAAAGACGGCTGCGCTCTCCACTTCGTCGGTCTCGTGCGCGTCGCGCCCCACGGAAGAAGAAGCGAGACTGACGCCTCGTAATGATTCGTCGCCGTGCAACGCTGAGACTGTGGTGTTCAGCCAGATTTTGACCCTTGAATGTGCCTCCAAGCGCGTTGCTAGGTAGTCAGACATCGTTCGGCGGATCGAGTCGCCCCGTACAACGAGTTCAACATGACAACCTCTTGAAGCGAGGAAGAGCGCAGCCTGTCCTGCTGAGTTTGCGCCGCCCACGACAGTGACCGGGCGGCTCGCGCAGTCGCGTGCGTCGATGTCGGTAGCGCTGTACCGGATGTGACCGCTTTGCTCGAAGTCTCGCAGGCGGGGCACGGCGAGCCGCCGGTAGCGAGCGCCCGTGGCGATGATCGCTGCCTGCGAGCGAACCGGGGTTCCGTCGCACAGGATGGCGGTGATCTGGTCAGGATCAGCGGTCTCGAGCGCCGTCACCTCGCACGGGGTGAACAGTTGCGCCCCGAACTTCAGCGCTTGAACTAGTGCGCGTTTGGTCAAGTCGTCGCCGCTGATCCCCTGCGGGAAGCCAAGGTAGTTTTCGATGCGCGAACTGGCGGCCGCTTGCCCTCCCACTCCTTTGGCATCCAAGACGATCGTGGACAGTCCTTCCGAAGCGCCGTACACGGCAGCGGCGAGGCCCGCGGGCCCGGCTCCGATCACGACGAGGTCGACATCCTGCCCGCTTGCGTCGAAGGAGAGGCCAACAGCCGCTGCGACATCTCCAGGGGTGGCCCGAGGTATCGCCTTGTCTGCCACGATGGCGACCGGAAGGTCTTCGTGGGTTAGACGGTGTCTTGCGAGCAGTTCAGCGCCTGGGCCAGATGCATCGAGAATGACATGTGGCAGCAGCAGTCGCGCGGCGTAGGTACTCAACGCGCGTGTGGCTAGCGTGGAGGCCTGGCCGATGATCTCCAGCACGCTTCCGGCTTGCTCCTGCACTTGGTGCCGACGTCGGGTGAACGCGTCAATGAGGACGTCGGCTATGTCGACCTGCTCGGCGAGCAGGCGACGCAACGGCTGCCCGGCCCCCACGCGCACCACATACCCGGGGTGGGTGACCCGTGCTTGAAGGAACACTGCTTGCCCCGTGAGCATGCTGAGCTCGCCAGTGAAGTCACCCGGCCCCCGCGAATAGACCACGTGTTGCGGTCGAGTGTCCGCAGCCAACTGCACGATATCGATGCCCGCATCCTCTACAAGGAAGAAGTCATAGGTGCGGTCCCCCGGGGTGTACAGGACGTCTCCTGCGGCGACCATTTCTCGATCGCCGTAGGCTCTCGCCCTGGCGAACTGCTCGGGGGTCAGCGAAGGCTCCCCCGGCGCGGCGGATCTACCGAGATTCACGTCGTTTGGATGAGTCGACACCAGGTCAGACTCCTTACCTGAGCTTGTGCTACACCTTCGGTCCCTACCCTTCAGGTTCGTCATTGACGTTCAGTGGACTCATGGACTCGCGAACATACGTTCAATGGGTGGACGAGTACGCGATCGGGGCGAATCTAGTGCGGTCAAGTGCTCGGACGGCGGCAGCGGTGAGACGGAGCCCGAGTCTGGGGACGCTCACAACCACGCCCGTTCACCAGGCGTCAACACATCGTCCACTACAGGTACGTACTGTCGTGCTGCATGAAGGTACTCGTCGTTCTCACGTCCCATGACGAACTGGGCAATGCCGGACGAGGACGGGCTTCTAACTTGAAGACCTCGCAGCCCCATATTGCGAGTTCTAAGATGCCAGCTGGGACATCACCTTGGCGTCGCCGAAGGGCGAACGAGGCGTCCGCTCGAACCTGCAAAGACCGAGAAGAGGCTGGCCCGACGCTCGTGCATATGAATGTCGAGCAAGTGGCGGCAAATGGGGTCGGCGTGCAGTTCATCGGTCCGACGCGATCGGAACACCGGCTGATCGAGATCGCCCCCGTGGTCGAATCGCTTGTTGACAGCGAGCGTCACTACGGCGAGTCGCGGGGAGGAAGCAGTCATGGAGCGCGATGACCCGTGGATCTATCCCCATGTACCACCGAGTGGGGATGGATGCCAGCCATGCATGGAGACCGGCGGGTGGTGGGTGCACCTGCGCCGATGCGCCACGTGTGGTCTCGTGGCGTGTTGCGACTCTTCCCCGTCGAGACACGCGACACAACATGTGCACTCATCAGGCCATCCGATCATCCGGAGCTTCGAGCCGGGAGAGTCATGGTTCTACGACTATCGCACTGACACCACATTCGAAGGGCCAACACTTCGGCCCCCGCAGAGCCGGCCCTGACAAGTCCGACCTTGACGTCGCACCCAGCATATTGCGAAGGCCACTCTCGCCTCCGTCTCGGGGCCTGCATCTAGCCTTCGGTTGCAGGAGCAACCGCGAGTTCGTGCGCAAGCAGGGCGATGTGCAGTGACACGCGAATCTCCGGGGTCGTCGAGATCCGGGTTCAGAAGTCGCCCGGCTTTCGCGATGCGGTCACAGAAGACTGGGCGGGAGACGTCGAGGCCGGCCGCTGCCTCCGACTTGCTAGTGGGGTGACGTAGCAGTTTCGGACATGTCGCTATTGGCGCGAGGGCCTCCGAGGCCCCGCGGCAGAGAAATTCGAGGGCCTGATTGGACGTGATCCCACGCTCTCGGATCTGATTCGGACGCTCACGCCATCCGCCGGAGGCAGGCGCTAGCCAATCAAGAAGCGCGAAGAAGCATTCGCGGGCTAGAACGCCGTTGATGTGTCTGGCCGCAACGACGCTGCAGCCCCAGCAGTTCTCTACACGGGACTCTGGTGTCGGACGCACCGTCGGTCGCCCACCCCGAGGGTGCGTGACTCGATCCGGCGCGACGGCTCTCGATCGTATGGTCAGACTACTGTCGAGACTTCGCCACGACGCGGTCGGCAGTTTGTCCAATGAGCCACACGCGGCGACCTTCGGCCACTCGCACGTGTTGGCCGCCGTGCATCTGCGACGGCACGGTCGCGGAACACGGATGGTGAGGACCGAAGGCGGCGGAGCTACTGCAGGTAGCTTTCCACCACGGACGGTGGACGCGCCTGCGCCGTTGTCGGGTCTTGGTCGAAGTCGCGTCGCGCTCGGCGCTGGCGCAACAGATCCCAGCACTGACCCAGCAATGCTTCGATCTCGACCACCTGCTGCTCGTCCTTCGCAGGAGTCTGTCGGAGCTCATGCTCAGCCGCGATGAGTCCACGAATGCCCGCGAGGACGTCTACATCTTCCATGACCCTTCCTTCCTCCAATGTGGCCTCACTGGGGCGCCACCCCTGTAGACACTTCAAGCCTCGTCCCTGCCGGTGAAGGGTCAGTGGACGGTCGATGGAGGCGCTGGACCGTTCCGGTCGCTGGCCAGCAGAACAGGACACCTCAGAGAACTGAGACTATATCTCAGAACTCTTGTGGATCACCGCAGTGATGTGTAGCGTCCCGGCCATGACCCAGCGTGAGGCCGTTACGAAGTCCGCCGCTCCGTCCGGAGCGACCACCACCGATGACCCGGAAGCCGACACGATTGGCGCACGCCTGCGCCGCCGGCGCCTGGCGAAGCGCCTCACCTTGAAGGAAGTCGCGGGCGAGGCAGGACTGTCCGAGGGATTCCTCTCGCAGATTGAGCGGGGGGTCCACTCGGGCAGCGTCGCCACTCTGCAGCGCATCGCCGCGGTGCTCGGCCTCACGGTCGGAGACCTATTCGAGGAGAGCTGGTCTTCAACCCCGGCGGTGCACCGATTCACCGAGTCCCAGGGATTCGCGTTTGGAGTGGATGCACGCAAGGCACGACTAACGCCGAAATCCTTCCAGCACCTAGAGGTCTTCCTCGGAACGCTCCAGCCCGGTGGGTCGACTGGCTTGGAGCCCTACGCCCACGGTGACTCAGAAGAACTCATGCTAGTGATCGACGGCGAGGTCGAGGTGACTGTCGGAGACGCCGTCCACCGCATGTCGGCCCTGGACTCCATCACCTACTCCAGCCGACTCGCTCACCGGGTCGTGGCGATCTCCGACGAACCTGCACACGTCCTATGGGCCATCTCCCCGCCTAGCTACTGACACACCACGTCCCCATCAGAAGGAACACACATGAGAATCGGAATCGAGTGCGGCGGCACGTTCACCGACGTCGTTGTCTTGGACGACGAGGGGAACCTGCGCGCGACCGACAAGGTCTTCTCGACCCCGTCCGCCCCGTCTGAGGCGGTCGGCCACGGACTGCGCCGGCTACCTGACGAACTCCGCGACGGGACCGCGCTCCTACATGGCTCCACGGTCGCAACCAACGCCCTCATCGAACGTAAGGGCGCGACGATCGGTCTCATCGTCACCCGCGGCTTCCGAGACCTTGTCTTTCTGCAGCGTCAAGACCGAGCCAAGATGTACGACCTCACACTCGTCAGCCCTCAGCCGCTGGTGACCCGCGACCGGATCGTCGAAGTGACCGAGCGCATCGCCGCCGACGGAACGGTCCGAACCGTCCTCGACGAGGCATCAGTCAAGGAAGCCATCGAACAACTCGTCGCGAGGGGGGTGGAGGCGGTCGCAGTCAGCCTGCTCCACAGCTACGTCAACCCCACCCACGAACGACGGATCGCGGAAATCGCAGCCCAAAGCCACCCTGACCTGACCGTCGCGGTGTCCAGTACCTCGGCGCGCGAGTTCCGCGAATACGAGCGGACCACCACCACCACCGTCGACGCCTTCCTACGCCCCCGCGTCTCGGGGTACCTGCGCAGCCTGGAAACCGAAGCCGCCGATCTCGGCATCGCTGATCTGCAGGTCATGCAGTCAAATGGCGGAATCGTGCCGGTCGCTACGGCTGCCGCGAACCCCTTGAGTATGCTGCGTTCAGGTCCTGCGGCTGGCGTCGCCGGTGCTATCGCTGTGGCCACTAACGCCGGATTCGCTGACATCGTCACGATGGACATGGGCGGAACTAGTACAGACGTGGCCGTGGTTCACGACGGCCGCCCCGAGCAGACGGCCGAGTCCACCGCCGACGGACTCCCGGTGCGGGTAGCGATGGTCGACATCGTTGCCGTCGGCGCCGGTGGCGGAAGCCTGGTCGGCGTCGACAGCGGCGGGCTGCTCACAGTCGGTCCGGAGTCGGCAGGCGCCGACCCCGGACCCGTGTGTTACGGCAAGGGCGGCACAGAGCTGACCGTCACTGACGCGAACCTTGTGCGTGGCCTCATCCGCCCCGAGGCGTTCCTCGGAGGACGCCATCCACTTGACCGCGAGGCCTCCGTGAAGTTGCTGGGTGACCTGGCCGCGACAGTCGGCAAGACCGCGGAGGAATTCGCTGAAGATGTCAGTCGCTTGGCTAGCATCCACATGGCCAGCGCCATCCGGATCGCCACAACCGAGCGCGGCCACGAAGTCCAGAATTACACACTCGTCGCCTACGGAGGTGCAGGCGCTCTCCACGCGGCGGCTGTTGCCGAGGAACTGGGCATGCCTCGCGTGCTGGTTCCTCCACACGCCGGTCTTGCATCGGCATACGGGCTGCTGACCGCCGGCTTCCAGCGGGAGTATGCGCAGACGCACCTCATCGCAGCCACCGCAGTCGCTGACCTCTCCGAGCCCCGCGCAGCGCTCACCGAGCAGGCTCGAACAGAGCTCGCCGATCAAGGCATCGACCTCTCCGACGCCGAGTTCACTTTCGCTGCGGACATGCGATATCGCGGACAGGGATTCGAGGTGACGGTGGACCTTTCCGACGATGTCGCCACCGTGAGAGACCTCGTTGACAAGTTCCATCAGGTGCACGCCCGCCGATACGGCCACGCCGAGCTCGAACGCGAGGTGCAGGTGGTAACGCTGCGGTTGACGGTCCGCAAGCCGCGGCCGCCGGCGGCGCTCCCTCGCATCCATGTTGAGGCGACCGATGAGCACGACGTCCGCACCATCATCGATGGTGGCGAGGAAGTGTCCGCCCCCTTCAAGCACCGCTCCACCCTCGCGGTTGGGGCGCACCTGGCTGGACCGGCGGTCATCGAGGACGACACCTCGACGATCTTCATCCCTTCGGGGTGGACGGCCCGAGTCGACGACCACACCAACGTGATTCTCGAAAGGAGCACGCGATGAGCACCGACATTGCTCAACTTGGCGTCATCAAGGCAGGGCTGGACGCCCTCACGCGCGAGATGGCGGTCAACCTTCGCCGCTCAGCCATTTCATCCATCGTCCGCGAAGCGCGCGACTTCTCCGTGGCGCTCACCGATCCCAAGGGCGAAGTGGTCGCGCAGGCAGAATGCATCCCGATCATGACCGCCGGGATCTCGATCGCGCTGCAGGAGGTAGCAAAGGTCATCGACCTGTCGTCCCTTGACCGTGGCGACGCGATTCTGATGAACGACCCCTACAGCGGTGGACAGCACCTGCAGGACATCTACCTCTTCACGCCCATCTTCACTGAAGACAACACCCTGGTGGCGTTCGGCGCGTCCACCGCCCATCACGTTGATCTCGGCGGGTCGCATGCAGGACTGTCCGCGCACGCCACTGAGATCTTCCAAGAAGGACTTCGACTTGCGCCGGCGCGATTCTCGGTCGCCCGAGACTTCGACGACCCCCACGGGTTCGTCAGACAGGTGATTGCTGCCAACGTGCGCGTCCCCGATGCAGTCATTGGTGACCTTCAGGCCCAGTTCGCTGCGAGCAACACCGCTGAACGCCGGCTCCTGGAGTTGATGGAGCGGCACGGAGCTCGGACCTGCCTCGACGCGATGGAGTTCCTCAAGGACCACTCCGAGTTCCGCGTCCGCGACGCCGTGTCTCGCATCCCTGACGGTGTCTACACGGCAACCGAACATCTGGAGACCAGCGCCTTTGGTGGTGGTGAGGTCGATATCCACGCAAGGGTCACCGTCGATGGCACGAACATCGACGTCGACCTCAGCGGTAGCGCCGTCCAGGTGCTGGGCAACATCAACTGCCCCTTCGCGTCGACCGTGTCCGCAGTCCAATCCGCAGTCAGGTGCATGCTCGACGTACCCGACATCGGTTTCAACGAGGGATGCAACCGCGTCCTAACCGTGAGCGCCTCACACGGGTCGATCCTCAACCCTCGGTTCCCGGCCGCCGTCCGCGCACGACTCACGCCAGCCTCCCGTGTGTTCAATGCCGTGATCCGAGCGCTCGGGGAGGCGCTGCCGGAGCGGGCCGTCGCCACGGGATTCGACACAACCACGGCGATCGCCGTGAGCAATCTCAGCCCCGACGGCGTCTACGAGGTCGCCCTGGAGATCCTGGGAGGTGGCTGGGGAGGCTGCGCTGATCACGATGGCGCCGACGCTCTCGACAACCCGATCTCCAACTGCGCCAACGCGCCTATCGAGGCACTCGAGACTGACTACGGCCATTTCGAAATCGACGAGTACTCGCTCCTGCGCGGCTCCGCTGGCGATGGAAAATTCCGCGGAGGACACGGGATCCGCCGAATCTACCGTGCCACCCGTGACGGCGTACGAGTGTCCGGATACGCCGACCGCCATGAACGGGGGCCTCAGGGATTCCAGGGCGGCGAAGACGGTGGAACCGGTTCCTTCCACGTCGAACGCGTCGACGGCACCCACGAAGTGTTGCCGCACGTCTACGAGGCGATCCTCAATTGTGGCGACCGCATCGTCATTCAGACCGGTGGAGGCGGCGGCTACAAGCCCGCTCAGGACCGCGACGCGGCGCTTCGTGACCGTGACAAGCGGTTCGATCTCATCTGACCCACTGCCCGCCGACCTACAGAACAAGCAGGTTCGCTCACGCCGGCACCAGCCCGCCGCCTGCGTTGCTTAATCGCCCCCAGTCCAACCAAGCCATCCACCATGCCCGGAGGCAGCCATGTCCACTTCTGCGACCCATCACAAAGATAAGAGCTCCGTCTCATTGCCGCGCCTAGCCAGCGCCTCCTTCATCGGAACGACAATCGAGTGGTATGACTTTTTCATCTACGGCACCGCCGCCGCCTTGGTCTTCAACGAGGTGTTCTTCCCGGAGACTACGCCACTGATCGGCACCCTCCTCGCATTCATGACCTACGGCGTCGGCTTCGTTGTCCGCCCGCTCGGAGCGGCGCTCTTCGGACACTTCGGTGACCGAATCGGCCGCAAGTCCACCCTCATCGTGACGCTCTTGCTGATGGGCACCTCGACGTTCCTCATCGGACTGCTCCCGTCCCACGCCACAATCGGCAACCTGGCGCCGCTGGCGCTTATCCTCCTACGCATCCTGCAAGGGCTCGCAGTCGGTGGCGAATGGGGCGGAGCAGTCCTCATCGCGACTGAGTACGCATCCCCGCGTCAGAAGGTGCTGTACGGGTCCTTCGCACAGCTCGGATCACCCGGCGGACTGCTGATCGCCACGGCCGTGTTCACCGTGCTGTCAACGTCTGCCTCTGACGACGCACTCGTCGAATGGGCGTGGCGGATCCCGTTCCTCGCCTCTGCACTCCTCATCCCCGTCGGGCTTGCCATTCGACTCAAGATCGCCGAGACGCCGGAGTTCCAGAGGACGCTCGACCAGCAGGAACGCAGCAGCCTCCCCATCCTGGAGGTGTTCCGCCGGCAAGGGCGCTTCGTTCTCATCGGCACGTTCGCCTTCGTGGGCGTGTTCCTTACCTACTACATGCTGACCACCTTCGCGCTCACTTACACCACTCAGACGCTGGGCATGTCACGTTCCGTCGTCATTCCAGTCAATATTCTCGCGGCCGTCGTCGAGTCTGTTTCCATCGTCGTAGGCGTCTTCCTTGCTCGCCGGGTCACCGCCCGGAAAGTCGCGATCTACTCGGCGCTCGGCATGCTCTTGTGGGCAGCCCCGGCCTTCGTGCTCATGAACGCCGCCACGGCGCCCGCGCTATACCTGGCGGTCGGAGTGTCCATGGTCTTTGTCGGGACCTCCTATGGCGTTCTGGCCGGCGAAGTGTCCGGGCTTTTCGATCCTGCCGTCCGATACAGCGGAACCAGTCTGTGCTACCACTTCGCAGGCGCGATCGGCGGCGGCCTGGGACCGATCACCGCCACCTGGCTCCTCGGACGATACGAATCCGTTTGGCCGGTCGCCGGATTGGCTGCGTTCGTCGCCATCCTTATGGCCATTGCCTGCTTCGCCCTGCCCAAGCACGAAGCCGAACTCGTCTGAACCATGATTCTGCCCACCCGCACCGGCACGCCTGCATCCCACTGGCTACATGACGTCAACCCAGCACGCTCATCCCGCACACCCCTGCACGGACATCGCGCTTACGACGTGGCGATCGTTGGCGGTGGCTACACCGGACTGTGGGCAGCGCACTACCTACTCCGAAATGCACCTGGCACCCGCATAGCGATCCTCGAAGCGCACCATGTGGGTGCCGGGGCATCGGGTAGGAACGGTGGCTGGCTTTCCCATCTCGTTCCCGGCAATCGAAGCGTGTATGCCCATCAGGCAGGGAAGGACCGCACCCTCGCCCTGCAGAGGCTCATGATCGAGGCCGTCGAGGAGGTACTGAGTGAAGCCGCATCACTCAACCTCGCCATAGATGCCGTCCAGGGCGGCAACCTCGTTGTCGCATCGACCCCCGCCGAACTACATCGACTGAAAGCTCGCTGCCGCGCCGATCGCGAGTTCGGACTCACCGATGTCGAGTGCCGTCTGGTCAGCGCCAGCGAAGCAAAGCAGCGCATCAACGTTCATGGCGCAATAGGCGGCCTCTATTACCCGACGGTCGCCCGAATCCATCCAGCCAAGCTCGTCGATGGACTCGCCACAGCTGTCGAAGACGCGGGCGTCCGCATCTTCGAGCGATCTCCGGCCGTGACCGTGAGTCCGGGACGACTGACGACTCCGACGGGGTCCGTCGAGGCCGACCACGTACTCGTCTGCACCGAGGGCTACGGAGGTGCCCTCCTCGGCAAACGGCAAGTGATTCCCATCAACAGCTCAATGATCGTCACGCCACCGCTCAGCCAAGACGCGTGGCAGCACATCGGCTGGGAGAACAGAGAATGCTTCAGCGACGCGGCGCACACCTTCGTTTATGCGCAACGCACGCAAGACGATCGCATCGCCATCGGGGGTCGAGGAAACCCATACCGATTCGCGTCCAACACGAACCTAAAGGGCCGGACGCCAGCCAGCACGACCCGAGCACTCCTGGCTAGGCTGGCCGACTACTTCCCCGACATTCATCTAACGGCCGACTCGAGCTGGTCGGGAGTTCTCGGGGTTACACGTGACTGGTGCGCCAAGATCACCCACGACCCGCGCGGCCTGACCGCCGCCTACGGCTACGCCGGTCACGGCGTCACAAGCGCAAACTTGGCCGCCCGCGCGATGGTGGACCTGACCCTCAACCGCGCAACCGAACTCACTCGCATCCCCCTCGTAGGGCACCGATCACCCCGATGGGAACCGGAGCCCCTGCGTTGGCTCGGAGTCCACACCATGTACCACCTGTTCGAGACTGCGGACGCGTGGGAACGACAACGGCAACAACAGCGCACATCTCTGTTGGCCCGATTCGGTGCACGCTTGGCAGGCCTCGACGGGCAGTGAGGTGCGCCGCGGCAGTCTGCGTCCATCAAGCGTGTCTCCGACCTGAGAACGCCAAGCTACCGCGTTTGCCGCCTCTAGCCTGCGAGCGGACGAAGAGGCTCCTTGAACTGTCGGCAAACCGAAGGGACGTCGGTGTTGGTCGTACCCAAGATCGATCCTCCATCGATTCCGCGGCCGGTGTTGATGAGCAATTGCGAATCAACCCGGCATGACTGGCCGATCGAGGCGTAGACCTTGAACTGGCGGCACACGATCCCGGTATCCGAGTTCCGCCGCAACTAACCAAGCTTGACGTGCGCGCGTTCTGTCAGCGTGCTCAGCCTCCGTTGCAGAACGTACGCCGACCGGCAGGTCGCTGTCGCAGTGGTAGCGGTCACGGTATGCGGCGACAACACAGAGGAGTGATTTCCAGCGCTCCGCATCTTGGCTCTCACTTGGAGCACTCCCTGCGCGGACAACCCAAGGCTCGCGGGAACGCAGGGCCTGCTCCACCAGCTCGTGTGCCCTCTGTTCGATCAACTCTGCTCGGCGGTCAAGGGCCTCGCGATGCTCTTGGGTCATTGGCCCAAGAGCAGCTGGGATTAGGCCGGCGACGAAGCGGCCTGACGGGTGAGGAGCGCTGCGTGTCGTTAGTCGCAACCGGTGCCTGAGGACGGCCGCGATATCCGCGGCGTCATCCACATTGTGCCGTGCGACGACACTCGGGAGCAGTTGAGCCACGTCATGACCGAGGGTCTCTGCAAGGCGCAGCATGGTGCTCATCGGGCCGAATGCATTGGAGGAAAGCACAGCGTCTGCCTGAGCTCTCGTCAGTCCAGAGGAATGCACCAGGGCCGTCCACCGTCCCCGCTGTGCGGCGGCTGCGATGGTCTCGTACTCAGCGGCGAGTTGCGCGATCGACCCACTTGCCAATGCCTCTGCGGCGGCCGCCTGGTGGGCGGATAGCTCGGTGCCGGCGTGCTGGAGGACCCCATAGAGAACGTTGCTGGCGGTGAGGTCTTCATCAGTCATCGGCGCGGCATGGCTCTCGTCGGGTTGGTCGAGGGCGACGTACGCCTGGTTTGACTCGCGTCCGCGGGTCATCCCAACGTACAGGTTCTCCCTCGTGGTGCGCGAAGAGGCCAGGACGTGGGCTGTGTCGACGGTGAGTCCCTGGGCGCGGTGGGTCGTTATGGCGTAGCCGAGTTCTACATGGCTGGCAACGTACTCTGGCGGGAGGACGATCGCCGCCCGGTGGCCGCCAGAGCCTGGTCGTACAACGAGGGCGCCGTCGCGGCGCACAAACTTGACCCGCCAAAGGTCGCCGTTGCGGACCCAGAGGCCGGACGACGTACGCAGCCGGCGGTTGTTGTGGCGAGTGATGACGTAGTCGCCCGCCGAGGCGCGGTTGCCATCGGAGAGAGCTGCCTCGCGGGCACTTTCCGTTGCGCCGGACAGGACGCGGTCCGCGCGCGCCTGGGCGTTCAGGGAGCGGACCAGGTCTGTGGACTCGGCGACCAGGACGCTCCTGAGACCCAGCTCGGTGTCGCGCGTCCACGACTCATAGGCGCTGTTGAGCATCTCCTGGGTGGTGCCGTCGCGTAGGCGATGGTTGCGGGCGTATGCCGCGATGGACTCGGGCCGGCCAGCGCGGAGGCCGAGGGAGGCGGTCTTCTCCCAGTCGTGGGTGAACCGGTGGATCTCGGTGAGCTCGGGCATGTCGGGGCGGGCTTGGGCGAGCATGCCGAACGCGCCGCCGGCGTCGACCGACTGGAGCTGGGCCCAGTCGCCGACGAGAAGCACCTTGGCGCCGGCCTCGGCCGCTAGGGCGGTGATGCGGTCGAGGGTGGCGGTGTCGGCCAGGGTCGCTTCATCGATGATGACGAGCTGGTCACGGCGAAACGCCGTCCGGCCGCGGGCGTGCAGAGTCAGCCATCTGGCAGTGTTCTCGCACGGGATCCCGAGGTCGGCGGCGAGGACCGCGGCAGCGGCGGCCGACGGAGCAAGCCCGATCACGGCGCCCGGCCCGTGCACCTTTCGCCAAGCGATCCGCAATGCGTTCATCGCGGTGGTCTTTCCCGCGCCAGCCGGGCCGACGAGGACGTCGAGTTGACGCCCTGAGGTCGCGACGGCGACGAGGGCGCCGCCTTGGGTGGTGGTGAGACGGTGGCCGTCGCGTGCGTGGCGGGCGACACGCTCGACGATCCGGGCGGGTACGCGTGGGGCGTACAGGTACTCGGCGCGGGCGAGGAGGCGGTCCTCGGCGGCGAGGATCTCGGTCGAGGAGTAGAGCGTTGAGTGGCGCGGGCGGAAGACGCTGGTGCCGTCGTCGCGACGAAACTCTGGCGGAGACGGGGCCAGTTCGGCCGGCGTCAGGGCGACCGAGAGGTCTTCGGCTGCGGCCACGACTCGGGTGATGACTTGTTCCCGATCCTCGGCGCTTGCAAAGCGCCAGTGCATCGTCTGGCGCGATGCTTCGGACCAGAGGTTCCAGCGCCGCCAGGTCGACCGCTTCTTGCCAACCGCAGCCACCACCTCCGCGCTGACTTCGGCGATGGCCTCGGTCGAGATGTCCTGCGGCAACAAGCATGAAGGTGTGCCGGTGGTGGCGACTGCTCGCGCCCAAGTAACCGGGTCGGTGCCGAGAACACGACCGGCGCGGGCACGCCACTCTCGGGTCAGATCCCGAAGAGAGCGGATCTCCTTCTCGGGACGGGTCTCGATGGTGGCCTGAGCTCGCAGCCGGATCCTGATCGCGTTGCTCGGATGACGTCCGTGGCTGGCGACGTATTCGATGACCAAGCGCTCGACAGCTCGGTCGATGTCTCGGGCGCGGCTGGAGAACTCGGCGAGGAGACGCTCTGGCACGCCAGAGATCTCGGCGTGCGGGTGCATGTTGGTGCCGCGTACACGCTGCTCCCAGTCGATGCCGAACATGCCGGTCAGCCGGTCGGCGAGCAGCGCGTCGTAGTACGGGGACAGAGCGGTGATCGCCGCATGCATCGGCCGGCCGTCCAGGCTGCGCCACCGTCCGTCCAGCACCGCCTGAACCTTGTTCGAGATCACCACGTGAGTGTGCAACTGAGGGTCGCCAGATCGGGAGTCCCAGTGGTCGAACGCGGACGCGATGATCCCGCGCACGCCGACCTGAGCAACGGCGCCGTTGATTGCTGCGACCCCGGTGCGCGTGGCGGCGACCTCCCTCTCGACATAATCGAGGACCTCGGCCACCGCACCGTGGTGGGCCTCGAGGATCATCTCTTGCAGGTTGGCGTCCGCCACACCCCACAGCGTGGAGACCGACTTGGGGACGCTGAAAGTCACGTCGTAGCCGGCCACCGGCCGACGACGCGAGACCACGGCCTCCTCCGCCTCGATCCTGGCCTTCGCAGAGGCACGCTCCTCCCCTATCAGGCCACCATCGAGTGCTGCCACGCGCCTAGCAACACGTTCCTCCACCGACCCGTAGACCGGATAGGACCGTCCAAGCTGCTCCCCCGAGATCGGGTCCCGCCCAAGCCCGATCAACAATGCGAGCTGAGGCTCTGTCACCGGGTCACCCGAGGAGAGCTCACCGGACCCGAGGGCGCCCAGCCCCGACCCCAGCCATCGCCCCGGCGGCGTACCGGCCTCTGCGTAATAACGAGTGATCGGAGCGGACAGCGAACGCTCCCCTTCGCCAGCGGCGACGCTGCGCAACAGGTACTGATATCCAGTCCCCGCCGACATCACCCGCATCGAGACAACCACGACTCACACCTCCAAGACCGAGGTGCGCAAGCACCCCCGTGTGGCGTCGAGCCGAATTCGAGATCGGGGGAATGTCAGTCACCTCACGACCGTGCCCCCTACGATGCTTAGGTGACTGACGGCGCCCACTTCAACCTCGATGATCACCAGCCCTCGAATCATCGAACTCGTCGTCGCGACAGATGACGCGAGTACCTTCGACTACCCGCCAGCGAATCCCAATTTCGACCGGACGCAAGGGCCCCATCGGTGATTTCGTCGAGCGCATTGGCCGGATACATCCTCGAGGAGGTCCTCGCACGCCTGATCCGTCGCAACGGCTACAGGCTCCTTGAGAGCGAGGCGGACGACCCAGAAGCCCTCCGCGACGGAAGTCACGGGCTGCTGGTTCGCGGACGCGGCGCCGAGCACCAGGTCGACGTCCTGGGTGACCTGCTGTCCCCAACTCCGTTCACATTCCCAACCCGCCTCTTCGTCGAGGCCAAGTTCAGAAACTCGCCAATCGATCTACCGACCGTCCGCAACGCACATGGCGTCGTTTACGACGTCAATGAGTACTACCGCAGCGACGGGGGCCGGCTCACAGCACGTCACTACCTGAGCCGCTTCCACTATCGGTACGCTCTCTTCTCGGTCTCTGGATTCACCGCTCCTGCCCAGAAGTTCGCGCTGGCGCACCACATCTCGCTGATCGATCTCTCCGGCCAGGCGTTCGACCACCTGCGGGACGCCGTACGCGGTGCTGCTGATTACCTCCGCAAGAGCGCCGAGGCATCGCGACTTCGGTCATTCCCGACTCGCTCCGTGCGTTCAGCCATCCGCGAGAGTCTCGGCGCCTCAGGTGAGGCCAGCGGTCGTCATGACTTCGCCGGCCTCGACTCCAACCTCGTCCTGGATGTCGCATCGTGTCTGGCGCGCAATCTCGACGCTGGGCCCTCCGGCGAAGGGCTGCTGCTCGGATTCACGCGGTCACCATTCATCCTGGCCATGCTCCCCGCCGGCATCGAGGAGCTTGCCGAAGCCGTGGCCGACAGGCACACCATTGAAGTCAAGACCAACTTCAACCGACATGGCCACCGCAAGGGTGCCGCAGGCGAGTGGGTCCTGTACGACGACCGAAGTCCGGGAGTACGTCTAACGCTAGGCCTGCCTGGGATCTTGGAGTCGTGGCTACTCACCGACAAGTCTCAGCGGGCTGACGACCACCTGTCGAACACCCTCACAGATGTCACCTTTTTCCTCGAGGACCACATGGTGCGACTTGTCCCCACAAGCAACGAACCCCGTACGCCCGACTTCGAGGTCGAGGTGCCGACCCACGCGGGTGCACCATCAGAACTCCGCGCCAAGCGACGGATTGACCTCGTCTGGTCAGATGCCACTGTGGAGCTCCCGCCCACCTATGACGACCCAAAGACGGCTCCAGGGGCGCCACTGGGCACATGGACCACCCAGGCCGTGACCGAACTCTTGAGGCGTTTGGAGGGCTCGCATCCGGCCCAGTTCGACGTGCTCCGGACAGCAGCCGCAAACGGCGGCGCGATAGACCGCGCCGCGGTGTATCGCTTGGCGGACTACCCACCGTCGCGATCACTACGGGGATTCACTCGCCCGACCAGACGGATCAGCGCCGACCTCGTTCGCGAAGGCTACCTTCCGTCAACCGCACCTGATCCACTTCGCGCTGAGTATGAGTCTGGCGTTCGAGCAACCCATTTCGTGGTAGCCCCGGAGATCCTCCGTATCCTGATGACGCTACCTCCGCCGCTCGGACCTGTCCTCTAGGCGTGATCGTCTTCGTAGGGACCGCTGGGAGGATGCTTCTTGCCACGGAACCGGTACTGGGCGACTGGCCAACTTGCTCCCTCGGCGTGATGGAACCCTCGTCACTCCTGCCACGACGCCATCACTGCAGCGCGCCCGATCAAGCCCGGGACGACTAATCCAGGAGCCAATCCGCGGCCTTATCCCTCGATCTGCAAGTGTGTGACGCTGAAGAAGGGTGGGGATCGGGTCTTGGCGAGGCGGAGGATGGCTGATCATCATCGGGGACGCCAACGGCGCAGCCGCAACGGTACGACCCCATCGGAGTCAGTCAGCCATCTTTGTACCCGACCCATAGGTCCTTTCGGTGTCGTGAGCTCGGTCGAAGTCAGCCCGCCGTGGCGTCAGGTCACGAGCGGACACCTCGCGAGTGATGTCTCGTCGAACCTTCTTAGTCAGTTGGTCGAGCAGGCACTCGACGTGCACCATGATCCGTTGACCCACCAGTCGACACCGAGCGGCCGATGCCTCACGAAGGCGCCCAACCGAGACACGCCGTTCTCCCCCAAAGCCGGTTCTCGTTCGGATTTTTCTCCGATTTCAGTCAAGTGGATTTACGCGCCCAGGGGCGTAGCCGGATCCCTTCCAAGTAGACACCCTCGCGATCGCGACGATGCTCTGCAGGCCCTCCTCGTCGTGCTGGTGAAGGCGTGAGACATCTTGAGGAGCATCCGGCTGACCAGCGAAAACGCTATGCACCCCCGAGTTGCTCCCCCGGTGTTAAGCCGCGCAGGGGGAGCATGGGTGCGACAGGATGCCGAGCGCCGCTCAACGACATGGCTCGCGTTTCGGTCGTGTAACTGGATGACATGACCACGAAATTTGCTGTTGCGTAAAGGGAAACTACAGGTGCCTAATAGACCGATACGCAGAAATCTCGGGCCCTCGGTCCGGAACGATACACAGCCTCGAAGAGCCCAACCCGCTCAGCGAGGAAGGTGAACCCATTGATGCGACCCCGCCGAATTCCGATCGTCGCGACTTGCGTTCTGGCGCTTGCCGCCGTCACCTCGTGTGCCCAGAGCGGCCCCAGTACGTCGCCGTCGAGTCCGCGGGCGCACAGCACGACAGAGCCGACCGCGAGTCAAACGTCCGACTCCGAAGCCGCCGGGAAGGCGGCAACGACGACTGTTCATAGTTACTACGCGACTCTCGATCGCCTTCGCCAAGACCACAGCGAGTCGATCGACGCACTGTCCAAGGTCGAGACGAGCACACAACTGAGCGCCGACCGCCACCTGCTGGAGGGTGAGCGGACGCAGAAGCTGCGCCAGGTCGGAGACACCGAGGTGGCTGACACGTCGGTCGAGAGCGTGAACCTCGACAATTCCGACCCGGAAGCGGGGAAGGTGCCGACCGTGACCGTCGATGTCTGTTGGGACGTCAGCGGTGCCGATCTCGTCGACGCCAGCGGCAAGTCGGTGGTCAGCCCAGGCCGCGCCGACATCGGGTGGACGCGCTACATCGTGGCCAACTACGACTACCGCACCGACCCGCTGACCGGTTGGCGCGTCGCCTCCGCACAGGATCTCAAGCAGCCACCATGCGAATCCTGATCCGAGCACTCGTCCTGGTCTGCGTCGCCGCAGGCCTGGCGGTGCTCGGCCTGGGCCAGGCGTACGCGGACACGGTCTGCCGAGTCACTGATCCGCTCACAGGACAGTGCAAACTCTCGGTCGAAGTTCCCGGTGGCAATGGCGGGTCTGGCCACAACGATCAGACCGGCAATGACGGACCGAAGGACACCGGTAGCGGCAGTTCGTGCTACTTCGACCCGTCCAAGCAGGGCGTGCCGGGAAGCGCGGCAACGGTGCCGTGCAGCTCGCCGTACGGGTCATGGACGAACGCGTACAACTGCTACATCCAGCCATCGAGCCCGGCTCCGCCAGCCGGTGACCCGGTGTGGCGGGGACACGAGCCTGGCGACGGGTCTGTCTATGACTGCTTCCAGCCGCAAACCAACCTTCTTGTTCAGATCTGGGCAGCCGTGCCACCACCTGGCGCTGCGGCAGGACCGAGTCCGCGCGAGGTTGCGCAGATGGCGGTCGAGAAGATGAATCTCTCGGCGATCGACATCGGCATCACGCCCGAGCCTGGACAGGACAGCGTCGGTCTGGTCGGGATGCCGGTGTGGCTGTGGGCGAGGACGCCGGACAGCCACACGTTCGGCCCGGCGACGGCGTCGGCATCGGCGGGTGGGATTACGGTGACCGCGACGGCGCGGGTGCGTGAGATCACCTGGGACATGGGAGACGGCACCACGGTTGAGTGCCGTACCGCGGGGACGCCGTATGAGGCGTCTTTCGGGAAGAAGGCGTCGCCGGACTGCGGCCACGTCTACAGGTTGTCCTCTGCGAGGGAGTCGGGCGGGACGTACACCGTCACGGCGACCTCAGCGTGGGTGATCACCTGGGAGGGAGCTGGACAGACCGGGACGATCCGGCTGGACGGGTTGAGCCGTTCGGTTGAGATCGCGGTCGGGGAAGCGCAGGTGCTCGTGCGATAGCCGGGCACAAGGGGGCGGGTAGGGCATGACTAAGGCAGCAAGCGAGGAGAACAGGTTCATCGGGAAGGCGCCTGTGCCGCGCCTGGTTCCACCGCCCAAGATCCGGCGCCGACCCGTCCACATCGTCGCGACGATCGCGGCGATCTTCATCGGTGCCGCCATCGCCGCATGGGGATGGACAGCCACGACGACGAGCGAGGCGGTAGTAGCCGCCCGAACCACGATCCCTCGCGGAGCCGTCATCACGGCCGACGATCTCACCACCACGCAGATCTCTGGCGACAACACCCTGAAGGTCATCCCTGGCGACGACGTCGACGAGCTCGTCGGCAAGCGAGCGGCTCTCGACGTCGCAGCCGGCGGGCTGCTGACCCCGGAGATGGCAACGGACGACAACATGCCCCCGGCTGGTCAGTCGATCGTCGGCATCTCGTTGACTCCCGCGCAGGTGCCGGCAATCACGCCACGCAGCGGGGACAAGGTTCGGCTCGTGGCGACGACCGGCGAAGGCGGCGAGACTTCGTCGGGTGCGCCGCTGACTACGAGTGCCGAGGTCATCGACTCGAGTACCGATGAGGTCTCGGGCAACACCGTGGTCAACGTGCTGGTTCCCTACGCCGACGCCGCCGTGCTCGCCGATCGGGCCAGCACCGGAAACATCGCCCTCGTAGTAGACCCGTTGGAGCGCTGATGGCCGTCATCGCACTCGCTTCCGCCTCCGGGTCACCGGGCGTCTCCACCACAGCGCTCGGACTCGCGATGGAGTGGCCCCGGCCAGTGCTCGTCGTCGAGGCCGACCCGACCGGCGGGTCATCGATCCTGGCCGGCTACTTGCGCGGGCACACCCAGCCCGGGCCCGATCTGGTTGACCTGCTGCTGTCGCCTCTCGGGGCTGCGGAGACGCTGCCGCGGATCGCTGCGCCGATCCCGGGCACGACGATCTCGTACGTCGCGGGGACCCGCACCCACATCCAAGCCGCAGCCCTTCGCGACCACTGGGTGAGCCTTGCCGAGGTGCTCTCTGAGCTCGAGGCGACCGGCCAGGACGTGATCGTCGATGCGGGCCGACTCGGGCTGATCGGTTCTCCCGAACCTCTGCTGTGCGCGGCTGATCTGACCCTTCTTGTCATACGCACCGACCTCCCCGCGTTAGTGGCCGCGCAGTCGTGGGCAGAGAGCGTCACCCGACCCGGGGTCGGATGGCGCTGGCCCGGCCTCCTGCTCGTCGGCGAGGGCATGCCCTATACGTCTCGCGAGGTCTCAAGGTTGCTCGGCCTCACGACCGTCGCTGAGATCGCCGACGACCCGGCGGGCGCGGCGGTCTTCCACCGCGGCGCGCCGCGGCCGCGGCACTTCAGCACCGGGCCGTACGCCCGGTCACTGCGGGCAACGACCGAGGAGCTACAGGCCGAGGTCGGTCGCTCCCGCGCCGCGGTGGCAGCGGAGGCTGCACGATGACCAACCCGTGGGAGCCCTACCGTCCTGACGTCACCACCCTTCCCCTGTTCGCGCCCACGCTCCGGGCGGTCGATGACGGGTCGGCACAGCCGAATGGACGTCCTTCGTTTACCGCTCCCCTAGTGCCCAACCGCCGCGATGCCGAGCCGTCGAGAGACATGGACTGGGCGCTGGTCGGGTCGCTACGCGCCCAAGCCTCTGAACAGCTCTCCCAGGCCGTCGCGGCAGAGTCAGATGCCCTGGACCGTCGGGCACAGGAAGAGCTCGGTCGTTCGATCGTGCTGGACCTGATCGAGGCCGCGATGGCCGACGCCGTCGACGCCGGTGACCCGTCGTGGAACCAGGAGTTCCAAGACGCCGTTGCGCGGGCGGTGTTCGACTCGCTGTTCCGGCTCGGCCGGCTACAACCGCTGGTCGACGACGACCGAGTCGAGAACATCATCATCTGCGGCCACGACAACGTCACCCTTGACCTCGTCGACGGCACCCAGATACCTGGTCCCCCGGTGGCGGACTCGGACCAAGAGCTCATCGACTTCCTGGTCTTCCTCGCCTCCCGCAGCGAGGTCAACGCCCGCGGCTTCTCCGAGGCTCAACCCAAGCTCCACCTGCGCCTCGACGACGGCTCCCGCTTGGCCGCTGCTGCCTGGGTAATGCCCCGCCCCTCGGTCGTCATCCGCCGCCACCGACTCATGGAGGTGACGCTGAAGGATCTCGTGAACCGCGACATGCTCACCCCGGTCGCTGCCTCCTTCCTCCGAGCCGCAGTCCGGGCCCGCAAGTCGATCGTCGTCGCCGGCGCACAGGGTGCCGGCAAAACCACCCTCGTCCGCGCGCTCTGTGGGGAGATCGACCCGTCCGAGGCGATCGGGACCTTCGAGACCGAGTACGAGCTCCACCTCCACCTACTCCCCGAGCGGCACCCGATCGTGCACCCCTGGGAAGCCCGCCCCGGCTCCGGCGAACGCGGCCCCGACGGACGCCAGGCCGGCGAGTTCAGCCTGGATGAGGCGCTGGTCGACTCGTTCCGGTTCAACCTCTCACGGCAGATCGTCGGCGAGGTCCGCGGCAAGGAGATCTGGGCGATGATCAAGGCGATGGAGTCCGGCACCGGCTCCATCTCCACCACCCACGCCTCCGACGCCGTCGCTGCCGTCCGCAAGCTCGTCACCTGTGCGATGGAGGCCGGGCCGCATGTGACCCAAGAGCTCGCGACCTCCAAGCTCGCCGCCACCGTCGACCTGATCGTCCAGCTCTCCTTGGAGACCGAGATCACTAACGGGACCTCGCGGCGCACCCGCCGGGTCGCCGAGATCATCTCCCTCGCACCAGGTGAGCGTGAGACCGGATACGCCACCACCCACGTCTTCGCGCCCGACCGGGCCGGCACCGCAGTCCCGGCCGTGCTGCCCGAGGACTACCGCGCACTTGCCAAGCACGGGTTCGACCTCGGCGCCTACATCGCCACACAGCCACCGGGAGAACCGCGATGACCACCCAGCTTCTGATCGCCGCGCTCTGCGGCGGACTCATCGCTGGCGGCATCGCCAAGTTGATCGGTGAACTCCGCGGCGTCGAGGTCCCCGATGAGCCACGCCGACACCTCCTACGCCTGCCACATTTCTCCCGCCGCACGCGGCTCCTGCTGGTCACCGGCATCGCTGTTGGCGTCCTTGGCTGGTTTCTGACCGGCTGGCCCCTCGCCTTGGTGATAGCGCCTGCGGCCATCGTCGGCCTCCCCTATCTTCTCTCTGCTCCCGACGCGAAGGAACGCATCGAAGTCCTCGAGGCACTCGATGAGTGGACCCGCTCCCTCTCCGGCGTACTCACTGTCGGCCTGGGCCTCGAGCAGGCCCTGATCACGACCTCGCGGTCGACGCCCGCGCCGATCGCCGAGGAAGTTGGCCTTCTGGTCGCCAGGCTCAGGGCACGGTGGGCCACCGAGGACGCCATCCGTGCGTTCGCCAACGACCTCGACGACGCCACCGGTGACCTGGTCGCGGGCAACCTCATCCTTGCCGCTCGTCGCCGCGGCGCCGGCCTCGCCAAGGTGCTCGATGGGCTGGCCGAGTCGGTCGCCGCCGACGTGCGAGCTCGCCGCCAGGTCGAAGCCGACCGCGCCAAACCACGCGCAACAGCACGCTGGGTAACCATCATCAGCACGACTGTCCTGGTCGTGCTCGGCCTGGCCGGGTCCTACATCGAACCGTATGGAAGCCCACTCGGCCAGGCCATCCTCGCAGTGTTGCTCACCGCGTACGTCGCGACACTGTTGTGGATGCGTCGCATGGCCGGGGGCCGCCGGCTCCCGCGCATCATCGGCCCACCCGGCGGCAATTCGCCCAAGCCGGGCCGCGGCAACCTGACGCCTGTCCCGGGAGGGCGAGCATGACTCCTTCGACACTGATGCTGATGATGCTCGCCGGTGGCCTGATCGGCCTTGGCCTAGCGCTGCTGGTCATCTGGTTCACCCCTGCCCAACCCGACCTCGTCGACGCAGTCAAGCGCCTCTCCGACACCTCGACCCACCGACCCGAGACCGATACGAGCACCGTGAGCGGCAAGGAGCGGGTCGGGGTCTGGGCGATGCGTACGCTCCCGGTCGGTTTCTGGGCCAGGACGCCGTCCCGCGAGCTGGCGCTGCTGCGGATCCCGCTGGCCCGGTTCTACGGCGACAAGGTCATATACGCCGCGCTCGGGTTCGTGATCCCCATCGGGCTGGCAACGTTCCTCTCCGTGCTCGGGCTCGGCTTGTCGTTCCCGATCCCCGCTATCGCCTGCATCGCACTGGCAGTGGTCATGTTCTTTCTTCCCAACTACAACGCGATCGACGACGCCAAGAAGGCCCGCATCGAGTTCAACCGAGCACTCGGAGCCTACATCGACCTGGTCGCCCTCGAACGGACCAACGGATCCGGCGTACGCCAGGCCATGGAGACTGCCGCGAGCGTCGGGGATTCCTGGGTCTTCACCCGGCTGACCGAAGAGCTCAACCGGTCACGCTGGTCCGGGCTACCGCCGTGGGACGCACTGCACACCTTGGCAGGAGACCTTGGCCTGCCCGACCTCGACGACTTCGCCGACATCATGCGCCTCTCCGGCGAGGAAGGAACCGCTACCTACGCCACCCTCCGCGCCCGCTCTGCAGCGATGCGCACCGCCATGCTCAACGACGAGCTCACCGAGGCCAACGCCATCGGTGAACGCATGTCCATCCCGGGCTCGCTACTCGGAGTCATCTTCATGGCCATCCTGCTCACCCCGTCGCTACTCCGGATGATCCCCGGCTGAAAGGACAATCTGATGCTCCGTCTTTACACGAACCTCTCCGTCGTCTGGTTCGCGATCAGCGCGCGGCTGCTTCGGCCGCCCGGCCGCAAGGACGAACGCGGCTCGGTCACGATCGAGAATGTGCTTTGGGCCGTCGCGGTCATTGCGATCGTGGCGATCGTGGTTGCCGCGATACGGGCGTTCGTCACCAGTGAGTCGGGCAAGATCAGGTAGACCGCCCATGTCCCGAGGAACCTACAGGCGAGATGAGCGGGGTGCCATGTCGATCGAGATGGTCGTTCTGCTTCCCGCATTGTTCGCCGTGCTCTTCCTCGGAATGCAGGCTGCGCTCTACTACCACGCCCGCACGATCGCCATCGCGGCCGCGCAGGAAGGCGCCCGGGCCGCTGCCGCAAACCAAGCCGGATCCGAGGACGGGGTTGCGGCTGCGCACGCCTACCTTGCCGATGCCGGCGATTCTCTGGCGTCCTCCAAGGCCTCCGCACGGCGAACCGCGACAACAGCGACCGTGACCGTTCGAGGTCATGCGCTATCGGTGATTCCGGGCTGGCGACCGGTCATCACACAGCGGGCAAGTGCCGAGGTCGAGCGCCTCACGGCGCCAGGTGAGACCCGATGACCGCCCGGCCGCGCGACGAGCGCGGATCCGCGGCGATCGAGGCTGCGATCGGCCTGTCCGCCTTCCTCCTCTTCCTCGGGCTGATCATCGCTGGCGGACGTCTAGCACTCGCCCACCAAGCCCTCCAGTCAGCGGCCGCTGACGCAGCACGGACAGCTTCCATCGCCCGTGACGCCGGCGAGGCCGACTCCGCGGCACGACGCGAGACGACCACCAGCCTCAACAATCAGAACCTTCGCTGCCGCAGTGCCCAGGTCAGCGTCGACACCAGCGGATTCCGGGTGCCAACCGGACAGGCCGCCGACGTCACCGTGACATTGACCTGTCGCGTCGACCTCGCCGATCTCTCCGTCCCGGGTGTGCCCGGCAGCCGCCTGATTCGCGCCACAATGAGCAGCCCGATCGACACGTGGCGGGAAAGAGGCCTGCAATGACACAGCCTCCCCGGATCCGAGACGAGCGCGGCACAGCGACCATCTGGATGGTCACCGCCGCCTTCGCGATGAGCATCCTGGTCGGACTCGCCGTCGACCTCGGCGGGCAGGCCCACGCACAGCAGCGCACCCACGATCTCGCCGCCCAGGCTGCACGTACCGGCGCCGAAGAAGTACAAGCTGCGCCAGCCATCGAAGGCAGGTATGCCCACATAGACACAGCCGCGGCTGGCCGGGCCGCCCATTCCTACCTCGCCCAGTCAGGAGTCAACGGTGCCGTACGAGTTCGCGGCGATCGGATCCATGTACGCGCCACCGACACCTACCGCACCCGGTTCCTATCCATCATCGGCATCAACTCCGTCCGCGTCCACGGTGACGCTGAAGCCGAACTCGTCCGCAGCCTCAACGGGGAGGAACGATGACCGACACCGAGATTGGAACCCGCATACGTGGCTCGCTGGCGTGCCTCGCGATCCTCGCCCTCCTCCTCGGCGCACCCGCCGTGCTCCTGCTCCTCGGCGCTCTCCCGACGCTCGAGGGACTCACCTGGCGCGACCTACTCCGCCAAGACGACGGCACCCTCGCCCTCCAAGCCATCGCCACCGCCGCATGGATCACCTGGGCCTGGTGCGCCCTCACGATCCTGCTCGAGGTCGGCGCCCGACTCCGAGGCATCCGGACACCACGCCTGCCCGGCCTCCCCCAAGCGACCGCAACTCGCCTCGTCGGAGCCGCAGCTCTCCTCTTCGTCGCCGTCCCTGCAGCCGCCCCCGCCCTGACACCTGCTCGGGCTGCGGCATCACCCCCGATCCCGGAAACTCCGCCGCCGCCCGTCACCGCACCTATGAAGGTCGCTCCCGCCCAACCGGCACCGAGGATTGACAACTCGCCACCGACTGTCTCATACACCGTCAAGCGGGGCGACAGTCTCTGGCGCATCGCCCAGTCACACCTCGGTACGGGAACCCGGTTCACCGAGATCATCGACCTCAACCCCGAGGCACTCGGCGGTGACCCAGACTTCCTCCCGGTCGGCCTCGTCCTCCACCTCCCGGCCCCTCACCCAGACGACACAGACGACGAGACGTACGTCGTCCAACCAGGCGACACCATCACCGAAGTCGCCGCGACCGAGCTCAACGATCCCGACCGCTACCCCGAGATCTTCGAGGCCTCCCGCAACACCATCCAGCCCGACGGCGGCCACCTGAGTGATCCAGACGTGATCCGGCCGGGCTGGACTCTCACCATCCCAGACCCGGACTTCGCTGAAGAGGAGGCATCAACTCCGGCGCCGACGCCTGAATCCGATGCGCCGCTGATCAGAACGCCCGACGCGAAACCGACAGCGCCGGCGCCAACCTCCCCGACGACAGTACAAGAGCTCACAGCTGAGTCCGACGAAGTCGAAAGCGCACCCTCATGGGTGCTCCCCGGGCTAGCAGGTTCAGGGGCAGTCTTGGCCGGAGGCCTGATGCTCCTGCTTCGCCAGCACCACCGATCCAAACGGCGCCACCGGCTGCCCGGCTACGAAATCACAACACCCCCGGCCGAGCTTCGCCCCACGGAGAAGACCATCCACGTAGGGGGCGCCGGCACCGCGGCACTCATCGAACGCCTCGACATCCTCCTCCGCATGCTCCCTCAAGGGGAGCAACCCCGCCTCCTCGCCGCAGAGCTCGGCGACAACCGCATCACCCTCCACCTCACCGAACCTGCCGCACTCCCCCACCCCTGGACCGGCGGTCCCACTGTCTGGGTCACCGATGCTGACATCGAATCCACCGATGCCGGAGACAACGCCCTCTACCCACTCCTCGCCTCTATCGGCCAATCCGATGACGGGCACCTGTGGCTGCTGAACCTCGAAGAACTCCACCTCATCAACCTCACCGGCGACCGCCAACACACCAAGGCGCTAGGCCGTCACATCGCCGCCGAACTCACTGTCACACCCTGGTCGATGCTCGTCCAGGTAGACGCCCAGAGCGTCGCACCAGAACTGACAGGCCTCGACCCTCTCCGATTTCACTACCACGACCACCCCGACTCGCTGCTACCGCTCGCCGCCGACCTCGACCCAACGGGACGGCTCCCCGGCTTCGACCCCGACCGATACCACGCCGTCATTGCCGCTCAAGACTCCGAACCCCTGCGCGCGATCACCACGACCATCACCGCCGACCACGACCGCTCCGGAGTCGCGGTCGTCATTCTCGACGCCCTCCCCGACCTCGACGCCGTCACGATTACCATCACCGCTGACGGCCACCTCACCCTCGCCCATCCGGCACTCCATGACCTACGCCTTACCGCGGCTGGCCTCACCGCTGAAGAAGCCTCCACCTGTACCGCCATCGTCGAGGCGACCCGCGAAGCGCAGACCCGACCTATGCCACAGAACGAGGCGGCGACCGCCGGCATGGAAGCGCTCATCGACGCGGCCGGCGCGCTGCGCCCGGAGTACGTCCACGAGCGCCCTTCCTCCGACCAGGAGCCGGCGGGCCAAGACTCGTTGCTGCCCGAGCCGACCGACACGTACGTCGCCCAATGCGCCACCACCGCAGACGACGTAAATCATCTGGCTCCAGTCGTCGATAATGCGACTCGCGACACCGTCACGACCCTGGACCCAATGCTCGACGCCGACGTTGCGGAGTGGCTCTCGCTCCACCCGCGCCTCCCGAAACTCACCCTCCTGGGACCCGTCCACCTACGCGCGTGCGGCGCCGTGCCGCCAGCCCGTCGGCCATACTTCGCCGAGCTTCTCGCCTATCTCACCCTGCACCCTGATGGCGTACGCACCGACGAGTTCCTCGACGCCATTGGAATCAGCCGCAGTCGCCTGACCATCGATCTGGGCAAACTGCGTAACTGGTTGGGCAAGAACCCACGTACCGGCAAGGACCATCTCCAGGACGCACGCAAAACACCCGCTTCTCAGCGACTCGGCTACCCCGCCTACCAAGCCGAAGACATCCTCGTCGACCTCGACCTCTTCCGCCGCCTCCGAACCCGCGGCCAAGCCCGCGGCGCAGACGGCATCACCGACCTGCACCAAGCCCTCCGCCTGGTCTCCGGCGAACCATTCTCACGGCTGCGCGACAACGGCTGGTCCTGGCTGCTCGACGGCCAACGCCACGACCACATCGCGGTATCGATGATCGTCGACACCGCTCACCTGGTCGTGAACCGGGCACTGACCGACAGTCAGCACGACATCGCTCGCGAAGCAGCCGAGATCGCCTCCAAAGCAGCGCCGTACGACGACGTCCCACGTCTCGACTTCTCGCGAGTCCTCTCAGCCACAGGCCACTCGAGACTTGCAGCGGAACACACCGCAGAACACATCTACAACCGTGACGACGGCGACGGCCCCGTTGAGCCTCCAGCCCGCTCCAAGCGTGCAACTGGGTAACTGGGGCCCTAGCATTTGTTCCTCACGCCGTTGCCTTCGGCCGGCCCGAGCGCAGGGCTAATTGCAACGGCAGGATCAACACACAATCATCGGGAGTGTCCGCCCAGCGGCCCAGAGCAACGAGCGGTGGCACCTCATTGTTTCAGTTTGGTGGATGGTCAAAGATGAACCGTAAGGCACCGTCAGGGCGTCGGCGGTCGCGTAACCGGCGTTAGGTAGCCACCCTCGCAGTACCAGTCGCTGGCCGCCAACGCCTCGAACATGACCGCGCGTCGATCGTTGTCGTCGTCTGCAAACCCGATCTCTGCTTGTTCCTTCAGAAAGTCGCGCACTTCGCATGGAGCGCAACCGTCGAACCGAGAGGGCAAAATGCGTCCGAGTCCAGTTACCTCTGTGGCGCACCGCTTGCTGTAACGACTTCCCAACTTTAGACGATTGAATTGGTACACAATCCTAGTCGCGACCTCCGTCGACAGCCCAGCGTCCGGATCTGCATGGAATCTCAGGTCTGGCGGCGTAGTCTGCACTACCTCAGCGCGCAGCCATCGACCAAGTGGGCCAAGGAAGTACGGGTGTAAAAACTGCTCTTGGGCCTCGCCGCTGTAGCCATCACCAAGTTGCATGTTGCAGTCGCGGCAAGCTGGCACCAAGTTCCACGGATCAATGGCCAGCCCCGGCACCAGTGCCTTGGGAACGTAGTGGTCCAGGGTTCTTGGATCCCCTTCACGGCAGTAGACGCATCGGCCCATTGGGGCTGCGCCTAGCAGAACCTCGTAAATCGCCTTACGGGCGGGACTGTTGGACCGAGCAATCTGCTTACTATACAGGTCTGTGAGTTCTGCCTTACTCAGGTTGGTCACTGCATAGTCACCCGAGACTACAGTGTGCAGTTCGTCGATGGCCGCGACGGCCTGAAACCTGATGCTGTTGGCCGAAAAGTCCTGGCGGGCTGCCGTCACCGCGTCGCGTAGCGCCTTATCGCGGATACCTGCAGCACACGCCTTCGCCGCGTCATCGGCGGTGACCTGAGGCGGGTCAGTCGGCCACATCGCGAGGCTCACTCAGCGCGCGGGTCATCGAGCGGAGAATCGCTCTTCCTTCAGTTCCAAGCTGTCCATCGAGGTCACTCACGATCTGCTCGTACGGACGGCCAGTCGACGCCGCCTCCGAGAGCATGCGGTGAAAACCAGTCGCAGTGACCTCGAGCCCGAAGATCTCGTCTGTAAGTGTGCCGACGTTCTCGCCGAACGTCTCGATTTGCGGGCGGTCTGCCCGCATGGCGAAGCCGTATCGCTGAAGTTTCCAGGCACAGGTCCTCGGGACTTCTTGAAGAACAACGGGCGAGTGAGTCGCGATGATGCCGATCCCGTTGCGGTTCGTAAGGAGGTCGCTCAACGCTCGCACAAACGCCGACAAGAGCGGGGGGTGGAGGTGCGCCTCCGGTTCATCGAGGAGAACAAGACTCTTCTCCTCGACCGTCTCTACGAGGCGCGTGACGGTGAGTAGTACGATCTTGTGTCCTGAACTCAACCGCCTGAACTTGCGTGGTAGTTCCTCCAGCCCGTCGCCATCTTCCGTCGCGTCCTCAAACAGCGCAGGGAGTTCGGCTTCGGCAAAGAGTGGGTCACCCTCAAGCAGTTGCAGCGCGCGCAGTAAGCGTTGCCGCCGAGCACCGATGAGGCAGACCTTCGCCGAGCGCGTCATCTCAGCAGACAGGCCGGCCGCAGTCTTCGGGGTTGGCGCCTCGTCCTTGCCTGTCGTCTTCCGGAGGCCAACGAAGTGGTACTTGAACTCATCCGATCGATTCTTAGGAACCACGAGCGGGTCAAAGGCGTCGAAGGCACTAAATGACACCTGGACCAAGTTGGCGACCCGCGTCACACCAGGCTCGATGCGCTGCATCTCCACTGAATCCCGGATCATTGCCTCCGCGAAGGAATTTAAGAAGCTGCTCTTGCCCACTCCGTTACGCCCGATGATGACGTGGATGTTGCTCGGCAGTTTGGATGCAGGGTCAACGGCGAATGTGACATTGACGGGTTCGGCCTTGGACTCAGGGTGAACGTATTCGAAATGAAGGTCGAAGCGAGTCAAACGAGCACCACCACGGGCCAACCGCGCGAACTGGTCTCGGATCGTCGAGATTGGAATCTCTCGAAGCAGCGAAATGCGCGTAACAGGTTCATCTTTCACCGCATCCAGCCATTCGGGATCGAAGGCTAGGTCACGTACGCGGCGTAGGTACTCTTCCCGGAAAGAATTTCCGATCTTGGTCAACGCTTCGTAGTAGCTTGGATCTTGACCAAGTGAGAAGAAGTCGCTCGTCAGCTCGCTGAACCGCGATGACGGTTCCGGAACCCTGTACCCGCTCCGAGGCGACTCCGTGTCGCGCGCCGCTTTCAGCCCCCGTTGCCCGATCTTGGTACCACCAATCCGGTGGCGTTCACCATCGATGTCAACGTAGTACGCGTTGAACAGCGTCTGGAACGAGAACCAATCGTCCCAACTCGCGCGAACAAGGTAGACCGTATCCGTAGACGATCCACCCTCAGCGACACTACCAACTACGCGAAACCGAATGGCACTCACCTCTCACGCCCAGTACGGCCTGGAGGCTAGTACGTCTGGCGATGCCGCGGACACGTTCCCGCCACTCTTCCCAGTTTTGGTGAAGGGATGGGATCGCGTTGCGGGAGGAAGGACTGGATGAGAAAGGAGCATCCATGCGTCCGGCTCGCGGCCACTGATCTGCAGAGCAGCCCGTCAGTGCCTGAGTTCCATCCTCGACGACGTTCTCGAATTTCCAGGGAGCATCCCTCTGAACTGGGCGAACAGTTATTGCTCCCTCTCCACCAAGACGAGCCTGAGTCCAACGTCGTAACAAACCAGGCAACCTGGTGGACGACAGTCGAGATCATGGACAACTCGAAGAATCGCCCGTCTCTCCGGGTGACCACCGCGATCCGCGATGCCTCACGTCGCAGCGATGTCCCGAGCGCTGCCCTGACGCTCGCGCTGGCGGGCGTACCCGTCTTCCCGTGCGCTAGTGGCGGGAAGGAACCGCTAACAGCGCATGGATTCCACTCCGCCTCGAACGAGCCGCGTCAGGTCCACCAATGGTGGTCACGGATGCCGCAGGCGAACATCGGTATCCCAACCGGAAGCGCCTCAGGGTTGGTCGTGGTTGATGTCGACGTACACCGCGGCGGCGATGGCTTCCGAGCCTTCTCCCGAGTCACCGAGATGGGACTCACGCAGCGATGGGCCTGGCTGGTGCGTACGCCGTCGGGTGGCATGCACGCCTACTTCGCAGCCACTCCCGGCGTCGAACAGCCATGTTGGTCCGTCCCCTCCAGGCACATCGACTTCCGTGGCGATGGCGGCTACATCGTTGCACCGCCATCAGCGGTGGCGAACCCGGACGGGATCACCCGGCGGTACTCGCTGGTGACCTTCGGGCGAGACGCCGGGACCGTCGACTCTGTCGAGCTCAACCATGTCCTCGCCCCACCCAAACCGCCGCCGCCTCGAAGCGGATCGCCTACGAGCATGCCGGGCGCAGGGTCTTCTCCCGATCGCCTTGCGTCGTGGGTCGCGAAGCGACCTGAGGGCGCTCGTAACGGCGGTCTCTTCTGGGCTGCCTGCCGGATGGCCGAGGCCGGCCACGACTTCTCCCAGACCTCCCAACTCCTCGGCGATGCAGCACAGTTGGTTGGGCTCCCTGACGCCGAAGCGTTCCGGACGATCAAGTCGGCCTACAGAATCGCCAGCCGGCTCGGACCGAGCGACACCCCCGGGAGCCGCCCGGGCCCTACGAGACCTGAGGGGGTGGCGATGTGAGTACCGAACCTATCCACGACACCAAGGACCACGGCACTGAGCCGACACCACTGGCGGTGCACCGAGACCCGTCCCAAGGTCAGGCCCAGTCGGGCCCGATTCAGATCTCGAAGAACGGCATCGCCTGGGTACGTCCCAGCGACCTTCCCACCATGATCGCCGGCCGGGTCATCGGACGGGGACTGGACCTCAAGGCCGAACTCGTACGCCGTGCCAAGCACCCAATCCGACCGCACGCGCCTCGGGCACGGACCACAAGGACCGCGATCGCAGCCTCCGAGCCACCGTCGATCACCCACCGCCCGGGAGGGATCTCGCTATGAGCCTGGACTTCACCACCGCCACCGGCCTTCGGATGCTCCTCACCGAACTGCACTACGCCGGCCCCGACGCATGGCGTCACGACCCTGACGCGGGAGCACTGATGCGGTACGCCACTGACAAGTACGCCAGTCTCGCGACCAAGCACGGCCTCGAACCAGACGATGCGGCATACGCGGCCTTCAACGTGCTTCGCACCGATGCAGTCCGCAAGGCCCACGACCCTTGGGCCGTCACCACTCGAGCCGTTCAGGTCGCCCTCATCTACGACGAGCGCGCAAACGGGCTCCTGTGCTCCACCCACCAGGCCCGCCGCGCAGAGGTCTCCGCCCATCACGACGCCGATCGGTTCGGCGATCACGAAACCTCCCTGCTCGACTACCACCCCGCCTTCCACGTCCAGCCCGAGGTGGACAACCTCGATCTGGAGGTTCCAGAAGCGCCACAGGTGACCATGCACGACGCATTCGAGATGACCGTGAGGCTCTTCACCGCACTGGGTTGGCCCGAACATGCCGTCCGACACGCGATCACCTACGTCTCCTCACGGCTCATGGACTCCGGCAACCGCGCCACCACACACGAAGGGCTGCGCAAGGACCGGCTCGCGCTGCACACGCTCGACCTCACCCAGTCCAGCTGGACGACCCTGCTCACCACAGTGCTCGGCAACCCTCGCCCCGAGCACGAGCACACCCGGCGCGGTCACGGGATCTGGTATCGCTTCCTGCTCGGCGAGACACCGGCCGATCTGCTCGACGAGGACGACCTCGTCCACGCCATCTCTGCATCGGCGCCCACCGTCGACCCCCACCCGCGCCTGGAGAGGTTGCTTGCCGATGTCTCCTGAGACCCACACCGAACGCACCCTCGATGCGATCACCGTCGGCGTACGCCACCGCAAGGACCTCGGCGACGTCGACGAGCTCGCTCACTCCATCAACGAGATCGGCATGCTCCAGCCGATCACCATCACTCCCGACGGCGTCCTCGTCTGCGGCCACCGCCGCCTCGAAGCCGTGCGCCGCCTCGGTTGGCGCACCGTCAAGGTCTGGATCCGCTCCGGCATCTCCAACCGCCTCACCGAGCTCCTCGCCCAACAAGACGAGAACAGCCTCCACAAGCCCCTCTCTCCCACCGAACAAGCCGACCTCTACACCGAGCTCAAGGCCCTTTACGCCGAGGAAGCCCAACGCCGCCAAGAGGCCAGCCGATTCGGCGCCGACGACGTGGACAGCAGGGCCTCTTCGGCCGGAGTCAACGGTTCCGGTGACTCACCGGAACCGTTACCTAACTCCCGCGAGTCCCGCTACCAGGCCGCCAAGATGGTCACCGGATCCGGCTCCTACCAACGGCTAGACCACATCAAGTTCCTCCAGGCCGTCGCTGCCGACTCGTTCCAGCCACCAACCGTCCGCGAGCTGGCCACGGCTGAGCTGGCGGCCGTCGAGTCCGGCAGCCCCGTCGAGCCTGCCTACCGAAAGGTCCAAGCGGCCATTGAACTGGCGGCCCATCCATCCGCCGAGGACGACAACCTCGACCGCCTCGCTACCGAAGCGATGGAGCGGGTCAAGCAGACCAAGGCGCGCCGGGGCACTAAGACACCACCCGAGCCATCGTCAAGCCGGGATCGCCCTGACACATCGCCGCGGTACCGCACCCTCCGGTCCTTCCTCCTCACCTGGGCCGAGCTCGAAGGCTGGACCGCTCACTACAACCTGAACGAGCTCGCTCGCGAACTCACCGACGATGAGTGCGCCCGCTTCGACCGAGTGATCTCGGAATCCGTCGCCTTCCGCGACCGCCTGGGTGCCACGCGCCGAGCAACCCACGAGTCCGCATGACTATCGCGCCACCGGGGTTGCAGGCGCCGACCCACCCCCGCCAGTTTGTGAGTGGGCCGGCGACCGGTTCATGGGATCGGGTCTACTCGAAGACCCCGATCAGATCGGCCGCTCGCGAGGCGGCCTCGTCGATTCGTTCTTGGTCGGCCAGACAGACCCGCAGGCACGACGCGGCGACCACGCCCTCGATGATCTGGCTGATCCGGTGCCCGTCGGAGCGCATTCCGATGACGACCTCGACCAACTGGAGCAGCAACATGCCGAGCAGATTGCCCTCCGGGATCAAAGCCGTACTCGGGCGAGAAGCCGCGACCTGTCCACCCAACCGTGCGTACGCCGCCTGGAGCTCCTTACGCGCTGACCCGAACGGCCCGAAGACCTCCCTGCGCTGCACCTCCGGCAGCCTGCTCAGCACCCCGGCGTTGCGTGGCGCGGCAGCGAGCGTACGCACGTCGAGCACCACCAGCAGATACAGCAGCACCTCAGTCCCGGCGCCGGTCTCGGCGCCGAGGATCTCGATCTTCTCGATCCTGTCCAGCGTCGGCCGGATCGAACGCTGAAGCAGCTCACCGAGGATCTCCTCCTTCCCAGAAGGGAAGTGGTAGTAGATCGAGGCCTGCCTGATCCCGACCGCCTCGGCGATGTCCCGGGTCGACGTCGCGGCGAAGCCGCGGTCCACGAACAGGCCCGCGGCGATGTCGAGGATCTCCTCCCGCGGCTCCAACCACGACCGCCGACCACCGGATATCTGGGCCAGGACGCGTGGACGACCTGCCCGGCGAGCGACCAACTCGCCGCGCTGGATGGTCGGATTCTCGGCGCCCCGCATCGCGTACGTCATGTCCGATGACGCTAAGTCTGGGGGACACGCATTGGAAGAATGTTGCGAAATGTTGCGAGTCGAGATGTATTGACGCCCCCTGAGCGCGCCCCGAAGATGGAAGAGATCGAGCAACAGATCGCAACCAAATCAGGCAGGTGGGAAGACCATGCAGTTAACGTTCATCGGCAAGGACCCGGAGTCGAACCCGACGGGGTCACCGACGATCTACCGCACGGAGACGGGATCATGGGTTGTCCAGGGATGGGTCGTCGACGACACCGACGCACTCGCCCAGATGAACATCCCCGAAGGCGAGACCTGCGTCGAGATCCCCGACAGGATGCTTCAGTTCTTTGGACAGGGAGACAGTGGCTTCGATAACCGATGACGAGTTCGACGACCTGCTTCGCAACTTCGCCGACAGTTCCGTCCACTTAGAGACCCGCGACGCCTATGGCACCGCAGTCGAGCTCCCCTACATGGCCAAGTGGGACGCCGGGGAGCACGACGACCTGGCCTGGCTCAACGACTGGTGCATCACCCTCAAAAAACACACCAACGCTGGGAAGACCGTGCGTCGCGCCCGGATCGTCTCGGAGCCGTTGAGCGACTACCAGCACTGGTCCCACAGCATCGCCCAGCCGATGGTCGATGCCGGCGAGGACATCCGCTGGGTGCCACGTCGCACGGTGTCGTCGGTCGCGATCCCCGGCAACGACTTCTACCTGTTCGACAACGAGCTGGTGGTCTTCCTCATCTACACCGGCAACGGGCTCGGCATCGACAAGGTCACCTCCACCGACCAGCACGACATCGAACTGTGCCGAACGGCGTTCGAGAACGTCTGGAAGTACGCCATCCCTCACCGTGACTACCAACCTGTCTAGCTCAGCAGCCAAACAAGCTCGGCAAGCGCTCGGCCAACGGCTACGCGACATCCGCAAGGACGCCGGCCTCACCGCCCGAGCGCTTGCCGAGCTGACCGCCCAGCACTACACACGCATCAGCAAGATCGAGAACGGCGTCCAATCCCCCACCGACCAAGACATCCGCGACTGGTGCAGCGCATGCGGAGCTCAGACTCAGACCGCGGACCTGATCGCGACACTACGTGCCGTCGAGTCGGCCTACCTCGAGTACCGACGCCAAAGTCGCGCCGGCATGAAACGAGTCCTGGGAGCCCACACCCTCAGCCGCTATGACCAGACCACGGTCTTCCGCATCTACGAGCACAACGTCATCCCCGGACTCTTCCAGACCAGCGACTACGCCGCCGCGATGCTGGAGTTCTGGATCGACTTCCTCAACACCCCCAACGACGTAGACGAGGCCGTCGCCATCCGCATCCAAAGGCAGAAGGTCCTCAACCAGTCACGCAAACGCTTCTCCGTGTTGATAGAGGAACAAGCACTACGTACCTGGTTCGGAACCGCCGAGACCCAAGCCGACCAACTCGAGCATCTCATCGAGATCAGCACCCGGCCCAACATCTCCCTCGGCGTCATCCCGCTGATGAGCGAACGTCAGGCCGTCGCCTCGGCCGGCTTCTGGATCTTCGACGACGCCCTCGTCGCCCTCGAAACTCCCACGGCCAGCATCGAGGTCACACAGCCTCAAGAGATTCACCTCTACACACGCATGTTCGACATACTCAAGAACAGTGCCGTGTACGGCAACGACGCACGCGAACTCATCCGCGCAGCGACCCCATCGCGACCCTGACCTCCTAACGGTCAAAGCAGCCGCATCGCCTCGGCGGCGGGACACTCGGAACACCTCTTCGCAGACCGCTCGGACTGCCAGGAGGCTGCAATGCTCGCTCCCCACCTCGCCAACCTCACCCGCAACAAGACCGCGCTCGCTGCCGTGGCCGCCGCTGTCACGTTGGGTTGCGCAGGAACAGCTCTTGCCATCGCTGGCGACGGGAGCGACTCAGCACCGCAACCGCGTCCTTCAGCGGTCTCGCGGGACACCTCAGCCAAATCCTCGACGGAAGTAGCGCCGGCGGGCCAGGTCGTCGACACCAGCGACCCAGCAGCCTTCGCGGTCTCGGTGGCCCGGGTCCTCTTCGCCTGGGACACGACCGAGTCGACGCCGCTCAACGAGTACACCGGACGCTTGCTCGCCGTCGCCGACCCCAGCGGCGAGGAGTCCGCCGGCCTGGCAACGGACCTGACGACGTACCTGCCATCACCCGAATCCTGGGAAGACCTGAAGACGTACGAGACCCGGCAATGGATCGACATCACCTCCTACGAAGTCCCCCGCGACTGGAACAGCGCACAGGACAACGCAAAGAGCCCCGACATCGCCGCTGGCACCACCGCCTACACGATCACCGGCCTCCGACGCCGCTCCGGCATCTGGCAAGGCGAGACCGCAAAGACGGTCGACGACGTGGCCTTCACCATCTTCATGACCTGCAAACCGACGTACGACACCTGCCGGCTGCTCCGCATCTCCCAGCTCAACAACCCGCTGCGATGAGCGAGCAACCAGATGCGCCTCGCAGTCGTCGCCGCCATCTTCGTGGCCTTGCTCCTCTCCCCCGTCGCCTGCCTCTCGAGCGTCGCAATCGTCGTGCAAGCGGTAGCTCTGCCGAGCAGCAGCTGCGGCGGTTCGATTGAGGTCGGCGACGTACCCGATCACCTCACTACGCGCACAGCCAACGGCATCACGATCACTCTCGACCGCACCCAGCTCACCCATGCCGCAACGATCGCCACCATCGGCAGCCGCACACCCGGCATCGGCCGTGAAGGCGTACGCATCGCCCTCATGGCGGCCCTGACCGAGTCGAGCCTGCAGATGCTGACCAACACCAGCGCCTGGCCCGAATCCACCCGCTTCCCCAACGACGGCAACGGCGGCGACCACGACTCACTCGGCCTCTTCCAGATGCGACCACTCGCCGGCTGGGGCACCGTCGCCCAACTCATGAACTCGACCTACCAAGCCCGCGCATTCTTCGGTGGGGACAACGGTCCAAACCACGGCTCACCGCGCGGACTGCTCGACATCCCCGGCTGGCGACAGCTCGCGCCGGGGGTGGCCGCACAGGCGGTCGAGGTTTCCGCGTTCCCTGATCGGTACGCCCAGTTCGAACCCGTCGCCGATGCGATCATCAACGCCCTCGCCAGCCGCACGAAGGGCCAGCCGTCGAAGGTCCCTGAGACGAGCAGGATCGTGTTCCCTCTCCCCAAAGGCACCTGGAACGCGACCAGTCCCTACGGATGGCGCATCGATCCTGTCACCGGCGCTAACTCCCTCCATACCGGCAACGACTACGCAGCCCCACTCGGCACCCCGATCCTCGCAATCGGCGACGGCACCGTGACCTACGCAGGCGCACACCCCTCCGGCTACGCCCACCTCATCCTTATCGACCACACCATCCGCGGACGCAAGGTCACCTCCGGCTACGCCCACATGTACGGCAACGGCATCCACGTACGCATCGGCGACCGCGTCGCCGCTGGCCAACACATCGCCGACGTCGGCTCCGACGGCAAGTCCCTCGGGCCCCATCTCCACTTCGAGATCCGACTCAACGGCCATTCGACATACCCCACCAGCTGGCTCAACGGTTCCCAAGACCTACCGGACGCGGCTAGGTCCGCGAACGGATGTCCGACCGCTATGCCAGGCCCGGACAGCGCACCTGATGCCCATGTACTCCCATGAGAATCCGCTGGCGACCGTGACGGTCGGCTCACTCCGAATCGATGTCTGGTACTGCGAGGACCGCCGCGACGACGATGGCAGAACGCGTCGTGCTTACGGATATCGCATCGCCGACAGCGACCCCTCCCACACTGCTTGCGAACGCACCGACCTCGAGTCCGGAGTTGGCTCCGAGATCGACGTACACGCAGCGCTGTCGACCCTGATCAGCTTCATGACCGCCGCCGGAGAGGGGTACCAGCACACGATGGCGAACCCGGGCGCCGACCCTGAGAGCAGGCGGATGTTCCCGATCTGGGTGAGCGAAGCCGCGTACATGAACGGCGAGGAGCTCGCGATCCTAACTCTTGACGCGAGTGACGCGCTGCCCCGCACGACGAGCTCGCCGGCCTCACCGTTGACCGCGGACACATCGACACGTTCCGAGTCCAGCGGACCCGGAACGAATGGACTGACCCGTTAATCGGCCGTGAAGCGGCCATCGGATATCTCGCCGAAGTCGACGTGCTAGTAGTAAGGACAACCAATCCGCATCCCAGGATGTTGATCGTCTGGGTGTCGGCGGGGGCTAGCTGTTCGGGTTGAGCATCTCGGCCAGGTCGCGCCAAGGCTGGTTGCGTTGGCCCCATCGGAAGTGCAGTTGGTACCGCGTGCCGTCGTCGGCGGTGAGGTCGAGCCTGCCGTTGATCATGCGGGAGGCCTCGGCGAACTTCACCGACCAGATCCGGGTCCGCGGGATCGTCACTTCCCTCTGCTTCGAGGTCCCGAAGAGCGCGATGGCACTTGCCCCGCCCTTGGCCCGAACTGTCAGGTTCTGACCGTCGAACTCGGCCTCGCTGCCGTAACCGTCCAGGCGCAGGAGTGGGCTTGGAGGTCGCGGGGTCACATTGCTCTGCGTGGGTGCCTGTGGTGCTGCCGCAGCTGGTGGTGGTGTTGGTGGCGGCGGTACTGCCGCGGTGGGCGGCGGTGGAGGTGGCGATGACGCAGGTACCTGCCCTGCCGGCGGTGGCGGCGGTACCTCCGTTGGGGCCGGCGGGCGTGGCAACTCCACCTCGACGCCGCCACCCACGGGCGCCGAGCTCGGTGGTTCATCGGAGGTGGAGCCAGTCGTGCCTGGGGAGTTGGTCGCGTCGAGTTCGTCAAGTAGTTCGCGTACGCCCGGGAAGGATGCGTCCTCGGCCAGCACTCGCTCGAGGTCCTTTCGAGCCATCCCCTTCTTACCGTCGAGTGCTTGGGTCTTGGCGCGCTCGACCAGAGCGAAATGTCTGATCGCGGCGTCGCGGCTCTTCGACTTGAGCGCCTCTTTGAACGCTTCGCGTGCGGCCGTCAGGTTGCCCTGCTCTCGCAGCGCCACACCTCGGTAGGCGATCAGAAGACAGGTGGGGTCGTCGTCGTTGGTGAGCCGGTTGGTCGTTGCGATGACCTCGTCGTTCATCCGGGCCGCGAGGTAGAGCTCGCACAGGGAGACAGCGGCGAACACCGAGGGGTCGAGCTGCTCGGCCATGGCTATGGCTGCGTCCAGGTCTCCTGCTTCCTGCTCAAGTTCGACCAGCGCCATGCCCACGGCGTCTCGGCTGATCGGGAACATCCCGGAGACCCCGTTCGCGATGTTGATGGTGACGTTACTAGTGTGCAGGTAGGTGCGTACGAATGCCTCGTCCTCCGGTCTGATCGGGGTCGACCAGACCCAACGCAGGATCTCGCGCGCCCGAGCGTTGTCGTCCGTGCTCATCGCGTTCAGGCCGTCCAGGGCCCCGATGAGAGGCGCTGCAACCGGGTAGGCCCGGGCGATTCTCGCGAGGTCCTGCATCCGGTTTGCCTCGATGGCCTTGTAGAGCTCCTTCTCCCACTTGGGCGCCCCCAGACCAGGCTTCGCCGGCGGTCGCGGCGCAGGAACTGCTGCAGCCTGCGGTCGCGAGGTCGCGGTGCGTTGAGCCCCTGAGTCGAGCCGCTGTGTGTAGTACATACCGGTCCCCGGGACGCTGGCAGTGCCTCGGACATGGCCTGTGCTGTTGACCGAGACGCGTGCGCCCCGCACGCCGGCCGAGGCGCTCAGCCCGGACTTGCTAACGGTCATCCGGACGCCCGGCATCACCTTGAAACTCTTCCGCGCAACGAAGCCCACGGTTGTTGTCCTCCCCACGAACACTCGCTTGGATCAGACGCTAGTCGCGATGCGCCGGATTTTCAGGCGGAAGCGTGCATCGAGGCGAGGTCGACCGCCGGCAGAGGGAATCAGGGATACCGAGCTCCCGGCGGATGCGCAGGTCCGGTCTACGGGATCCGCCGTGCGAACTCTTCACAGTGTCTACAACGAACGGTCGCCATGCCGATAACCCGAAGAGCCTTGGCGCGGCCCGCCCACCTAATGGAGGTCAACTACACCTACTCGAAGGACGTGTGATGAGCCACCCACCTCACGCACCTACGACCCTCGCCGCTGGCGTCAACGTCACGCCCAACACCAACGGACTTCCCGGCATCGCTCAGCTCCGCGAGATCGTCGGCGCAATGATGACAGTTGCCCTGATCCTCTCGGTCCTGGCCCTACTCGTCGCCGCAATCATCTGGGCACTGGGCGCGAACTCAAGCAACCCCCACCTCGCCGGCAGAGGCAAGATCGGCGTCCTAGTCGCCCTAGGCGCAGCGATCGTCACCGGCGCCAGCGTGACGCTGATCAACTTCTTCTGGAACGTCGGACGGTCGGTGTGAGCGATGAGTGTGTGCGACGTACCCGGCATCAGCGAGGTCTGCAACACCGCCGGCGAGCAGGCCGTGAATGTGGCAACGCTGCCGTTCCAATGGCTCGCCGACGCCCTGGCCGCCACCGCGACGGCACTGATCGAGACGACCTGGACCATCATCGACGACACCACCATGGTCGACCTAACCACCGGCCACTTCACCCGGATCTACAACATCGTCTTCGGCATCGCGATCGTGGTCATGCTCGGCTTCTTCCTGCTCCAGGTCGTGACCGGACTGATCCGACGCGAACCCGCAGCCCTGACCCGTGCGATCCTCGGCCTGGCCAAGTCGGTCATCGGGTCCTTCCTCGCCGTCGGTCTCCTCGCCACCGCGCTCGAGATCACCGACCAGCTCGCCCACGGCATCGTCCATGCAGCGGGCACCAACATGGATCAGATGGGCGAGGAGATGGCCGTCCTCGCCGCCTCGGTCGGCGCGATCAGCACGAAGAACCCAAGCGTCGGGATCATCCTCACCATCATCATGGCCGGCCTCTTCATCGGCGCCACCTTCCTGGTCTGGCTCAGCCTGCTGGCCCGCAAAGCCCTGCTCCTGGTCGCGGTCGTTCTCGCCCCCTTCGCCCTGGCCGGCGCCTCCTGGGACCACACCCGCACCTGGGTTTCCCGCTGGGCATCGTTCGTGATCGCCCTGATCCTGTCCAAGCTCGTCGTCGTGGTGATCTTCCTACTCGCCACCAGCCAGGTCTCCGCACCCATCAACGCCGACCTGACCAGTCTCTCGGAGCCACTCTCCGGCGTCGTACTCCTCCTCATCGCCGGCTTCGCGCCCTACCTGACCTACAAGGCCATCAACTTCATGGGCTTCGACATGTACCACGCCATGTCCGCCGAGCAAGAGACCAAACACGCCCTCAACCGCCCACTCCCCCTCCCTATCCGCCAACCCTTCCCGCAACCGCAGAAGGTCCTCGGCGTCGGAAACAACCAAGGGAATACGCCGCAACAAACCCCCTCTCCAACCGCGCCGACCGGCGGCGCAGTGACGACAACCGGTACGCAGGGAGGGACCGCCGCGGCGAACTCCGCGATGCCGGTGGCAGCCGGTACAGCGGCCGGCATCCAAGTCGCGAAGGGGAGCGCCACCGCCGGCCCGAAGGCAGGTACGTACGTCGCCTCCGCTGCCCAGAACGAAAGCGATGCCGCCGAGGGCAGTGCCTCAAAGAGCCGCGCTGTGCCGTTGACCTCCGACGTGCCGCCGCAGGCGCCGCTGCCGCGCGTCGTTGATCCGACACCAGCCACGAAGCCCAGGACCCAGCCATGAGCGTCGACCCGACGCCGTACGAGCTCACCCCGGTCAAGTTCTCCCGTCTCCCCAAGCGCGGCATCATCCTTGGCCTCTCCCTGAGCCAGCTCGTCGTACTCGGCACCGGCGCCTTTATCCTCGTCTTGGCGCTCTACACCGCCGGCAGCGCCGGGCTGGCGATCGCGTCGCCAGTCCTGGTGTCGTGTGCGGCCCTGGCGTGGGGCAGCGTCGGCGGGCGCCGGATCGTGGCCTGGCTCCCGATCACCGCCACCTGGGCCTGGCGCACCGCGACCGACCAACGCGAGTTCAGACGCCGCATCACCCGCCCGCGCCCAGTCGGCACCCTCGCACTCCCGGGCGACGCAGCCTCGCTACGCCAGTGGCACGACGAAGAGACCGGGGCGGTCATGATTCATGACCCGCATGCAGCGACACTGACCGCGATCATCGGCGTGACCCATCCAGCATTCACGCTCCTCGATCCGACCGAGCAACAACGCCGCGTCACCGGTTGGGGCCGCGTACTCGCCACCACCTGTCGCTCCGGCCGCATCGCCTCTCTCCAAGTCCTCGAACGCACCCTGCCCGACTCCGGCCGCGGCCTCGCCAACTGGTGGAACAGCCACGGCACCCACGACGACACCTGGGCCTCCAAGACCTACGCCGAGCTCATCGACCAAGCAGGACCCGCCGGCGAACGCCACGCCACCACGATCTCCATCGCCCTCGACATGAAAGCCGCCGGGCGAGCCATCCGTGCAGCGGGCAACGGCATCCGAGGCGCAGCAGCCGTGCTTCGCCAGGAGATGACAACCCTCACCGCAGCCTTACGCGCCGCCGACCTCACTCCCGGCGACTGGCTCACCCCAGGCGACCTCGCCCTGATACTCCGCACCGCCTACGACCCCGGCGTCGCCACCGCCCTCGAACGCCAAGGCACCCTCGGCCGCGACCTCGCCACCGCCGGCCCCATCGCCATCAACGAATCCTGGAGCTCGCTGCGCTCCGACTCCGCCCACCACGCCGTCCTCTGGATCAGCGAGTGGCCCAGATCTCAGGTCTACCCCGGCTTCCTCGCTCCGCTCGTGCACACCACCGGCGTACGCCGCGCGATCTCGCTCCACTACAAGCCGATACGTACGGATCTCGCCGCCCGTGACCTGCGCCGCAAGAAGACCGAGTACATCTCTGACGCCGCCCAACGCCAACGCATCGGCCAGATCGAAGACGCCCAACAGACCGCCGAATACGCCGACGTCCTCCACCAAGAAGCCGACCTCACCGCGGGCCATGGGCTCCTCCGTCTCACCGGCCTCCTGACACTCTCGGCCGGCGACCCAGACGAGCTTGAACGCGTCATCGCCACCCTCGAGCAGGTAGCCATACAGGCATCCTGTGAAACACGTCGGCTGTGGGGACAACAGGCCCACACTTTCGCTGCCGGATCTCTTCCCCTGTGCCGGACAGTGTGACCCAGTACATTACGGGCTGCTCCGGGCTCTTAGTTCGCGTCACGGTGACCGTCACGTCAATCCCAGATCTCGCGGGCTGCGAGACCCCACGTTGGTGGCATCCCTCCTCGGCCGGACGCAGAGTCCCGACATTGACCGTGACACGACCTTCTAGGAATCGGCCATAAGTGCCGTCTCCACACTGCTCCCTGGCGACCGGGATCGCACCAACAACAGACACCGTCGTTGCCCTCGCCCGCTCAGGCGACGCCGCCCCGACCCAGACATCTCTCCGATCGCGGCCGCAGCCGCCTGCGACATCTTGGTCACCGCCTCTCACCGGCGAGGACGAGACAAGTTGCCGTGCTCATCCCGCGAGGAGCAGCTCCAGGCCGCATTGCGGCGCCGGACCCAACCGGCGCACGGGTTCGAGTCGGTCGCCGCGATCGGCCTCGCATGCGGACTCAAGGATCCCGCCCACTTCAGCGCATCGTGCGTAACCGCTTCGGCGGCCCACCCCGCAACCTCCGGCGCGGCACATCCACACCCGCAGGCGCCTGAGGCCAACCGGCCACCCCAGCACCGCATGTTTCGGCACGGTGAAATCTCCCGCGAGTGGGCAGAGGACCGTTGACAGCAGCTTCGGAGAAGCGCACGGTTGACGGTTACATACCAGCGCCGAGACCGGAGGGAGAGTTTCATGCCATCGCAGGAGCTCGTCGCGATCGACACGCAGCAGGTCTCCGAGGCCGAGCGTGCCGACTACTGGCGTGCGAACGTCTGCGACACCTTCGTCCCCCTACTAGTGCGGCCCGCCTGTGACGACATCGGCGGCCGGATCGCCGGATCGTCGCTCGCGGAGACGCACGTCCGGCGCATCCGGGCCGTCGGCCACGAATTCGAACGACGCCCCGCCGACATCCGCCGTAGCGACCCCGAGGTTCTCCACTTCATGGTTCTCAACCGTGGTGTGACCCAGGTCGACCAGGATGGACGCACCGCGACACTGCATCCGGGCGACCTGCTCTTCTACGACAGCTCGCGACCGTTCCGATTCATCACCCCGAACGCCCTCGACTACACGATCGCACTGCTCCCCAAGCGCCTTCTACCGGTATCCGAGCAGAGCGTGCGGTCCGGCACGGCCCGCACCCTCAGCGGCAACGAAGGGCTGCCTGCTGTCGCCCGCGACCTGGCCCGCGCCCTCGCCCGGCACGCCATCAGCGACGCAGCAGAGAGGCAACTCGCGCTCCAGCACACGCTGGTCGGGTTCCTCGCTGCACTCCTTCCTGGCGAGGCAGCCCAGACCCCTTCCGGCGCCATCCATCGCCGGCTTGCCCGATCCTTCATCGAGCACCACCTCGGCGACCCCGACCTATCCCCTGCCGACATCGCAGCTGCCTGCAGTATCTCGGTGAGCTACCTGCACCGGCTCTTCGCTGATGACGGCTGGACGGTGGCCGGGTACCTGCGTGAGCGGCGGCTTCAGGCCGCGTACGAAGAGCTGGCGGGCGGTCGCAACCCAGGCGAGCCGGTCTCCGCTGTCGGCCATCGGTGCGGGCTTGTCGATCCGTCACACTTCAGTCGGCTCTTCAAGGCGCGCTTCGACCTGCCGCCCGGGGAGCTGCGCCGGACGTCAGGGGCGTTGCCAGGGTCGAATGTGGAGCCATCGTCAACGGCTGGATAGCCGCGTCCTACGCTGGCATGCGCCTGCCTTCCTAGTGTCGGTCACGGGGTCACGACGACCCACCCGACACCGCCAGGAGGAAGCCATGGAGTCCGCGATCGACCAGCACCTGACCTGTCCGAGGTCCCTGTCCCGCCGCGTCCCCGACAGCTACGAGCCACCGTTCCCGATGTGGGTCGGGCGTGCCGACGCCACCGTGGAGCAGGTCGTGATGGCCTACCTGGGTGTGCAGTTCCGGGACGAGGCACAGCGTCCCGCCGCGCTCGCCGCGTTGCGCCATCTGGTCAGCAGCCTCGAGGGCACCGACGGCGCCTCCCACCACGACCTCACCTACCACGTCGACAACCAGGGGCACCACAACCTCATGGTTGTCGGCTACTGGAACGACCCCGCGGCGTACTGCCGCTGGCTACTCTCCGACAAGATCTCTGGCTGGTGGAGCTCGGAGGAGCGCCTCGCCGAGGGTCTCGGCTACTTCCGTGAGGTGGTGGCACCGCGGGTTGACCAGTTCGAGACGCTGTACGCCTTCCAGGACCAGTTGCCCGGCGTCGGCGCGGTCATGGACGGGATCAGCGGCGAGATCAACGAGCATGGCTACTGGGGTTCGATGCGGGAGCGCTTTCCCCTTTCCCAGACCGACTGGATGCAGGGCCGCGGTTCATTGACGGTCGTCTCTGGCGACCCCGCCGCCGGCGGCCGCGTGGTGGTGCAGGGCCACGACAACATCGCCCTCATCCGCTCGGGCCAGGACTGGATCGAGGCGGGCGCGGAGGAGCGGGCGCTCTATCTCGACGAGATCCTGCCGACCCTGCGGGCGGGCATGGACTTCCTGCGAGACAACGGCGCCGACGTCGGCTGCTACAGCAACCGCTTCGTGCAGAGCATCGACCTGGACGGGAACCTGCTCGACGAGAGCTACAACATCGGCCACTGGGCCTCGCTGGACCGGCTCGAGCGCTGGGCGGAGTCCCACCCCACCCACCTGCGGATCTTCACCACGTTCTTCAAGGTCGCCACCCGTCTGGACAAGCTGCGGCTCTACCACGAGGTGTCGGTCTCCGACGGGCGGCAGCAACTCTTCGAGTACATCAACTGCCACCCGGCCACGGGGATGATGCGCGACTCCGAGGTCCCGGCCGACGCCTGAGCGAGGCCCCTTGCGAATTTCGTCGGCGTGACTTTTCACCCCAATACGTCGACAACCATTGACATATCGTTGTGTTCAGGGCCACAGTCTCCGGACAACCGGGTGACTTCCCAGCCACCCGACGCATCACCCTTTGGAGGAATCCCATGCCGATCGACCAGCCAGATGCGCAGGGCTTCGAAGCCCTCGCGACGGCCAACCGGCTCGCCATCGACCCCACCGATCTCTCGACCTATCTCGGTGCCGCGACCGGCCTGCTGCAGTCCTGGAATGTCGTGGAGGAGCTCTACACCGAGATCGCTCCCGTGATCCCCGAGCGGGCGTGCACTCGCCCCTCGGAGGAGGAGAACCCGCTCGGCGCCTGGTACGTCACGACCGAGATCACCGGCGCTCCCGAAGGTCCGCTCGCGGGCCGGCGTGTGGCGATCAAGGACAACACTGCCGTTGCAGGCATCCCGATGATGAACGGGTCGAGGACCGTCGAGGGCTTTGTCCCGGCGACCGACTCCACCGTGGCCGCCAGGCTCCTCGAGGCAGGCGCCACGATCGCAGGCAAGGCGGTGTGCGAGGACCTCTGCTTCTCGGGCGGATCGCACACGTCGAAGACCGGCCCGGTCCGAAACCCGTGGGACACGACCCGCTCCGCGGGCGGCTCCTCCAGCGGCAGCGGCGCACTGGTCGCCAGCGGGGAGGTCGACGTCGCCATCGGCGGCGACCAGGGCGGCTCGATCCGCATCCCGTCGGCCTTCTGCGGCACGGTCGGGCACAAGCCGACCTTCGGACTCGTGCCCTACACCGGCGCCTTCCCCATCGAACAGTCCATCGACCACCTCGGCCCGATCGCCCGCACCGTCGCCGACGCGGCGCTAGCGCTGAACGTGCTCGCCGGCCCCGACGGTCTCGACCCTCGACAGCCCGACCTGGTTACCTCCGTCGACTACCTTGCGGCCCTGCAGGAACCGGCCACAGGTCTGCGCATCGGCGTCATCACCGAGGGCTTCGGGCTGGCGAACTCCGAGCCGGAGGTGGACGCCACCGTGCGCGACGCCATCGCCATCCTCGAGGGCGCCGGCCTGGTCGCCGAGGAGGTCTCGATCCCCTGGCACCGGCACGGAGCCGCCATCTGGGACGTGATCTCCGTCGAAGGTGCCACCTTCCAGATGGTCGAGGGCAACGGCTACGGAATGAACTGGAAGGGCTACTACGACCCCGAGCTGATCGCTCACTACGGACGCCAGTGGCGCGAACATCCCGACGCGTTCTCGGAGACCGTCAAGCTCGTCGCACTCGCGGGCAAGCACGCCCTCGGCACGGAGTACGGCCGTCACTACGCGATGGCACGCGCCCTGGAGGCGTCGCTCCGCGAGGCCTATGACGAGGCGCTGGCGACGTACGACGTCCTCGTCCTCCCGACCGTCCCGATCCGCGCCAGCGTCATCCCCGGCCCGGACGCCTCGGTGGAGGAAATCCTCGGCCGCGCGCTGGAGATGGTCGCCAACACCTGCCCGTTCGACGTCACCGGCCACCCCGCGTGCTCGGTGCCGGCCGGGCTCGCCGACGGCCTGCCCGTCGGCCTGATGATCGTCGGCAAGCTGTTCGACGACGCCACCGTCCTGCGCGTCGCGCAGGCCCTGGAAACCGCAGTCGGGGGCTTCCCGCTGCCGACCACTGTAAGGAGCAACGCATGAACGGAGTGTTCGATCTCGGCGGCACCGATGGAATCGGTCCGATCGATCCGCCGGCGGAGGAACCGGTCTTCCGCGCCGAGTGGGAGAAGCCGATCTTCACCATGTTCGCCGCACTCTTCCGTGCCGGCTGGTTCGGCGTGGACGCGTTCCGCCACGGCATCGAGAACATGGATCCCGCGGTCTACCTCAAGGCGCCCTACTACGAGCACTGGCTCGCCAGCTTCGAGTACCACGGCGCCCGCACCGGCAACCTCGACATCGCCGAACTGGACCGCCGAACCGCGCACTACCTGGCAAACCCGGATGCTCCGCTCCCCGAGCACGAGCAGAGCCAGGAGCTGCTCGACTTCGCCAACGCCGTGGTGCCCGCAGGTGCCAGCGCCCTCCGCCCGACCGACAAGGAGCCACGCTTCAAGGTCGGCGACACGGTCCGGATGAGCACCGACGTCCCGTTCGGCCACACCCGCATCGCGGGCTACACCCGCGGCAAGGTCGGCACGGTCATCTCCCACCACGGCTCTTTCATCTACCCCGACACCGCCGGCAACAACCTCGGCGAGGACCCCCAGCACGTCTACACGATCAAGTTCGACGCCACCGAGCTGTGGGGCGCCCACGGCGATGCCAACGGCACGGTGTGCTTCGACGCATGGGACCCCTACCTCACCCTCGTCACCACCACCGAAGGAGCAGCAGCATGAGCAGTCTCGTCCCCAGCCAGGAGGAGATCTCCGCGCGCGTCAAGGCCCTGGAGTCGATGCTCATCGAGCAGGGCGTCATCACCACCTCGATGGTCGACCGGATGGTCGAGATCTACGAGAACGAGGTCGGCCCTCAGCTCGGCGCCAAGGTCGTCGCCAAGGCGTGGAGCGACCCCGAGTTCAAGGCCCGCCTTCTCAAGGATGCCACCGAGGCGTGCAAGGAGCTCGGCATCAGTGGCCTCCAAGGCGAGGACATGGTCGTTCTGGAGGACTCCGACGACGTCCACCACGCCATCGTGTGCACCCTCTGTTCCTGCTATCCGTGGCCGGTGCTGGGTCTCCCGCCGAACTGGTACAAGGAGCCCGCCTACCGCGCCCGGATCGTACGAGAGCCGCGCAAGGTGCTCGCCGACGAGTTCGGGTACGTGGTCCCTGACTCCACCGAGATCCAGATCTGGGACTCGAGCTCGGAGATGCGCTACTGGGTCCTGCCCCAACGTCCCGCCGGGACCGACGACTGGTCCGAGGACCAGCTCGCCGAGCTCGTCACCCGCGACTCCATGATCGGCGTCGGCCCGGTGAAGGCCGCGTCATGACCCCCACCATGACCGACCTCCACACACTCCCCGTCGACGCACGCCGTCAGGTCGTCGAGCAACTGGTCTGCGGCCTCCCGGGTGGCCGCCCCGGCGAACTGTCCTTCGAGCAGCCGTGGGAGATCCGGGCGTTCGCACTGGCGGTCGCGGCTCACAGGGCCGGCGAGTACCGGTGGCCCGCCTTCCAGGGAGCACTCATCGACTCGATCAAGGAATGGGAGACCCAGAACCCGGGCCTCACGGACCCGTCATGGTCCTACTACGAGCACTGGGTCACCGCCCTCGAGACGGTCCTCGGCGAGGCCGGGGTCATCGAGTCCTCGACGGTCGAGGAGCGCACCCAAGAGGTTCTGGCCACCCCCGCCAACCGCAACCACCACGAGGCTCACCTCGAGCCGATCGCCATCGACCCTGCTCGCAGCTGAGCCATCGACCAAAGGAGAATCCCATGAGCAACTCGACCACATCGCTCGCTCCGGCACAGTCCGCCAGCGTCCCTCTCTGGGCCTGGGCGGTCGCCGCCATCGCCCTCTTCGCCGTGTACTTCCTGGTCCAGGAGAACGGCGCCATCCTCTCGGCCGACGCCGCCACCTGGCTCCACGAGGTCACCCACGACGGACGGCACGCACTCGGCGTGCCCTGCCACTGATGTCCGCGGCGAAGGCGGGCTGGGGCACCCGTATGCTCACCGGCCTGGCCGCCGGCGCCGCTGCCGGGCTCTCGGCCACAGCGGTCCTCCTGCTGGCAGTGGAACCCCGCATCGACGCAGCGATCGCCATCGAGAAGGGCACCTCGGGTGGCCATGCTCACGAGGCGACCGCGGGAGCGCATGACCACGGCGAACTGGTGACCCGGCTGCAACAGCAGATCGGCGGCGCAGTCACCGTCATCATCGTCGCCGCGCTGCTCGGGCTCGCCTTCGCCGTGGTCTACACCCGGGTGCGACACCGCCTGCCCGGCTCGACAGAGGTCGGCCGCTCGGTCGCACTCGGCGTACTCGGCTTCACGGCGTTCGCCCTCGCACCGGCGCTGATACTGCCTGCCAACCCGCCTGCGGTCGGCGACCCGGACACGGTAAACCAGCGCACGGCCGGCTACCTTCTGGTCATCCTGCTGACGATCCTGCTCACGATCGCAGTGTTCGCGCTCACCCGTTCGCTGGCCGAGCGCGGCGTCAGCCCAGAGGCACGCTGGGTCGTCGGCTGCCTGCTCGGCGTCGCCGGCGCCGTCGCCCTGCTCACGCTGTTCCCACGGGTGGACAGCGCGATCCCGCACGAGGTCCCAGCAGCGCTCATCTGGGAGTTCCGCCTCACCTCGCTCGGGCAACTCGCGGCCATGTGGGGCGTCCTCGGCCTTGCACACGGCGTGCTCACCACCCGGCTGCTCACCGCCCAAAGCCGGCGCCGAGACGCAAACCCCAGCCCTGTGGCCGTCTGAGCGGCCGACCGGCATGCACACCACATCCGCGGCAGGCGGTGACCGCTGCACCGTCACCGTCTGCCGCGGCTGCTGCTGCGGCAGCACCGAGGTCCATCCGGACGTGAACCACGCAGCGCTCGTCACCGACCTCGGCGACCGTCTCGGAAGCCGCGCCTCGCTCCGCGTGACCGGCTGCCTATGGGTCTGCGGCGCGGCCAACGTCATCGTCGTCTCACCAGGCGCCGACGCTCGGCGCTCCGGCGCCCGGCCGGTCTGGTTCGCACGCATCCTCCGCCCCAAAGAGAACGCGGCCATCGCCACGTGGGTCCATGCGGGAGGACCGGGGCGCGCCCCACTCCCCAAACTGCTCGAACAGCACCTCACCCTCCCCTTCCGACGCCGCCGGAAGCAGGTACGGCTCACCTCGCCAGATGCGTGAGCTGCTCGGTTACGTGGAGTATCCCGCCCTGAGAGGTGGCGAGATAGATCGGCTGATGCACACCCCGCCACGACGTGCTGACCCTCCCCCGCGGACCGTCGTACGTCACTCCCTCACGAAGCCGTTCGCCCACCACGCCCGGATCCCAGGACCCACCATCTGCGGCTGCCCGGGTGACCAGATGCACCGCCTCATAGAGCCCCTCGGTCATGCTCGACACAGGCGCCGCCCCGGACCCGAACCGCCGGCGGTACTCGGCTTTGAACGCATGGTTGGCCGCGGAGTCGAGGCTCTCGAAGTACGAGAACGCCGTCCAAAGCCCCTCGCTGGCATCCGGCCCGATGAACTCGTGCGTCGACTCGTCCAGGACGAGCGCCAGCGTCGCCACCTCCTGACGTAGACCAGCGGCGTGCATCTGCTGCTCGAACGCGACCTCGTCGGCACCGACGAGCGAAGAGACGACGAGATCAGCACCGCTACGGCGGATGGAGGCGATGAGCGAGGCGAAGTCGGTCGTCCCCAGTTCGGCGTACGCCTCCGCAGCCACCGAGCCACCGGACCGCTCAACCACCTTTCGGACCGCCCGGTTGGCGCCCCGGGACCAGCAGTAGTCGTTGCCCGCCAGGTAGAAGTGGGACCCACTCGTCGCACGCATCAGAGCTGGGATGGCGGCGGCCGCCTGGGCGGCGGGGCGCTCGCCGAGACGAAGAAGCTCTGCCCCGCCGGCACCGCCCTCGTTCACCGGTGTGTGGATGATCAAGACCCCGTACTTGCGTGCCACCGGGCGCAGCGCTTGGAAGACCGCGGAAGTGACATTGGCCAGCACCACCCGGCACCCCGCGTGAGCCAACCGGACCAGCTCGGCCGCCCCGAGGCCCGGATGGGTGCCATCGTCACCTGTCAACAGCTCCAGCGGACGACCCAGCACACCACCGTCTGCATTGATCTGCTCGACCGCCAACCGCGCGGTATTCCGTGCCGCGACCGAGAACACGCTGCCGGGACCCGTGCCGCTGAAGATCAAACCGAGCCGCCACACATCACCGGAGGCAGGAACCGTCGTGATCACCATGCGCCGCGCCCAGTCCAAGATCTCTCCATCCAACTCCACGGCAATCCGCACCGTGGAGCATCCAGGGGCGTCGGGGCGCACGCTCACAGACACCCGCCCGGTCCAGGGGAGGTCGTGATGAAGTACGAAGCGTCGGGGACGATCGACACTGACGACGCGCCCCAAGATCTCGACACGCTGACCGCCGAGCGCGGCGGGGAGGGTCAACGGGATGGCCACCGGCACACCGAGTCGCAGCGCTTGACCCCTCGGCAGGCGCCAGCCAGGCAGGCCACCTCTTGCGATCACCTCGAAGGCCTGCTCGGGCGGACACGGGAGCTGTTCCCTGTCCGCGAGGATGATCTCGCCCATGGGCGACCCCTGTCAGCCGGTAGCGGAAGAGCGCCCTTCTGCGCTCCGCGGAGCCACCCCGGCGTCGGACCTCAACTCATCAAGCGAGTCCCGGTAGACCTGGGCGACGAACCCCACCAGCTGCGATGCAGGCGTCGGGTCAATGCTGTAGAAACGGAAACGGCCTTCACGACGCTCGGTCACCAGGCCGGCCATACGGAGCACCCGAAGGTGGCTGGACACCGTCGTCCGGCCCACGCCTTGGACCCGCTCGGCGATGTCGCCGACCGCGAGCTCGCCGTCCGCTAGCGCGAGCAGGATCTCGCGTCGGCTCGGGTCGGCGAGGGCGTCGAAAACGAGCCCACCTTGCGGCGCCACAGCGGGCTCCTGATCTGTCGAGGGATGATGACATATCGACGATATCCCACTGACGAGCTGCGCGGGAAGAAGTCCTCATAGCAGTACTCCTTAAGAGCCGATGGTCGACGACCTCCAGCTCAATTCATGACCCTCGCCGCTCAGCACATTGCGGCCACTGCACCCGATGAGGTGGCCAACGCGGGGTCGTCATCAACACCGCATCCATGGCCGCGTTCGACGGAGGGATCGGGCCGCCCGCCTCGCCGCATCCCAAAGGGAGTGGTCGCGATGACCCTGCCTCGGCGCGCGACCTGGCCGCGCCCAGCATCAAGGGTCTGCACCATCGCGCCCGAGATCACGGACACACCGATGCTGACCACGTATCCCAGACGAGGCAGGAGCCGGCCGGCGTGTCCTTTCACCATGGCTCGACGCCCCCGACGAATACGCCGACTTCTTCCTGGCCGTCGTCCGCAACGACTACGTCAACGGCGAGATCATCCGACTCGGCGGCGACTCCGCATAGCAGCACGCTGACCACCCGAAGGTCCCCTACATGCACCTCTTCGCTGAAACGCCCCGTATCAGAACTGGAGACGCACCATGCCAACCAGCGACTCAAGCACCCACGCAGCCCAAGCACGCGAAAGCCTGCGCCACCTCGCCCACAGCAGCCGGAGGATCGAGGACCCCGGCGAGCTCTACGACCTGCTTGGCGACATCTCGCTCGCACTCAGCTCGATGTCACAGGCCCTTCACCAGATTGCCCGAGTCCACGACGCTCTCGACCCCGGCCGCGCCCGCGTCGCCGAGAGCACTCGCAGCGGAAGGGCAACCTCATACGCGGTCTCCTGGGAAGTCCACCGATCTGCCGAGATCCTCACCCAGGCCGCAAGCGGAATCGACCGTGCATGTCAGAACGAGGCACGAATCTCGTACGCGCCACCGGATCCGACCCTCAACCAACCGATCGGCGGCAGTCGCGCCATCGCAGGCACCGGAATCCAGCGATGACCGACCGCCTCCAATCAGCCACGCTGGTCTCCCCAGGACGGGAGTCACGCCGCGACCGCAAGCGACGCCGCGAACTAGCCAAGCACCTCGTTTCTGAAGACCGGACCCAGCTACGCACACAGAGGCGGGCCGAATTCGAAGCCCTCGCAGCAGAGCGCCGCGCGACACGACCGCTACCGCGGTCCGGCGAGCCAGGCCGTGCGGCTCTCCGGACTCCTGGCAGGCTCCGGCTCCCCCGCCACCAGGACACCTCCGCAACCCTAGCTGGGGCGTATCCCTTCATCGCCGAAGGCGGACTCGGCGCCGATGGCGTCTTTGTCGGCACCGACCTCTACTCCGGCTCCTCGTTCGTCTACGACCCCTGGGTCCTCTACGCCCGCGGCCTGATCACCGCCCCCAACGTGGTGCTCGCCGGCATCGTCGGCGCAGGCAAGTCAGCCCTCGCCAAGAGCCTGTACGCACGATCGATCTCCTTCGGGCGACGCGTGTACGTCCCGGGCGACCCCAAGGGCGAACACACACCAGTCGCGAAAGCCGTCGGCGGCCAAGCCATCGCACTCGGCCATGGCCTGTCCAACCGACTCAATCCACTCGACGAGGGCCACCGGCCACGTGGCGTCGACGACGCCCAATGGGCGAGTCAGGTGACTGCCCGCCGCCGCGACCTGATCGGTGCGCTGACTGAGACGATGCTGAGTCGACATCTCACCCCACTGGAGCACACTGCCATCGACATCGCCCTGACCGCTGCCTCGCGCGCGACTGACGTTCCGGTCCTGCCGCTTGTTGTCGACCGACTCCTCTCTCCCGACCCCAGAGACGATCCCGACGGACGTCTAATCGAAGACGGTCGTCTGGCCGGTCACGGTCTTCGGCGCCTGGTCGCCGGCGATCTTGCGGGCCTTTTCGACGGTCCGTCGACCGTACGCTTCGACCCGTCCCTGCCGATGGTCTCCCTTGACCTCTCCCGGGTCTCCGAGAACTCCACTCTGATCTCCGTCCTGATGACCTGTGCCTCCGCCTGGATGGAGTCCGCCCTCCTCGATCCTGACGGCGGCCAACGCTGGGTGATCTACGATGAGGCCTGGCGCCTGATGCAACACCCAGCGCTCCTCCGCCGGATGGACGCCCACTGGCGTCTCGCCCGGCACTACGGGATCGCGAACATGCTGATCTTTCACAAGCTCACCGACCTCGACAACGTCGGCGACCACGGCTCCGCCGCCCGCGCGCTGGCATCCTCGCTCCTCGCGAATGCCGAGACGCGTGTTGTCTACAGACAAGAGACGGATCAACTCGGTCACACTGCGTCGGCCCTCGGTCTCACGGGCACCGAGCAGTCCCTGCTCCCGACGCTCGGAACCGGCCAAGGTCTCTGGCGGATCAAAGACCGATCCTTTCTCGTTCAGGCGCAACTACATCCGGCCGAACTTTCGCTATACGACACCTCACGCAGAGCATCCGGAACGACCGACTCCTAGCCGAGATCCGCAGAACCCGCTGCGCCTGCACGCGGGGGCATGGCCCCGACGCCATGGGTTCAGACCCTGCTCCTCCGGAACAGCGTGAGAGCTCCATCAAGTGGATCCTGCTGTAGACGCGCAGGGGTCTATTGCCGAGGCGGACGAGAACTGACCAGTGTCTCGGATCAAGCGGACCCGGTTTCGGTCCGTCCAGGAAACGCTGGTTCAGCGTCTGGGTCGTCCGGGTCGTACCCTCCGGAGAGGCCGGAGCGCGCCTTGTTGATGTCGCCGGATGCACCAGCCCACTGAAGCTGGTAGTCGTCGGTGTTCACGGTGCAGTACCAGTCGGTGATGCAGTCGTTCCACTCCTGCGCCGTGGAGGCGTAAACGGCCAGTGCGCCGGAGGCCAAGTTGTAGATGTTCTGGCAGCCGTCGGCCAGGTCGTACGACTGAACTGTTCCCCGCTCGACGGCCGCGTCGCCTGCCGCCTCCCTAAGTTCACCGTTCGTTACGCCGACGTCGAGCTGGCTGTCGATCGCATAGACAGCGTCGACGAAGTCCCCGATCTCCTTCTGGCACGTCCTCCAGGCATCCTGGTTGGCCTTGACTTTCGCGGCCGCCGCAGCTTCTTGCCTGTAGTCGATGATCGCTTCGACACCGCGCCAGATCACGACACCTGCTGCGCCGATGACGAGCACGGAGACCACTACAACGATGACGACCAACCTGCGCCGGCGCTTCCTGGGCGCCGGAGGTGGCCCAGAGGGCGGTGGCATCGAAGGGCCCGGAGGATAGGCGGTCATAGCGGCGATACTCGCGACCGTAGAATCGTCTCGCTGGTGATCCGAACACTGGATACCCGGGATCGGGGACACGGAGCCGCGCCGTCGATCCGCGCCAGGCGTACGCCGCACCCCCGAACCAGCTGGTAGGGACCACAGCTCCAAGACCCGTTCAGCATGTCCAGAGGTCAACCGGTGTGCACCTCATCAACATGGCATGGAACGACGACCAAACACGGCGCATGCGTCGGGCTGACAACAAGGCGCAAGCGCGGGCGAAGCGTCAAGCGCAGCTCGAGGTGATGCACGAGCGGATGGTCGGTGAGGTCGAACAGTTGGTCACGGGCGAAGACTGGCGTCGAGCGCTCGAGTTCGCGACCAAGTTCCGGAGCAGGAGCTTCCACAACGTCCTCCTGATCCACCGGGCACACGAAGAGGCCTACGCGCAGGGGTTGGTGCCGACCCCAATACCGACCTATGTCGCCGGGTACCGCCAATGGCAGACGCTTGGACGGTCAGTGATGAAAGGTCAGCCCGGCACGCAGATCATGGCACCGGTCAAAGTCAGGGTCGCGTCGATGACCCCGCAGGACCCCGGCTCGTGGCGGCGTCTCGCGGGCGGCGAGCGGGCCAAGCCTGGGGAGACGACGAGATACAAGATGGCCGGGCTGCGGCCGGCGTACGTTTGGGACATCTCGCAGACCGAGGGCGATCCGATTCCCGAGCCACCCAAGCCGAAGCTGCTCGAGGGTGCTGCTCCCGAGGGGTTGTGGGAGGCCCTGGCCGAGCACATCACCGAGCGTGGGTTCGATCTGCGCCTGGTGTCTAACGCGGCTGCGATCGGCGGCACGAACGGGCTCACCGACTTCATGACCCGTTCGGTCTCGGTCCGTGTGGACATGGATGACGCTGCGATGGTCCGCACGCTCGCCCACGAAGCCGGCCATGTCCTGCTGCACTCCCCCTTCGACATGCAAGAGGATGCGGCTCTGCACCGCGGCATCAAGGAGGTCGAGGCCGAGGGCGTCTCGATGATGATCACGGGGGCTCACGGGATGGACAGCAGCCAGTACAGCGTCCCGTACGTGTCGACCTGGGCCTCGCAGGTGCCAGGCACCGATCCGGTGCAAGTCGTCCAGGACACCGCTGCGCGCGTCCGTTTCGCGGCGATCAGCATCCTGAACCATCTCGACACCGAGAAGGTCCCCGACGGTACGCCACCAGGACTGGACCGCGACGATTCCGCCCGCTCGATGCCGAACGGGCGCGACCTGAGCCGCCCGACGCCCGAGACCACCTCGGTCGAACAGCCAGGTCTGTGATGGCCAGCCACTCAAGAACCGACGTCCCGATCGCTCTCCCAACCGTCCGGATCGAAGTCGACGCCGACGGCGCACTCACAGTCACCATCGACAAGGAGCCATGCGCGATCCCTCCCGGATTCGACCGTGACCATGTGCGAGGACTGCTCCGAGACCTAGCTCGTGACCTTGGGCCGATCCGCGTCGAGATCACCGAGTCCAACGGCGAGAAGTACATCGACATCCAAGTACCTGGCGATCACGACCCCGCACCGCCAGCCCCCGCGCCCAGCCGCCCGGCATCCCACGGAATCCGCGGACGCTTCGATGCCGGTGAGGACGTGTTGGTCGCGGTCGTGGTGGCGCGGCGAACCGCGGAGACCGACGGCACCGTTCCTATGCGAATGCCTCCGGCGTTCCTGCAGAGATACGGCAACGACGTGCTCCTCATCGGACGAGACACGAAGGTGTCGGCCGCTCTTGCCGACGGCGGTGAAGGCGTGAGGTCGTGAACCCCGGTCCGCGCCAGGTCGACGACCAGCTGGTCAATCTCGGCCTCATCGTTCTGCTCGGCGGCGCTGTCGTCCTGGGACTGCTCCGCCTGGCCGGGTCAATCGCGGCATGGCTGACAAGAGCGACCAGACCTCAGCGAGGGCTCGATGGCGCACGCGGTGTGATCGCCACTCCGACTGATCCTGGTGCTGCCCTCGGCGCTCACGGTCTCTCGCCCATCGCCTACTGGTTCGTGGTTGCGGCACTCTTCGCCCTCATTGGGGCGATCGCTTGGTCAGGCTGGCGGGCGCTCAGCACCATACGAGAAACGTCAAAGCGAGACGTACGCCGCGTCGATGGCGTCGCGACCCGCCGCGATGTCACGCGCGTCGCCTCCGAGTCTGCCCTCCTCAAGCGCGCTCACAACCTTCGCCCCAGCCTTCCCAGCCCAGACGCCCACGACGTCGGATACCTCCTCGGCACTGCCCGAGGGCGAGGCGTGTGGACCTCGGTCGAGGACTCCGTGCTCGTGCTCGGCCCACCTCGCTCCGGCAAGGGCCTCCACCTGGTGGTCAACGCGATCCTCGATGCTCCCGGGGCCGTCGTCACCACTGCTACCCGTCCCGACAACATCACCATCACGCTCGAGGCCCGCCGCAAGCGCGGACCAGTCGCCATCTTCGACCCCCAACGCCTGGCGGAGGGCCTCCCTAGTGGCCTTCGCTGGTCCCCCGTACGCGGCTGCGAGGACCCCCTCGCTGCGATGATCCGCGCCACCGGCCTTGCCTCCGCCACGGGCCTCTCCGCCGGCGGGGTCGAGAGCGGCGGGTTCTGGGAAGGCAAGACCCGTACTGCCCTTCAAGCACTCCTCCACGCCGCGGCGCTTGACCGACGCACCCCTGCGGAGCTTCTCTCCTGGACCCTCGCTCCTTCCGCAGCAGCGGACGCCGTGGCCATCCTTGCCAGCCACTCCGACGCCGCGACCGGGTGGGCAGAATCGCTGGACTCGATGATCGAATCCGACCCACGTACCCGCGACTCGATCTGGATGGGCGTCTCCCTCGCCTTGTCCGCGCTCGCCGACCCACGCGTCCTCGAAGCCGTCAGCCCCACCGATGACGAGGCGTTCGACCCCGCCACGTTCCTCGAGGACAACGGCACCCTCTATCTGCTCGCCACCGGAGCCGGCGCTGGCGCCTCCTGGCCACTGGTCGCCGCGCTGATCGAAGACCTCGTCGAGACCGCGCGCCACCTGGCCGCCCGCTCCTCTGGCGCCCGCCTCGACCCACCGGTGCTCCTCGCGCTCGACGAGATCGGCAACCTCGCCCCACTCCCCTCACTCCCCACCCTCATGGCCGAAGGCGGCGGAACGGGCATCACCACCATGCCCGTCCTCCAGTCACTCTCCCAGGCACGCGACAAGTGGGGCGACCACGCGGCCAATGCCATCTGGGACGCCGCCATCGTCAAGGTCATCCTCGGGGGCACGGCCTCCGCACGCGACCTACAAGACCTCTCCACTCTTATCGGCGACCGCGACGAGCGCACCGACACCATCACCATCGGCGATCACGGCTCCCGCGGACTACAACGCTCCACGCGCCGCGTACCCATCCTCCCGCCCGACACCATCCGCACCCTCCCCTTCGGCACCGGTCTCGTGCTGCTCCGATCCATACCACCGATCGTCACCGACCTCCGCCGCTGGACCGACCGCCCCGACGGTCACGAGCTCGCCCGACTCCGCGCCACGACCGAGCAGCTATTGGGATACCCGTCGACGAGGTCATGACGGGCGCAGCTGTCGATAAGGATCGGCTACGGGGTACGGGAACAGTGCGGGAAAGGTACGGGTCTCGGACGTCAAGGTCTTGCGGGAGTCTGAGTGCTAACGCCTTGGGGAACGTCCTCGAGCCGTGACTTCGCTCTTCGACGGGTGCCCGCCTGTAGAAGAGACGGATGTACCAATTGCGCTGAGAAGGGGAAAGCATGCGAAGATTAACGACCATCTTGATCTCGCTGATCGCAGCTCTGTCTACATTCGCAGTGACCAACACGTCTCCAGCACACGCCGACGGCGGTGGTTCGGCCTACTTCGAGTGGGCTCAGTTCAGGTGGAGCGTCAAGAGTGTCAGCAACAGCCACGTCGAGTTGTACGGGCTGGTCAAGGACACAGCTTGCGATCGCCGCGCTCCCGCGCTGAACTTCCAGTTCTACGACGACGAAGGCGTCTACATCGACTCGGTCCAGATCCGGAACTCCAAGGGATGCAACTCGACCCTGACCACCACCAAGAAAGCTACGGCAACCATCCTCAAGGGCAAGCGAAGCGGGACTGTGAAGGTCCACAAGCAGAAGTGCAGCAACTCTCTGTGCTGGGGTGCAGGCACGGTTCCGAGCTACTACTGGCAGGTCTGAATCCGGGAAGACCCGGCGACATCGGGCCGTGAGTTCGTCGGCGAAGCTGCTCAGCCCTGGTCATAGCAACCAGGGCTGAGTGCGTTTTGATGCTCGACCCCGCCTTCGAAGGCCGATAGGAAGCGCCTCATTACCAAGAAGGTCGACTGGCCAACGCACGCCAGCGACCAACCGCCTCTTCTGCCACATCGCCATAACCGGACCTTCCTGATCACGGCCGCCGGTGAGGGCACCACCGCGCACCTGGCTTCCGAGAGCGACGCCGAGCAAGCGGTGTCGTGCGATCGGAAGGTACGTCATGTCGATCCCCACCCAGCTCAGCCTGCACGGCTACATCGCGACAGCACCGCAGCTGACCAAGACCCGTGACGGCAGCCCGCGGCTCCATGCACGTATCGGCATCGAGGAGTTTCGCAAGGAACCCGACGGATCGTTCACCAAGCTCGATCCGGTCCACTGCGACCTCGTCTCCTACGACACCGCCGCCGAGCGGGCATTCGAACGGTTCCGCGTCGGGGACTCCTTCGTAGCCGCCGGCTACATCAACGATTACGAAGTCGACCGCGACGGCCAGAAGGTCCCTCGGCAGGAGTTCGTGGCGCGCAGAATCGGCCACGACCTCGCCCGCACCCACTACGAGGTTCATCGCCGCGCGGCTGCTGTCTCTGACACGACACCAGCCACGGCAACCGACGCGGTCGACCACGCCATCAGTCTCTGAGGCCGACGATGGCCACGACGTACGACGGCGGAGCCACAAGCGAGATCCTCCGACCGCTCAACTGGAACCTCCTCACCGCCGAGGAAGCCGAAAGCGAATGGCTCGATCTAAACGCCTGGGTCCACTGGCTCAGGTACGCCTACGGCCTCCAGCCCGCCATCGTTCCGCCTCTGTGGCATCGGCATGACGAGCTCGTCTGGGAGCTTTCTGCACTCCACACCGCCTGGCTCAACGCGTACGACCCCGACGCACCCCCTAGCGCGCCGCTCGCCTGGCATCGCGAGTTCGCAGAATCGCGCCAGCGGCTACGTGACTGGGTAGCCGCCTGCGGCACCCGAGCCGACCGCGACCGACCCACAAGGCGTGTCGCCTGGCCTGGCGAAGGTCCGGGGGCCTCGCCCGTCGAGCAGCCAATCCACGACCGCGAAGCCGACTTCGAGCGGTTCATGCATGAGGACCTGGCGAGGCGACAGCAGCTTGAGAAGGAAGCGCGAAGCGTCGCCGACGAGCTGGCTCAGAACCTCGTCGACCGCTTGGGGGAACCCTCCGAACCCACCCAATGGCACCTCGGAGGTCAGTAAGGCTCTGCCGGGCCGGACCGTGCGTGCTCGAACGCGCTCTCTCCATCAGGGTCGCCTGTCACCGCTCGACGACCACGCCCCGAGGCCGTGACCGTGCACCTGAAGAGCACACCTCCGCACTCAGAAGGAGACCGCGATGCAGCTCGCGCACGCCATCACACTCGCCGAGGCCCGTTCCTATCTCGCGGCGCTCGCCGACACCGCGCACACGGTCGAAGGCTCGATCGCCTACGAACGCGTACTCCTCCAGGTCGACCTCGTCCACGGCGACCAAGCCCCCGCGTCCGAGGAACTCCCCCGATCGCTCGCCGCTGATCTGCTCTACCGGCTCGCCGTCAAAGCCATTCAGGACCTCGTACGCCACGGCGTCGATGCCCTCCAGGTCGAGCTCGTCCTCGCCAATCTGCTCGACGCCCGCGACACAGATACCCGAATGAACGGCCACCTCGGGCGGCAGTGATGTACGGCGAGAACATCGGCCTCCTGCGCACCGAGCTCGCACACCTCCTTCGCCAGTATCACGTCAGCCACCGGATCGACCGCGACCTCGCACGCGCCTACCCCGGTCCAGGCGTGGTGGACTCCCGAGGAGAGGTCGTCGCGCTGATCCGCAGCTATCGCCACAGTGTGCTCAACTGGTGCTACCAGGCCATGGCCCACGGCGACCCCAACCCCAAGGCGGAACACAGCGCCAACCTCCTCGAACCGCCCGATCGACTCCGGCAGTCGCTCGGCCGAGTCGTCTCCAAGAATCCCGCGCCGCTGCCCAGGCTGGAGCAACTGACCACACCCCAACCGGTCGCTGCCCTCGAGTCCTGGCGACAGGCCGCCAAGATGACCGCCCTCGCCGAGCACGACCTCGGCCATGGGACCGGCGACGGCCTCCTCAGCCACCGCGAGTGGCTCACCCTCGTCGGCGACGTCGCCGACATCACCAGGGCGCTGCTCATCCTCGACAAGCGCTACCGCCATCTCCCCGAATGGGAGACTCTCCGAGGAATCCGCTTGCTCGACCGGTACCTCGACGACTGCGTCGTCCATGTCAGAGAGCGATCCGTCAAGCTCGACTCCAACCTCGACTGGCGCGCCTGGCGCCCGCCCGACCCGGAGGTCCCGCCTAGCGCAGAACCCATCGTCCACGTGATCGCCGCTGAACGGCGCCTTCTCAACTCGCTCGGCTCGGTCCCGTCTATGGCCAACCTCCGCCATCTCCTCACATCCCAACGCGAGGTCTCCCACCTCGCCGTGGACCGGACGCGTGACCACGATCGCGAACTGGCCAACCGGTTTCACCGTCGCGAACACGCGTACGGATCCCTCCTCCGCGCTTCCCGGACAGCCGCGGGCCTTGTCGGGACCGGAGCGGAAGCCACCCGTCACAGCGCCGACGCCGTCAACCGCCTGGTAAGCATCTCGGCGGTCTCTCCTATCCCCCTCGGTTCCCTGCACGAACTCGACACGCTCTTTCGCCAGGTTGACAACGCCCTCTGCGCAGCGATCGAAGAGGGCTTTGGCGCCCGCCTCTACTTCGTACGCCGCGCCCTGCCGCGCATCGATCCAACCGACGGTCACCTCACGCACCAAGCTCGCGAGCTCTTCGACCCGCTCCAACGCGAAGGCCGCACCCCACTCATCACCATCGCGCGACGCTACCTCCGCACCAATCCAGTACGCACGGCCGCGCCAGGCAGCACCGCCGTCACCCGCGCCGACTTCCACGCCGCAATAACCCAGCGCCGGTCACGCGGCAGCACAATCTCGCTCTGACCATGGGACGCGAGGTAGCGTTGCGCAGTTCGGCGTCCTCCGCCGAAGTCGTTCACGGGAGCCCCAGCGATCGAGCAAGTATCCCGGGTGTACCCAAACCTTCGGCAGCCGCCGCTACCGAGTGGATCATTACGAGGTCGTTGCCGAGGACGAGGGGCGTTGGGTGGGCGGCGTGTCTATTCACCCAGCGGCGGGCCTGAACCATCGACGAAAGAGGCTGCCTTCGTCGAGGTGCACGTCGACTACGCGCGTTCCGCGGTTCAATCCCGAAGGACTCCCTGGTTGGCCTGGACCAGTACGTGCTCCGTAGTTCCGATGTCCTGTCAGCGGCGATCGCGAAACTACGGATCTGCGTCCATGTCCATGCGTCACTTCGGCTCCACTATGACGCGCCAGTTTGCACGTTCTTGGTCTTCTTTTCGGCGTCGCGAAGTCGTCTCGGAGAATGTGAAACGGCGCCGACCATAGCGAAACCTTGCAGTCGTTCCGGTGTGCGCGGGCCGGCGCTTGGGCGGACGCGCAGATCGACGCATCCAAGCAGTAGCCGTTTCTGAACGACGTCTCCACCGAACTTGACCGCCACCACCTGCTGAACGGCTCCGGACCATCCACAATGACGACCTGGCCTTCGCCATGTCCCGCCTCAACGTCGGCGACCATGAAGAAGCGGCCGAATAGCTGTGGATCCATCGCCAACCAGGCGGGCAGGTCCAGAAGGTCGGAGACGACGGTGAGTGTTCGAGTACCCCCCCCGCCTGACGCGGGTTCGGACGGGGTTGGCCAACGGGGAAGGCTGGCGCGGGCGGTTCCCCGAGGACGGGGGCTACGTCGAGAACGCCGGCTCGTCCGGCGCTTCTGTCGGGACGCCGAGCTCGGCATGAGGGTGCGCAGCCGCAGGCATTAGGGTGCAGGCCATTTTCTTCAGGCAACTACCTCGACCGTCCGACCCCGGGCGCGAGTGCAAGCGACGTACAGTCGACGGTCGGTCTCGCTCTCGACGCTGAGTCCGTTGGCGAGGCGGGCGCGCTCGCTGTCGTCGAGGCAGACGCCCACGGCGTCCCACTCGGCACCTTTCGCCTGATGCGCGGTCAGGCCGGGGACCGGTCTGGTCGGATGGAGCAGCCGGGTCTGGATGTCCCTCAGCCGGTTCGTGTAGTTGGCTCGCACGGGCTTCAGGCGGCGTGGAGAGTGGTCTTCGACCAGCTCGCTCAACAGCTGGTAGGCCGTCTTCACGTGAACCTTGAGTTGGGCGGGCTTCGCGTCTCTGCTCAATACGTCCACGATCTCCTGGAGTCGGGGCTCGGCGACGTTGGGGAAGTTTTCCTCGGCGATGGCGAGGGAAGTGATGGCCTCCTTGACGTAGATCGCGTCGGTGCTGAAGAGGCTTCTGGTCACGCGGTTCAGCACTAATATGGCGGCCGCTTCCTCGGGCCCTCCCTTGAATGCCTGGAAGCCGATGGGGAACACTCCGGGACCCAGTTCCCACAGCGATGCCCACTTCGATGCGAGGACGACGTCGAGGTCGGCGACTTGCTCACCGGTGACCTCCGGAAGCGTCGTGCTCGCGCCGCTGCGCAACCCGTCCGCCAACCGAGCTTGCTCATCGGTCTGCCACCTAAACGAGTGCGTCAGCCTCAGCGTGCGAAAACCTTGGCGATCGAGGAGCTGCGGGACGATTTCTGGGCGCGCTCCGCGGAAGACGTACATCGCTTGCCAGATGTCGCCGACCACTGTGACGTTCACACCGGCCTCGACTGCGATTTCGATGACGTCGATGTCGAGATCGTTGGCGTCGTAGACCTCGTCGACGATCAGAGCTCTGATCGTTTGTGCGAGCCTGGTCTGGACGAAGGCGCGGACATCGTCTCGCTGTATGGCCATGGCCAGAACTGCCCGAACATCTTCGTGGGTGCAGATTCCTTGCCGCATGAGCTGAGCACAGCGCTTCGGGTCAACGACGAAGATCGCCTTGTTGAGCCTGATGCCGTGGATCTCGACCTTCGCGCCCTGCAACCTGAGTTCGTACCTTAGGAAGGACCGGTCTCGGGCTCCGTACGACGCCCAGCTGTCCTCGACGTCTAGTTCGGTGTGGTCATCTGGCCAGACGAGCAGCTGTGCCCTCAGCAGGTCGTGGACGAGGTCGACCATGATGGTGTCGAGGGTGATGACTCGATGGGGCCAGCGGATAGCGTGCGGCCCCCAGAGACGTTGGATTCGCCGGACCAGGGTGCGCGTAGCCGATCGTGTGAAGCTGACTGCCACCACTGCACGGGCGTCGTGTCGGTCGTCGGGAGCGAACCGCTCGACTCCGAAGCGGCGAGCCGAGACGGTCGTCTTTCCGGTGCCGGGCCCGGCGGCGATGCTCAGCCGCCGCGAAGGCGCTCCTGCCGCTCGCCTCTGTTCGAGGGTGAGCCCGCCGGGGCCCCCTCGGTCGCCGCCGCCAAAGCCCGGCGTGGGTGCTGTCGCGTCAGGCGATGGGCTGGTCACCGTCTACCTCGGCCGCTCTCCGGGATCGTCCGTTCCAGTCGACTGGGCGTGCAGGTCAGAGAACAGGAAGTCGAATATGGTCACCAGAGGGGCAGGAGGCACGACTGGCGCACCCGAGAGGCGCGCCTGCCGGAGGATGCCGGCGAGCTCAAGGGCGAACTCGCCCTTGCGTCTGGCCAGGGGCCCGGCGGGCACGGACGGAACCTCGGGGTCCCCGTTCTTGGCTGCCTTTCCCTTCTTGGCAGAGGCGAACAGTGCGTTGACGGTCTGTGGCGTCAACGGATCGTCGTAGGTCGCACCCAACGCGCCAAGGGCCACCTTGACTAGATCAGCGTTGTCCTTGGTGAGCTCCGGCTCAAGAGTTGGGTGGCTGTGCTCGATCAGGACAATATCGGGGTCGTGAGCGGCGGCCCAAGCCGGTGCCGTCGGGGTGTCCTCGAACCTCAGATCGCTGTCGCGGAGCACGGCCAGGCGTCGGCACAGCTCGTGATCCTTGGTTGCGAGAAGCCGTACAGCCCATGACCCGACCTTCGTTCCCATCGCCACGATGCTCAGCGCGTCGATGAAGGCCTGACGGTCCCGGTCTGCCCCGGCCCAAACCCAGCCGAGCTCCCGCACGAGCGCAGCCTCGGTCACCCCCTCGACCAGGAGCAGACGCTCGGCGAAGAGCGCTGCGGATCGGCTGGCGTCGAGGTGAAGTCGGGTCTTTCGCATCACGTCGGCCCGCTCGGCCATAGGGATGGTCTTCACGCTCTGCGCCACGTGTTGCCCTGCCCTGCCGCGGCGCACGACGACGAGATCCTCTGGGTCGCAGGAGGAGATGATGTCGGTGGCGTGGGAAGACAAGATGACCTGGAGTTCAGGGCGTCGGTCGACCTCACGCTTGAGGTATCTGACCAGCGAGTGCTGCAACTGCGGATGTAGGTGCGCCTCGGGCTCTTCGATCACGACCGTCACGTGGAACGCGTCATCGGGAAAGAACGAGTCCTCCGCGCTCTCCGACTCAGCGATGGACTGACGAAGGCGGTCGTCGGCGTCGTCAAGATCGACTGGTGAGTCGTCTGGGAGCGGTGGCGGCGGTTGCGCAGCGGTCGCCGAGGCCGGTGGCGCGAGGTCTGCCGCTGCTTCGCCGTCGGGCGCCGCCGCGACCTCCTCGCTCTCCGCTGCGGCAGCGGCCCTGGTGAGATCGGGGATGGCGGCGAGAACGACTGCGATATGGAGGAGGTTCACGTACCCGAGTCCAACCGCCTCGAGCGGGAGAGCGTTCTCTCTGCCCTCGATTGTTGCGAGCATCAGCTCAAGCACCCGCGCGAGGTACTGGTCGTCGATGACCTGGCCTCGGATGTAGGGCCAGTTCTTGCCCACGCCGGATGACAGAGCGTGGAGATGGGTGCGGACGCGCGTTTCGAGTGACTGGAGCAGTCCGTCTTGTGCGAGCGCCTCTAGCAGCGCCGAAGCTCGAGCTCGCAGCGCTGCGAGGTTTCGCCCGTGTCCGAGATTCTGCTGTTGCGCGCGCAACAACTCGACCAGAATCCGGGCTTCTCTGCGAGCGAGCTCGTCGAGCGGGTTGCGCCATGCCGGCAGGTAGATGAGGCGGATCGCATCTTCGACGTCTGAGCTCACCAGCGACTCCGCGCGAACGCGGCCCATGTCGCGGTGCAGGGTTCTCGTCCAGGTCGCGGCGACCTCTCCGGGTGCCGTTACTCCGCTCTGTGCCTGGAGACTCAACCCGAGAGGTCCCTCGACCTGGTCGGCGTCGGCGAAGGCGTACTCGACCACGATTTGTCGGTCGATCGCACCGAGGGTCGCCGAAGTTGGTCGGGGAAGGCGTGGGAACGTGCGGCGATGGCTGAGGTACATCGCGTCTCCCAGGGTCGTCTTCCCGGCGCCGTTGGCGCCGATGAGAACGGCAAAACGGCCGGGAATCGTTGCGTCGAGGGCTCCGTCGGCGGTCGCTCTCAGACCCTGCACCTGCAACCTACTCAGGTGCACGGCGGTCGACTCCTTCGACTGTCAGCCCCTCGCAACTGAGGAGCGATGTTCGTTGCCCGCTGACTGTACGGGGTATCACAGAGTTCGGGCGCTGAACTCCATGTATGGCGTGGATGGAACGGAGCGGGGCCCATGCGGTGCGCGACGCCGTTGTGCCTACTGGCAAAGGCCAAACGGACGAGCACCCAGTCGCCGCCGAGGACGACCTGCCCGGCTACTCGAGCAGCCAGATCCTCGCTGACTGCGGACGGTGTGCGGCTACCGGACGTCTTCCCGCGCTGTGCTCATCAAATGACCAGGCGAAGCGCGGGACGCGGATCGTCTTCCTGGCCGAGCAGTTCGCGGACGCGCGCGGGCTTCCATTTCAGCTGGTCGGCAAGCGTCCCAACGGTGACACCACGGCCGGCCGCGAGCTCGAAGGCGGCGTTCAGCATGGACGGCACCTCCCCGTCGTACTGCCTGATGGACCGAGGCGGCTGCTTCGCCTCGTTGAGCCGAATGTAGGCACGTCGCGCAGTGCTCTCGGAGATGTGCCCGAGCTCTTGGCTGCGGTAGATGAGGCTTCGGACCTCCACACCCCAACGCTCGCTGATCCGGTACAGCTTCGCAAAGTCCAGACGTTGGGGAAGCTCCTCACGAAGTACCGCCCGTGGGGTCAGGAACTCTGCTGCGAACGCGTCAGCCTCCCGCTCCAGAACCAACTCCCCTGATGCTTCACCATTATGAAGCAGCAAGTGCCCGAGCTCATGAGCGGCGCTAAACCGGTGCCTAAGCACGTCATCTGCCCGGTCAGCGGTCAAGATGACTAACGGCCGGCTGAATGCCCTGGTCGAGTACGCGTCGATGCGCTTCTTGTCCTCGCGGTCTGAAGGCGGTGCCATCGCGCAGATGATGCCGTGGGCCTCCATCTGAGCGACAAGGTGCCCGATCGGTTCGGCACCCAGGTCCCAGAGTTTCCGCACCTCTTGTGCTGCTTCTTGAGGCGAGTAGGTCCGGTCCTCTGCGTGGAGGTCGGGGAGGTTGATTTGGGGGAACCTGACGTGCGCCTCGAGCGCGTTCGACAACTCCCAGACCTGCTCTGCGAACGAGGTCGCGCGGTGCTGTTGTCGCGCAGTGGTTGCCCGCAGGCTCTCGAAGAACGTCTCGCTCGTGTCGAGTCGCTGATGCGGCCGACCCGGTGCGAAGAATCCAACTGGAACGTCCAACGCAGTCGCGAGCCGCTCCAACGTGTCAGGACGAGGCACAGCGACCCCGGCCTCGTACTGACCGACAGCGGCCTGGGAGACCTCCGCCAGCTCGGCGACGTCCTTCTTCGTCATCATTGCCAGCTGACGTGCTTGGCGGAGTCGGTCGCCCTCGAAAGTGATGCTCGAGGTCACGGTCCTACTCCTTCGCGTTGCTGGGGTTCTCTGGATCGTCCTGCTCCCCGACGGGCTCACCCTCGCCGGTGGCAGTGACGTCCTCGTCGACGGCCTCCAACTTCGCGGCCGGCCTCGGGACGTTGTGCCAGCTCTCGCCCACGGCTTCGACGGGCTTGGTTCCCACGGCGGGCGCCGCGACTAGGGAGAGTCGCTCACTGTCGGTGAACTCAATGTACCCATCCCCGTCGAGGTTGCCGATGCCGACCTCGACCATCTGGAGACCACCGTGCCGGTTGCATTCGTAGGCGACGATGATGACCTGGGACACGATGTTCTCCAACTCGAACTTGGCCTTCTCGACGACCGCGATCGCCGCCTCCTCGAAGTCCCGCAGGGCCTTCTCTTCGTCGCTGATGAACAGGTCAGCCTGCGGGGCGTCTGGCATGTTCACCTGGGTCAGGGTCTGACGCACGTGCGACGTCGTGACGCGCAGCCGCGGGTCACGCTTCCCGCGTGGCTTGATCTTGACCGGCAGGATCAGCGTCCCGTCCCACAGGATGAGGCTGTACTGCGCCCCACGGGGGCGGTACATCCTGGCGCCGTCCAGCAGGTCGCAGAGCAGAATTCCGACCTCATCGGGCAGCGCCTTCCAGAAGGTGGCGCCGTACGGCTCACCCGTCGAACGCCCAGAACCGTGCTGCGCCGCCGACGACCAGTTATGCGCCTTCAAGCCAGCAGCAACCAACGCAACCGACACCTCCGCACTGTCCGCCTTGAATACGCGCTCCGTGAACGTCTCGCTGTCGAAAGCCTCGGTCACGTCCCTGCCCCCCAGTTGATTGCGTTCTGACAAGGTCACCCTAGCGCAAAACTTTAGAAACGCAATACAGACGGTCATTTGGCACTCATGATGTGCGGCTGCTAGTTCAGAACAACCTCAGTCGATAGCTTCGAGTCAATCATATCGCCTACATCAGGGTGCAGCAGGCGCCGATCGGCCGGCGCGCCGCGGCGCACCCCTCATACCTACGCCAACAACTACGGGGACAACTGCGCGGCGCCATTGTCACCTCGAGGAGATCGTCAGCGACTGCCGAGTCCGCGAGCTCGGCGATGCCTCAGTGCCGTTCACCCTCGACGTACACGCGTTGTTCTTCAGCGATGACGCCCCGTCGAGGTGGAGGCAATGCTGCACCGCGAGTTCGCAGCTCATGTCGGTTGAACAAAGACAACCCACGCGAGGGTGGACCCTCCTAGGGCCTCGACCGGCCCTGCGCCCGGCTAAGGCGATGGAGAGTCCCATCGATCCCAGAATGCCCCATACCGCCGCCTGTGGGACCCGCTCAGCAAGCGTTGAGCGGTCCGTCGGGGACAAGCCCTCCGGGCCTGGGGCGCGAAGCGCGCGGCGAGTCGCACGCGACATGACGGTTGAGGTTGCCGTCCTACCCCACCTTCGATGCTAGGTCGAGGTAGGCATCGTTTGGAGTCGAGCCAGCCCCCACCGGTTCCGTCCATCCCTCCCAGAACCCACGGCTGAATCGCCCCGGGTTTCGTGGAGGCTCCATCAGACCCGGGACGATTCACACCGAGGGTGCCTGGCGTTCGGAGGCCGCGACGGTCAACGCGTCGACCTGGGACGGCATCCTGGCCACACGCATTGTCCTCGAGACCGAGGACAAGGACTCCGCCTGGGCCGTCCCGGCCTGCCTACTGGCCTACCTGCTCGACACCTGACCCTGCGGTCTTCGTCAAGCGGGGCTCGCGATCACCTCGGTCGGCTCGTGCAGCGCGTCGAGTGTCCCGACTGGAACGGCGGAGTGTCTCGACTGGACGCCAAAGTGCCCAGCTCGGATTGGCTGGGGTCGCTTGAGTGTCCCGCCCGGACCGCAGGCATTGGCGCCCGGAGACTCCGCTCGGACTCCGCATGACCCCTTCGGCTCCGAAGGACGGATTGCGGACAGTCCGGGATAGGGGCTGCCCCGTCGGCCTGCCGCGCCACATGGAACAAAGCGCCGCAGGTGTGGGCTGCGAGCGCCCTCGGATGGTGGCGACTCTCGCCCGGCCCCCGACAACGCCGATCCATGTGGGTCAAGCGGCACCGCAACCTACGGCGACGAGGTCGCCGGCCTCCTGCAGCTGGTGCGAAAGCGAATGGCTGAGCTCAACTCAGGCTCCGCCGCTTCGCTGATGACTCCATCCTTCGCCGGCGTCCCGCATGAGCCGTTTCTGCCCGACCGGTTCCTCGGATCCATCCGGGGCGCGCTGTCAGGTAGAAATCTTCACGCCGCAGCGCCTGAGAATGTCCGTGACTGGGTGTTGTGGTGGGGCCTGGGCCGGCAGGAGGTGGTCCTCACCTCGCAGTTGGGAGCCGGCGTGGCGGAATGCTTGCGCCGACTGGACGCCATCGCCTACCTGAAGAGGTCGTAATCGGAAAGGAACTGCGAGTCTCAACGATCCAACTCGAGGCGGCGAACTTGATCGACTTCCCCTCTCCGGCTTGGAATTCAACCCCAGAGGCGGTCGGCCGCCTCGGCCCATGGAGGAACCCGGCGAGGGACTAGTGTCAAGAACGGCGGGGCGGAAGCGCGCGATAACCACGCGCGCCAAGACGTCACGCGGACTCGTTCAGGATGCGATTCTGCATCGTGATCGCTGCCTCCGCTCCCTCGATGAGGGTGGCAAGAAGCTTCCCGAAGGTGAGAAGGTCCTGCCATTCGAAGTCGGCGTACATAAGGTCGTTCACACGCCGCTGCTCGATGAACGACGTCCGGATCGCTGCGGTCCCCTCATCGGTGAGCCGAATGACAAGGCGGCGACTATCGACCGGATCTGGCAGACGCATGAGATACCCGCGGGTCACCATCCGGTTCAGCGAGTTAGACACCGCTGATGTGCCGATCTTGAGGTACTCGCCCAATCGTGCGGCCGTGGTCGACCCGTTCGATTGGGTCTTGAGTACCGCGGACAGGAACGTCACCTCGCTCGCGGTCAGGTCCAGCCCGTAGCGCTCCCGAAGCAGACGAGCTTGATTGTTGCGCCAGGTGGCTGACATCGTTCGGAGAATGAGGAAGTCGCTTGCGATGCGACGGAACGTGTCATCGGTGCCGTCCTCAAGCAGAGCCGGGAGGCTTACCGACGTTGGAAATGGGGCGACGGAATTGTCGACCGGCGCTTCGAAAGGTTCGGAGGGCATGAGCGGCTTTCCTCGAGGTAATTGGGACATGGGGATTCTCGCATTCGGAGCTCGGCGCCAGCCTCGCACGTGGCCGACTCAGGGAACGCGGGTGGGCCCCTACCGGCGACAGCAGGGACCCATCACGTTGTTGTGAACGTCGGCTACTGCAGCAGATTGACGCGCGGTGTGAAGTACTCGAAGGCGTCGAAGTACTCCTCGAGGTTGTCGAATCGTGAGGAGACACCGTCGTAGGTGACCTCCTCGATCAGCGGAACTGAAGGAAGCGTGTCCAACAGCTCCAGCTGCACCTGCTGTGCGGCATCGCCGCGCCCGTCGCCGTTGGTGCCGGCCACGGCAGCCCATCCGGCGTCCACGTCGGGGTCGCAGAACGCCGAGGCGTTGCGGTAGGCGGCCTTCTCCTCGTTGCACACGTAGACGCGTGAGATGCCCAACGACGGGTCGCCGCCGGTGTTCAGGCGCACTGCCGTCATGTCGTAGTTACGGTCGGTGTACACCTGGGTGATGTAGTTCGCTGCGTCAGTAGTCTGGACGTCGAGGGTGATGCCTACCTCGGCGAGATTCGCCTTGATGGCATCCGCGACGGTCGCGATCGTCGGGTTGAGGTCGGGGCTGTAGAGGAAGCGCACGGTGAAACGCTTCCCCTTGCCGTCCTCGGGGTAGCCGGCCTCGTCGAGCAGCTCAGCAGCCTCATCGAGGTCGTAGGCCAGCTCCTCGGCAAAGGGCACCTGGTCCTGCTGCGCCCACGAGTACACTGAGGGGATGAAGCTCTGAGCTGGCTTGGACAGCCCCATGAAGGCGGTCTTATTGACGTAGTCACGGTCGATGGCCTTGTAGATGGCGCGACGGACCTCGGGGGACTGCAGCGGCCCGTTCTCCACGTTGTAGGCCAGGTAGGTGTACGTGGGGAAGATCCGGCCCTCCTCGACGTGAACGTTCGCATTGCTCTGCAGTTGCTCCACCTCTTGGTTGGGAAGGTAGAACGCCGAGACGAAGTCGACCTCGCCGCGCTGGAGGCTCTGCACCAGCACCGTCGGGTCGGGGATCGTTCGCAAGATGATCGTCTTCACCGCGCCGACCTCTCCCCAGTAGTCGTCGTTCGCGACCAGCGTGATGGTCCCGTCGTTTCCGATGGAGTCGAACTTGTACGGACCGGAGCCGACAGGCTTCATGTTGTATTCGTTCGCGGTCACATCGGTGCCTTCGTACAGGTGACTGGGGAGCACCGGGACACGCTCGCGGGCGAGCGCGTTGAGCAACGGAGCGAACGGCTTCTGCAGGCGGATGTTGAGCTCATGGTCGCTCACGACCTCAACCTCATCGAGCACCCCCTTGATCCAGGCGCCGTACGCGCCGACCGGGGCCGCCTGTTCCAGGGAGTACTTGACGTCGTTGGCCGTCACCGGCTCGCCGTCGTGGAAGGTCGCCTCGTCGCGCAGAAGCATGTGGAGAGTGAGACCGTCCTTGGAGAGGTCCCACTCGGTCGCAAGCATCGGCTGCGCGATACCCTCACGATCGATTCGTACGAGGCCGTCGAAGACCTGGTCGCCCACGAGCGAGGTGTCAGCCGCCGACGACAGCGCCGGGTTGAGCGTGGATGGCGTCGAGGTGATGCCGATGACGAACGTCTCGTTGGTGGCCTGCCCCTCCCCTGCGCCTATTGATCCGGAGCAAGCGACCATCGGCAGTGTCGCTAGCGCTGAGATCACGACGGCTGCGAGCCGCCGTGTCATTCGGTTGTTGTTGAACATGACGGTCCCTTGCTCAATGTGAATCGGAAGAAAACTCGGGTACGGGATGGGCTGCGATCAGTTCTTTGGTGTACGGGTGTTGTGGCCGGAACATCACGGTCGCCGTGCTGCCCTGCTCTACGACTTCGCCGTTGCGCATGACGAGAACGTCGCCGCACAGCGACCGGGCCACTGCGAGGTCGTGCGTAATGAAGAGCACTCCGACACCGAGATCGCTGATGAGTTGGCGGAACACGTCGATCAGACGCGCGGCCACGGTCACATCAAGCGCGGAGATCGCCTCGTCGGCGATCAGGAACTCGGGATCGACCGTAAGTGCGCGGGCGATCGCGAGCCGCTGCTTCTGGCCGCCACTGAGTGAGGCCGCCTGCTGACGCAGGAAGGCGGGATCAGAAGGCAGCGAGACCCGCGCGAGCAGGTCCGTCACGCGCGCGTCTCGTTCTGAGCGCGAGCGCACACCAATCAATCGAAGCGGCCGATGTAGGACGGCTCCGACTGAAGTCTTGGGCGAGAATGAGGTACTCGGGTCCTGGAACACGACCTGCACCGCGCGCCGAAACGGCAGGTGTCCTGAGGCAAGTGCGACGCCGTCAGCGCGTTCGATGAAGACCGAGCCCTCGTCGGGTGCTGTCTGACCGGAGAGCAAGCGTCCGAGTGTGCTCTTGCCTGAGCCGCTCTCGCCGACGACCGCCAGCGCCTGCCCAGCAGGTAGTTCGACGGTGATGTCGGTGAGCGCTGCCGTGCTCGTGCGCGGATACGTGAAGGTCACACCATGTGCGCGGAGTGTCGAGTCGTTCAAGCCCATGTCCTCTCCTCCATTCCGGCGATCTTGCGGGCGGAGTTCAGCAGCACTCGGGTGTACTCCTCGCGCGGCTGCTGAAAGATCTGCTCGACCGGCGCGTGCTCGACGATGCGGCCGTGTTGCATCACGTAGACGTACTCGCAGAACTGCGCGACGACGCCGAGGTCGTGGGTGATGAAGAGGACGCCAGCGCTCGACTCGCCCGTAACGTCGCGCATCAGGCGGAGTACCTTCGCCTGAACGGTGACGTCCAGGGCCGTGGTGGGTTCATCGGCGATGAGCAGGTCTGGAGTGCAGATCATCGCCATTGCCAGCATTGCGCGCTGCTTCTGACCACCGCTCAGCTCGAAGGGGTACGCAGCGAGCATGCGCGGCGTCATCTCCAGCCCCACCCGCTCCAGCAGTTCGACAGCTCGAGCCTTCGCGTCGCGGGGCTGACGGTGGATGCGCAACACCTCCGCGACCTGGTCGACGACCCGGACCGTCGGGTTCAGGTACGCGCTGGGTTCCTGGAAGACGATGGCTAAGCGATCGCCGCGGACCTTGCGGTACTCACGGTCGGGAAGCGCGAGCAGGTCGGTACCCTTGAATCGCACCGATCCGTTCGTCTTCCAGCGACGGGAGTCGGGAAGCACACCCATCACCACCCTGGAGGTGAGCGACTTCCCCGAACCCGACTCGCCTACGAGACCGACCCGTTGACCCGGTTCGACGCAGATGTTGACGCCGTCGAGGAGTCGGCGACCGTCGAAGTCGACGGTGAGGTCCTCGATGGCCAGCAACGGCAGGCTCTGCGCGGTCATACCAGCACCTCTCGACGATCGAGCTTGGCGGAGATGTGATCGGCCACCAAGTTGAAGGCGATCACGGTGGCCACGATGGCGGCTCCGGCGAACGCCGAGATCCAGGGCGCCCGCAGGAGCTGGGACTGGCCGTAGTTGAGCATCAGGCCCCAGCTGGGAACGTCTGGGTCGCCCAAGCCGAGGAAGGTCAGGCCAGAAAAGAACAGCAGTGCAAGGCCCACATCGAGGGCGAACTGCACCAGGATCGGGACCAGGGCTGCGGGCAGTATGTCGACCGCCATGATGGTTGGCGCGCGGAAGCCCTGGCTCTGGAGGCTTGCTACGAAGTCGCGCTCTCGATAGGTCAGATACTGCGATCGCACGAGGCGACCCATGCGCACCCACATGCCGATGACCAGCGCGATGATGATGTTGCGCCACTCGTTGCCGAGCACCGCCACGACTACGAGTGCGACCACGAAGGCCGGCACGATCTGGAAGAACTCCATGACGCGCGAAATGACCGCGTCGATCGGTCCGCGGAAGAAGCCTGCGACCGATCCGAGGATAAGGCCCAGCATCAGGTTGCAGATCGCGACCGCGACAGCAACCCCGAGACTCGTGGCAGCGCCGGCGATGAGGTAGGACAGCACATCTCGCCCGAGGGAGTCGGTGCCGAGCGGGTGGGCGCCACCCGGGGCTGACAGGATCTCTCCGACCGGTTCGTTCGCTTTGAAAGGAGAGATCAAGCCGCCGGCGGCGATGCACACGAGCAGCAGTAGAAGGAACAAGTATGCGGCGTAGCTGCCGGGGCTCTGCCGAAGATCACGCGATAGCGCACGAAACATCATTCCACCGTCCTTACGCGGGGATCGACCTTGGTGTAGATGAGGTCGGTGACGAGATTGGCCATGACCACGATCAATCCGACGGCCATCGCGCAGGCGATCAGCAGGATCGTGTCGCGGACCTGGATCGCATCGAGCATCAGGCGTCCGATACCGGGCCACCCGAACGTGACCTCGACCAGCACGCTCCCAGCCAGCAGTGCGCCGAAGTTGTAACCGAGGGTCGTGATGACGGGCATCATCGCGTTACGCAGGCCATGTCGACGCACTGCAGTCGAGCGTTTGAGACCTTTGCTGCGCGCGGTCACCATGTACTCCATAGAGAGAGTGTCGCGCAGCGACCCCTGGGTGACTCGAGCGTTCAGTCCTAGCTCGCGCAGCGATAGCGCGATGATCGGAAGAACTGCATGCCACACGATATCCCAAACGCCAGTTTGCGCCGCCCTCACGTCTCGCATGCCGGAGACCGGGAACCATGACAGCGAGAGGGCGAACAGCAAGATCAGGAGCTGACCGACGTAGAAAGAAGGTGTCGAGTACAGCGCAAGCGCGATTCCGTTACCCGACCCGCGCAGCCACCCTGGGTTAGTGGGAGTTCCGATGTAAACGCCGAGGGCCGTTCCGACAAGTGTCGAGATGACAAATGCCGGAATGACCAGCATCATCGTCGCCCCGAGACGGTTCACGACCACGTCCAGCACTGGGGCGCCCTGCGAGAACGAATCGCCCAGGTCGAGGGTGACGATTCCCTTCATGAACAGCAGGTACCGCTCCCACAGCGGCAGCCCCAGACCGAAGCGCTCGTTCATAGCCGCACGGAACTCTGGCGATACAGCGTATCCGCCCGTCAGTACTTGCAGCGGATCGCCCGGCGCGGAGGCGACTAGCACAAACAGCGCCGAAGCGAGCGCGAGCAGCATGACCGCCGACGCGATGAGGCGTCGGCCTATATAGAGGGTGATTCGCACGTCCTTGGCGCCTTATCCGTCGAGTTGCCCCAGCGGGCGCAACGCCCCCCGGAAGTGGATCAGCGGGTTGTCGTCACGCACTTCGACCCGCTGTACGGCGCCGACCACCATTGTGGTGTTCGACAGCACGAACGACTCGCGTGCGTCGCACCAGATGACCGCGAGCGCCTCCCGAACCACCGGAATCCCTCCGCTCTCGTCGAAGAGCGGCATCAGGTGCGTGCGGTCCTCGCCCGGACGCGACATCGCTTCCGCGATCGGCGCCTGGTCGTCGCGCAGGATGCTGATCGCGAACGCACCGTTTGCCATCACCTGTGCCAGGGTCCGCGTGTCCGAACGGAACGCGACTGCCAAGCTCGGCTCGGCCTCGGGCAGACGCACGATCGGGCTGACCGTCATGCCCTGCAGGTCGCCACCGTGGCGCGCCACGGTGAGAACGCCAACTGTGGACGCCAGCCGACCCATGGTCCGACGGAAGGCCGCGGAGAGGTCCGGCGACGTGGGAGCGGGATCGGTGGGCATCCGTTGTTCGGGTGCCACGTGCCGGGACCGCTGACTCTTTCGCGCCGACTGCATGGTGGTCATCGTCCAGTCCCCGCCTCGACAGCGGCCGCGGAGGGAGCGGGCCCGTACTTCTCTTTGGCGAAGCGCTCGCCTGTGAGGTCGCCTCGGGCGACCCACTCCATGTGCTGCCACTCGCGGGTGTGCAGTGAGGCCACCCGAGAGTCACGTCGGTAGCGATCGAATGGCGCCTTGCGCATAGCCGCCCGGGTCCCGACGAGCTCGAAGCTACGCCGCGTCGCCTCTTGGGCCGTCTCTTTGGCGGTGTGCAGCGCCCGGATCGTGATGTGGTGCGCGTCGCCCGACGGCAGCGCCTTCCACGCCTCGGTCGCGTATCGCAGGCCGGCGATGGCCGCCTGGACTGCACTGCTCATCTCGCCGATGTAGTTCATCAGGGCGCGGTCGGTGTGCAGCTCGGTGCGTCCGCGTACGGCCTCAAGGGTGCCGTCGTAGGCAGCCGCAGCGATGCCCGTGAGCAGGGCGGCGTACAGCAACTCGTGGGTGTAGGGATGCTTGTAGGTCCAGTCGCCGGGTCCACCCAGGATCTCGTCGCGGTAGATGCGCAGGTTCTCGACCTTGGCCGGACCGGACGCGGAGCAACGGATGCCGATGGCGTTCTCCCAGCCAGGCAGGAAGTTCCAGCCGGAACGGTCCCGCGGAACGAGCGAGAGCAGCAGTCCCTCCGCGAGCCCCATCGACTCTGGGTCCTTGTGCCACCAGACGATGCGATCGGCGAACGCTGCGGTTGAGGTAAAGCCCTTGAAGCCTGACCGGATGATGAGGCCTTCGTCGTCAGTGATCGTGTCCTGGTCGATCGAGAGCGCAGCCTCGGTGCTGGTCTGCGCGTTCTGGATGTTGATCTCACTACCGATGGTGGCGAACCGCTCGCGGTTTGCCACTGCGCGACCGAAGATCTCCTTGGCTTGTTCCGCAGTGGCGACACCTGCGACCTGTCCGGTCGCGTGGTAGTGGCTGAGCAGGCACCAGGCCGTGCCGGCGCACGCCTTGGCGATCTCGAAGACCACGAAGGTAGGCACGGCGCCGCAGAACAGCTCCGGCGACCCGGTGCCGCCGAACTCGCGAGGGATAACCACGTCCATGAGCCCGGCCGCGTCCAGCCTGGCGAGGTTCTCGTGCGGGAACTCGCCGGTCTCGTCGTGGTGAGCAGCGCGCTCAGCGAAGCCGGGGGCCAGGTCGCGGGCTCGGTTGATCGCTTCGATCTCGTCTTCACGGAGTCCGAGCGTGTAGTCGTAGAGCATTTGGGCAACTCTTTCGGATTGTGTTACACAACGTGAACTATTGACTAGAACGGTAGGCCGTTGTTCGCCGGTCGTCAAGGGTCAGTTCACGAATCGATCACTGCAGTACCGCCTCGCAGCCACGGATTCGCGGTTCAGCGCTAGCGGGGACCGCGCAGATCCAGCAGCCAACTGCGCTGGGCCGATCCTGGGGGAAGGCTGGCCGAGACTGCGTCCTCGGTCGGCCGGAAACCTAGGTCGAGTGCGATGCGTTCGGAGGCAGCCCAATCGGCGATGGTGACGAGCAAGAGCTCGGCGTAGCCGGCTCCGCGGGCGAATCGGATCGATTCCTCAAGCAGCCGTACCGCGGCGCCGCGCCCTCGATAGCGAGGTTCGATGAACAGGTTCTCGATCTGGGCGCGCTCGTCGTTGACCCGGGTGCAGAAGCAGCTCCCGACGCGTTGCCCCGCAATCTCGGCGATCCATGCCGATTCCATCACCGCGTGACCGGCCACGATGTGGTCGGCGACAAGACGAGCGATCCCGGACTCATATCGCCGGTTCCAGCTGTGTTCGTCGGCATACACCTCGCCTTGCCGGTACACAACCCAGCCGAGATCTCCGGGACCAATTCCCCTCACCTGCAGCGGCGTTCTGGCTTCCGTGCCTTCAATCAATCGCTGAGCGTTCTCGAGCAGATCCGCGAGATGCCGGGCGTCGCCCTCAGAGAGTCCCTCGATGGCCTGCTTGATGTCGGCGATCACGCGTTGGCCGATGAGCTCGGCAGTTTCTTCGCCGCGATCGGTAAGCGCGAGCATGCGTTGCCGACCGTCGTCAGGTGAGGTAGCCACCGTCACCAGTCCCTGGCCCTGAAGCTTCTGGACCATTCGGGACATCACGGAGGGCTCCAGGTTCAGTTCCCGCCGGAGATCACCTTGGGACAGGTGACGTCGTAGATGGATTTCGATGAGGGCTCGGGTCTCAGCAAGCGAGTAGGAGGTTCCGAAGACTCGCGAGCGCACCAGGCCCATCCGCAAGGCCCAGAAGCGTCCGAACTCTCGAATGCGGACGGCGATGTCGTCGCCCGGCGCCGCGTGGGCGTCGTTCACGCTCGTTCTCCCCTCACGGTGGCGGCACGACTCGGACGCATGCCGACGCTCAGTCTGCCATGCAGGTTGAGCGTCGGCATGCTGCAAGCCAGGGCGCTATTCAGGCGCGGAGTTCAGAGGGCACTGCGCCGCGGACGACGACGCCGTCCTTGATGACGCACTCCACGTTCTCGAGCGCGGTGATGTCCTCGACCGGGTTGCCGCGCACGATGAGGATGTCCGCGGGCTTGCCGACCTGCAGGGTGCCGCGCTCGCCGAAGGTGGCGAGCTCGCCGGCTTCGCGGGTTGCAGCAAGCACCGCTTGGAGAGGGCTCATGCCTGCCTGCTCGACAAGCAGCCTGGCTTCCATCGCAGCGAGTCCGTGACCGGTGCCCGGTGCGCCCGCATCCGTGCCCACGGCGACGCGCACGCCCGACTCGATCGCCTTGCGCAGTCGGGGAAGCTTGTCAGCCAGCATCCGCTCCATGATCTCGGCCTGCTTCTGGTTGCCATCGGAGGCGGCTTCCTTCATGACGGCGAGGGTCGGGACGAGCCATACGTCCTTGCCGACCATGAACTCGATTCCCTCGTCGGGCAGCCAGGTGCCGTGCTCGATCGAGCGCGCCCCTGTGTGCAGCGAGAGCATGATTCCGCTGCTCGAGTGGGCGTGAGCAGCCAACGGCATGCGGTTCTTCTCGGTGACATCCACGACGGCGACGAGCTCTTCCTCGGTGACCTCGGTCGTGTCGGGGTCGCGCCCCTCCTCCGCGATCGCTCCGGCGGTCACCATCACCTTGATGAGATCGGCCCCGTGGTGGATCTGCTCGCGCGCGGCTCGACGGAAACCATCGGCGCCGTCCGCATCGGAGCCGTAGACCGAGCCGTGGCCGCCGGTGACGTTGAGCCACTGACCGGCCGCCTTGATGGTCGGGCCCTCCATGACGCCGTCCTCGATGGCAGCCCTCAGCTGCAGGCTGACGTCGGCGATGGAACCTACGTCGCGCACTGTGGTCACACCTCGGTCGAGGTGCGAGGCGGCGTTGCGCCAAGCCTGGAAGGCGTAGTAGGCGTGCGAGAGGTCGTTGCGCCAGCCCACGAAACGCTCCTTCGACAGCGAAAGGTGGACGTGGGCGTCGACGAGGCCAGGCATCACGGTGTACTGCTCGGCGCCGGAGGCAGCCGGCGCATCATCGATCGCGTCGACCGTTGAGCCGAACTCCACGGCCACGCCCTCACGGACGTTGCCGTCGACCGCGTCGATGAGGCGCCCTGCATTGATCTTCATGTCATTCTCCTTCGGTTTTCAGGCAACGAACGGGCGTCGTTGCGAGTTCAGGTCCACACCTCGTCGAATAGGCGCAGCCAGTTGCCGCCCATGACGGCGGCGATGTCGTCGTCTGCATATCCGCGGGCCGAGAGCCCTTCTGCGATGCGCGGAAGCTCGTGACTGCCGGCTAGGCCCTTGATGCGGGGATTGGGGTCGGGTACCTCGGGCGGCACGGTCGCCGTGGTCCCGTGAATGCGGCGCAGGTAGTCCCAGAAGGGCATGTCTCGGCCCTCGCAGAAGTCCGAGGCGATGCCGACGTTGGCAACGCCAGCTACCTCCACGAGACGCTCGAGCGAGTCGAGGTACTCCTCCAGGTCGGCATCCCACTTGCCGGGCAAGAAGCTGGGGAAGGCGTTCGCTCCGACGACACCGCCACGCTCGACGCAGGCGCGGATCAGCTCGGCAGGCTTGTTCCGGGGGTGGTCTGAGTACTCGCGGAGTCCGATGTGGGTGAACGCCACGGGCCTTTCTGATGCCTCGATCGCGTCGCGTGAGCTGCGGTCGCCCACGTGGGAGAGGTCGATCAACATCCCCATCTCGTTGAGCTTCTCGACGGCCCGCAGACCGAACGTGCTCAGGCCGTCATCGTTGGGTTCGTAGCAACCGTTGGCTACAAGGTTGCGCACGTTGTAGGCGATCTGAACGATGCGTATCCCGAGGACTCGGAAGACCTCGAGCCGTTCCAGATCATTCTCGATCGGCGAGATGTTTTGCCATCCGAGGATCACACCGGCGCGCCCGGTCTCGGCGGCCTTTCGGATGTCGTCGGTGGTGCGGACCTGCAGCACGGTGTCCGCTTCTTCGCGGAAGCGACGGTGCCAACCCGAGAGCACGTCGATCGAGCTCTGCAGCCCCTCCCAGATCGCGGTGGTGGCGTTAGCGGCCGCGACACCGCCCTCGATCATGTGCGCGTACACGGTGGGCGAATCCCAGTTGCTCGGGTTGCACCCGTCGACGATGAGGTTGTTCATGAGAATCCAATCATTGCGTTTCGCTAAGAGTAATTGCGATTTGCAATGATGCAAGTGGCAGATGCATATCCTGAGACGGTTGAAGTGTGAACGACGCTGCTGTCGTTGGGGGCGCGAAGCCGTGGCAGAGCGGGTGGTGGTGGCGGTGTCGCGTACCGTGGGTGCTCGGAGGCGGGTGGGCTCGACCGACTCGCCCTGGGTTTCGTTCCGACATCATTCAGAGGATTCGGAAGATGCCTAAGAAGTACTCCTCCGAGATGCGTGAGCGGGCGTTGCGGATGCTCGCGGAGGCTCGTCCGGACCACCCGAACCAGATGGCCGCGATCCGTCGCCTGGCGGGCATGCTGGGGATGAACAGCGAGACGTTGCGTGGCTGGCTCTGACAGTCCGAGGTCGACGGCGGTCTGGCGCCGAGCGTGACCACGGACGCCGCCGCAGAGATCAAGCGCCTCAAGCGGGAGAACGCTGAGCTGCGGCGCGCCAATGAGATCTTGAAGTCGGCCAGCGTGTTTTTCGCCAAGGAACTCGACCGTCCCACGACGAGATGATCTTGCTGACGTGACCTATGTGGCGACCTGGTCCGGGTTCGCCTACGTCGCGTTCGTGACCGACGCGTACTCGCGACGGATCGTGTGCTCGAACGTCGCAGCGACGTTGAAAGCCGACATCCTCCCGCTACGGGCACTGGACATGGCTGCCTGGGACGCGGCCCGTAACGGCCGTGGCCTGGCCGGCCTGGTCCACCACGCCGATCACGGGTCGAACTACCCCGCCCTCGTCTACACCGAGCGGATCGTCGAACTCGGCGCGAAGCCCTCAACCGGCACGGTTGGCGACTCCTTCGACAACGCCCTCACAGAGGCCGTCAACGGTCTGTACAAGGCCGAAATGACCCGCCGCCGAGGACCCTGGCCCACCGTGGAACAGGTCGATCTGGCCACCCTGGAGTACGTGTGGTGGAGGAACAACAGCAGGCTTCACGGCGAGCTCGACTACCGCACACCCATCGAGGTCGAGCAGGCCTACTACGCTGACCACGATTCAGCCCACCCGGCGATTGCCGGACAGGGAAACCGATAGGAACGAAACCCAGGGCGAATCAGACAGCGCGGGTAGTTGCTCCAACCGCGGTGCGTACCGCTATTCCGAAAGGGACGTGGATCGGGCGGGATCCAGTCCATTCGTGTCGGCTTCCAGAACGCGGACGGTGTGACTGAAGCCGACCAGTTCGTGCCCGACGACCTCGATGACGGCGCTGAGGGCCACCAGGACGATAACCGACACCAACGCCACCAGACTTGCGCGGTCCGACAGGTCCAAGGGCTGGTCGACACCCAGAAGGGCGCCGATGATGAGCGCCAGGGCCAAGGGGACCAAGGTCGACAAGAACAGGGGCACATGGGACAGGTCGTATGCGCGCATGAGAACACTCCACGTCAGGAAGACCGTCAGCAGCACCGCCCCGACCGGGATCGCGAGTGAGACGGCGACATCGAAGACCGACAGGTGTTCCTCATGCACTGCTGTGGAAGCAATGCGCAAGCCGGCCCCGACAGCAGCGATGCTGCCGAAGATCGGCAGGTGGGCATATCGCCAGAGCCAGACGCGGTCCGGCCACTCCTCCAGGATCGTTCGTGAGGGAATGAGGGAGTACGCCCACCACAGGGCCCCGGTGAGCACTAGCCCGGACGAAACGATGGTGACGGCCGCCAGCGACCAGCCGTCCGTCTGAGCCAGAGCGGTCACCGCAGCGGCCGTCGCAGCGACGACCTCGCCCAACGTGATCAAGGTGAGGAGGTGGAATCGCTCCGCCACATGACCCGCATTCCAAGGTGCTCGCCCCAGTCGCCGCTCCAAGATCACGGGCGCGACCATCTCGCTGATCGCCAAGACCACCAGACCGACAGCCGTGAGGCCGACTGGGAGCGGGAGGACGGCGAGCAGGATCCACAACACCTGGGCGGCCGCGATGGTCGAGGCGTAGCCGATGGCGATATGGCGTCGTTCGTCGTCTTCACGCGCAGCACGCAACCACAGAGCGACGAGCGGTAGCCGCATGATGACGTAGCCGATCAGCATGATGTCGCTCTGCGGGATATGCCCGTGTACGGCATCCTCGAAGCCGTCTGCCAAACCGACCGTGAAGACGACCGCCCCGATCATCTGAGTGGCGGTGACGATGCGGAAGAGGGCGTCGTCATTGTTGTAGGCCGACGAGAACCACGTGAAGTTCATCCACGCCCAACTGAGCGCGAAGACAGCGAATGCGTATCCGGTCAGGGCCGCAACCACGTGCCCTTCGCTCACGTGGTGGGCCAGTTCATCAGCGGCGGCCGCGAAGGCGACGACGTAGACCAAGTCGTACAACAGTTCCAAGGGTGTGACCGAGCGACCCCGCTCAGCAGGATCTCGGCCGACCATCGGCCGTAGCCGATGGTGGAGATCGTGCTTGAGCTGTGACCTTAGGGCCACCGGGTCGAATGACATCGCTGTCTCCTCATTTGGGTCCTGACACCGACGGGCGGTGACGTCTCCGCGAACCGCGAAAGGTCCGCCCGCAGCCACGGGGAAGTCAGTCGTTTCGGCTCGCACCATCCGTATCTGCGAGAGCCGGACGACTATATACCTCATCAGCGTTCGTAGGTGCCGACAATGGTGGCCCGGGCGATCGCATGGGTGAACAGCCGAAAACCAAGGAGCGCCGGCGTGGCCGACTCCAGGAGATCGATGTGCTCAACGTCGACCGCGTGCACGGCGAAAAAGTAGCGATCAGGACCGTTGCCTGGCGGCGGCGCCGAGCCGAGGTAACGCTTGTAGCCGGCGTCGTTGGCGAGAGTACGAGCATCGCCGGGCAGAGCCGAGCCGTTTCCGGCGTCTGCAGCCAGCTCGGTCACGGTGACCGGAAGGTCGGCCACCGCCCAGTGCCAGAAGCCAGAGGCGGTCGGCACGTCAGGGTCGAAGACCGTAACTGCGAAGCTCCGGGTCTCCGTCGGAAAACCCGACCATCTCAGTTGAGGCGAGATGTCCTTGCCGTCCCCACCCAGCACGCCACCCACCTGTTCCAGTGGGAGCTGCTGCCCGTCCTTGAACGAGGTCGAGGTGAGCGAGAAGCTCGGCAGCGACGGAAGGAAATCGTACGGGTTGTAGGGAATCGCCATAATCAGGCCTTCCAGACGGATTTGAGGTTGCAGAACTCGCGGATGCCCGCGAAGGACAGTTCCCGGCCGTAGCCGGAGTTCTTGACGCCGCCGAAGGACAGTTCTGGATAGGAGACGGTCATGCCGTTGAGGAAGACTCCGCCGGCCCCAAGCTCCTGCACGAAGTACTCCTGTTCCTCCTCGTCGTCGGACCAGACGGCCGAGCTGAGACCAAAGGAGGTCTGGTTAGCCACTCGGGCGGCTTCCTCCCGGTCGGCGACCCGGTAGACGGAGGCCACCGGCCCAAACGCCTCCTCCTGGACGATGCGCATGTCGTCGGTGAGTCCAGCCAGCACGGTCGGGGAGTAGTACCACCCCGGACCGTCCGGGGCGAATCCGCCGGCCAGCACCTGAGCGCCCTTATCACGGGCGTCGTCAACCAGCGCCGCGATGTCGCGACGGCCCCCTTCGGTGGCGAGCGGACCGACATCGGTCGACTCCTGCATCGGATCACCCACCACCAGCTTGCCGATCTGGGCGAGGAACCGTTCGATGAAATCGTCGTAAATGTCCATGTGCACGATGAAGCGTTTGGCCGCGACGCACGACTGTCCGTTGTTCTGCATCCGAGCCCGCACGGCGGTGGTGGACGCGGCATCCAGGTCGGCGCTCGGCATCACGATGAACGGGTCGGAGCCGCCGAGCTCCAACACCGACTTCTTCACCTGCTGGCCCGCCGTTCCGGCCACCGAGCGGCCAGCCGATTCGGACCCCGTGAGTGTCACCGCCCGTATGCGCGGGTCCTTGATGATGTTCTCGACATCGGCCGAAGGGATCAGCAAGGCACGGAACGAGCCGACCGGGAAGCCGCCGCGTTCGAAGAGGGTGTCCAGATAGAGAGCTGCCCGGGGCACGTTGGACGCGTGCTTGAGCACCCCGGTGTTACCGGCCATAAGGGCAGGCGCCGCGAAGCGCATTACCTGCCAGAGCGGGAAGTTCCACGGCATCACGGCCAGGACGGTGCCGATGGGTTGCCAGACCATCCGGGCACTGACCGCCCCGATGGACGACGGATCGTCCACCGGGGTCTCAGCCAGGAACTTCTCCGCATTGTCGGCGTAGAACCGCATGCTGTGCACGCACTTCCCCACCTCGGATCTCGCCGAGGCCAGCGTCTTGCCCATCTCGAGGGTCAGCATCGCGGCGGCCTTGTCGGCCTCCCCCTCGAGCACGTCGGCCGCAGCCTTCATCCAGGCCGCCCGCTGGGCGAAGGTGGTGTGCTTCAGCATGGCCAAAGCTGCGGCGGCTTGGGTCAACCGGCGTTCGACCTCGGCCGTATCGTGCGGCTCGTACTGTTCGACCGTCTCACCCGTGGTCGGATTGATCGTTGCGATGGGCACGGAGACCTCCTCAGTCGAAGACGATCACCTGGCGGCCGACGACGTCTCCGCGGGCGACCCTCTCAAGGTTTTCGTTGATGTCTTCGAACTTCACCGGGGTGATGGTGTTCTGGATCTTGCCGGCCGTGGCCAGGGCGACTACTTCGGAGATGTCCTGGTGATTGCTCCAGAACGACCCGTGCCAGGTCTGCTCGCTGCCGACCACGAGGTTGACCGGGAGCGTGGCGTCGCTGGCCATCAGTCCCACCTGCGCCACGTCGGAACCCGAGTTCAGGATCCGGAAGTCGAGATCAAGCGAGTCCTGGCCGCCGGCGCAGTCGAGGATGGCGTCGACGCGGCGACGGCCGGTGAGCTCCTCGAGCTGGTCCTGGACCTGTTCGGGCGTGGCGTCCCTGGTGTTGATCGCGTGGTCGGCCCCGTACTTGAGGGCGAGATCGAGCTTGTCCTGTGTGCGGGAGAAGGCCACGATATCCGCGCCGCCGCTGAACAGCCGTGCGTACTGCACGGCGTAGCTGCCAAGACCGCCGATACCCGTGACGACCACCGTGTGACCCGCGGTGAACTTGCCTCGCTCGACCAGCTTCTTGATGCCCCGGTAGGGCGTAGCGCCAGCATCGGTCAACGGAGCGAAGAACTCCGGGCCCTGCCCCTCGGCGGGGTTCAGCTTGATGGCGTGCTGGTAGGGCACGGCCACGTACTCGGCGTAGCCTCCCGGCGGGCCGAACCCCAGCCAGCGGCCGGCACCCGTGCACAGTTGTGTGTTGCCCTTGACGCACTGCTCGCAGGTGCCGTCGCCCCAGCCGGGATCGACCAAGACGAGGTCCCCCTCCCCGAGCTGCCCGTCGGGAACGAGCGAACCCTTGCCTACGACGCGGCCGGCGATCTCGTGGCCCGGGATGATCGGAAGCTCTGCCGGCAGGGCCACCTCGAAGTAACCGTGCATCTGCTGGTAATCGCTGCGGCACATCCCACAGGCGCCGACCTTGATCAGCAGTTCGTCAGCCTTGGGCGTGGGAATGTCGACCTCGTCGAACCGGAGCGGCTCTCCGAACTTCCAGATAAATGCCGCCTTCATCTTTGCCATGACGTTCTCCCTCGTGGGTGCTTGTCTGTCAGAAAGCAACGTAGGAGCGATCAGTGGACAGACAGTGGACAAGCGGAAGTTCAGTTCCCGTCAAGAAACGGCCTTCTATCCTTCGTCTCCGCGCTCATCACCCGCGGCCCGCACTCACGGCTCGACGAGACGCCGATGCGGGGCCGTCTCCCGCTGCTCGACGGGAATGACAGGCCAACGCCGCCAGACCGCGACGTGCAGGATGACCGCCGGGCCGAGGGCACAGAGGGCGGCAAAGTTTATCCAGTCGTCCGTACTCGCTCCGGCCTGCCACCTGTGTCCGAGCGCGGCGGCGCGCAACACGAAGTATGTCAATGCGGAGAGCGCCGCTACGAGCCCCAGCACGGCTAGGCGCCCGGCAACCGGGGGCAGACTGTCCAGTGGCCACGAGCCAAGCAGCAGGCCCACGAGCAGAGCAATAGCGATTACGCAGCCGCTCACCGCGGCTATCCGGGGCGGCTCAGCGACCAGACGGATCAGGACATACGACACCGTGGCGCCACCAAAGACGAGCACGCTCCCGGCAAGGTGGCGCAGCCAGATCCGAACGATGCGAGCGGCCGGCCAGCCCCGCAGCGTCGAGTACAGCACCACCTGCCAGATGCCGAGCACCGCAAGCCACGCCCCGTACGCGGATCCGGACACCAGGCCGCCTCGAACCAGCAACAGGTAGGCGGCCGTGCCCACGATCCAGGAGGTGATCAGGGCAGCCGGCCCGGCCACGCCCCTGGGCAGGCCATGGACCGGCCGACCCTCATGAACGAGGGTGAGCTGAAGCATCGCCGCCACGACCCCGCCCGCCAGTGGAAGAGTGGCAGGGAAGGTCGCCGCACGCCCCACCCCTGGGAACGGGTCGATCAAGGCGCCGGGGTCGATCCGGTCAACCACCGCCTGGCCGAGGGTGGCGAAGACGAACGCAGCGACCATTGTCCCGAGCGTGTCGGTCAGCGCCGACCAACGACCAGGCAGCAACGTCCCGGGCCAGTCGTCCCACCAGAACGCGATCATCAGGAGGACGGGCAGGCCGAACGTGACGAGCGGTCCAACCACCCGCAGCGCGACTTCTGGGTCACCCGCGGCGAACGCGATCGCCGCGGTAAGCGGCAGGACCACCACCAGGCCGGCCAAGCCGGAGGCGGGTTGCGACGCTAGCTTCAGCATGATGTTGCCATTCCGGACAGACGCCGCCGGGCTGACACCGATTACTAGCGCTCCGTGCCCCCTGCGGCGTGTAGTGGTCGAGGGCAACTCAGACTGCTCCCTTCGAGTGACGAATCACTGGATCGGCGGACAATGACTTGGCTGCTTCAATACACCGCCGAGGAAGATGGGCTCTCCGCTGACCTCCACTCATTGGCTTCGACGGCCACGAAAGCGTTCGCCTGGACTGTGATCGTGAAGCTGGTTGGGCCGAGACCTGAGCGTTCGACACTCAACCCGGAATCTGCCGATTGGCCGTCTCTGCGATGCCCGTGAAATCACTGTCCACTGCCGATTAATGGTCCATCCAGCGCTGGCGCCGATGCACGCCGACTTGGTCCAGCAGACCAAGAGTCAGCTCGGTCATTGCGTCGGAAGTGTGCGAGAAGTCGTTCGCCGACGCGCATCGGCCTAGCCGAAACCCAGTAGATCGCGGGCGTAGCGTGCGATCAGTCCGCCAACGCGGGGATGAGGTTGCGGAACATGAAGGAACTCGTAAGGAACCCGTGGATGCCGGCTACCAGTGGCGGGTCGTCATGCGCTGGCATGCCATACACCCGCTCTCGTAGAAACGGTGCAGGGAGGTTTCACGGGCAGTTCACCGTGCGGCGGCGCCGACTCCAGCACCTCAATTACCCGGACATGGACATTCCTGCATCTGGCCCCTAGGGCGGATTTGATGCCGGGTAGTGGGATGTCAGGGATGCTATGCCGTTAATCCCTGGCTGAGCGTGATCGAGTTGAACCAGGAAGTCGGCGGCGCGCTGAGAAAATAGGTAAGCCTGCTGTTTTGCCGACTCTTCTCGAGCCTTGATAGCCGCAGCCCGCACCGCTTCCGTCGGCCGCCCCTGCGCCTGTAGCAGCCGGGCTCGCATGAGCAGCAGTAGACCCTTCGAGTGGCGCTGGCCATGGCTGCGCAGGTAATGATCGGCCCGGTCCAGGGCCGCAGCCGCCTTCACTATCTCCCCGGCAGCCAGCTGCATATCGCCCAGGAGTGTGTACCAGGTAGTGACGCATGAGCGCACGGGGTTGAGCAGGTTCGTTTCGATCACCTGCTCAGCCTCAGCTGCGGCTGCGGCTGGATCAGACCCGGTGAGGGCCTCGGCCCAGCTCCGTGCGAGACGTTGGTAGGTGCCAAGGAAGACGTAAGAGAAGTCGGGATCGACTGCGATGCCACGGTCGGCGGCGCGCATCGCAGCAACCGGGTCGCCCGCGATAGCCGCGATCCTCGCGGCCATCGTCGCCCATATGGTGACGGAGTAGCGGTCGTTGCCGGCGGCCTCTAGCCGGTCCAAGAGCAAGTGCGCGCCAGCGACGTCACCGTGCAGCGCCGTCGTCTCGGCCAACAGACCGGTCATGAGCAGACGAAGGTCATGCTGAACCGGGTTTTCCTCAGAGCCGGTGGCGTCTGCAAGGAGGGTCTGTTCGGACTGACTGAGATATCGGAACGCTTCGCCGATGTTGCCGATGTCCCATTGGTGAATCCCCCACGCGTGGAGGCCATAGGTGCGCACGATGGGGTGCGGCGAGGACTTACCGAGTTTGAGGAGTTGCTGCGCCAACACGCCGGTCTGGTTGAGGTCGATGCATTGGGCGTAAGTAGCCCAGCGGGAGTAGAGGAATCCGGCGGCTTCCACTTCCCGGCCCATGTCGCGAGCCAAGTTCTCCGCGCGCTCGAGCACCTCCAGCTCCGCACCCGCGTACATCGACCGCATGCCGATCACCGCGATGAGCTCAGACAACGCAGCAAGCTCGGACTCCGCCAGGCCCGCGGTTCGTGCCACCTGAGCTGCCAGCCGCAACTGTTGCTCGGCCGCTTCTAGGGCGGACTTAGCCGCGGCCTGCCGGCCCGAGCGCACCAACGCTGCCGCAGTGCGTCGTGGCTCGGCCAGCGGCCCGGCCGCCCACAGGTGATAAGCCACTTGGTCAGACACCGATACGCCCAGCGCGGCAGTCGCTTCCAGGGCATTCGCGACCCGCAGGTGCAAGCGGGTCGCGTGCCGTGGCGACGTCGCCTCGGAGACGGACTCTCGCACCAGGTCGTGCGCGAACCGGACAGAGTACGGGTTGCCCTGGACGGGCGCCAGCAGCCCAAGGGCCTCTACAGGCTCGAGGCGCGCGAGGCATGTCACGACGTCAACGCCAGCTACACGGGCGAGCAGCCTCAGGTCCACTTCTCGGCCGATCACCGCAGCAATCTCGAGCAGGTCGCAAGCGTCTCCATCCAAGCCCGCCATCCGGTCACGCACGACGTCAAGCACTGTCGAGGGGACGCTCGTGCGCGCGAACCCATCCCCGCCAAGCGACCCAGCTCCAGCAAGCAGCCTGGCCAGTTCCTGGACGAAATACGGGTTGCCGGCTGTCCGTGTATGGATGTTCAGGGCACTGTCCGGATCGGGGGTTCGCCCCATCTCACGACCGACGAGTTTCGCGACGTCATGCACGCTGAGTGGGCCGAGCCGGAAGCGGCGATGACTCATCGACCGGCTGGCTTTCGCAAGTGTCCTTGCCAGATCCGGGCCTGGCAAGGGCGCGCGGTCGCGGGCGGCTCCGAGGAGAACGGTTCCGGACGGCAACCGCGAGGCCAGATGTCCGAAGAGCTGCTGCGAGGCGGAGTCCGCCCATTGGAGGTCGTCGACGATCACCATGACCGGTCGCCGCGCCGAAGTCTCAGCGACCAGGGCGTGGACGTTCTCGAACAGGCGGAACTGTCCGCTGCCGCCCGGCAGTACCTGCCCGGTCACGACGTCCTCGTGAGGTTCTAGGAGGCGGCCGAGGTCGCCCGCCGTCCATGTCGCCCGCTCCGCGGGTGGGGCGGCCTCAAGAAGTGTCCGGATGACCTCCACCCACGGCCACATCGGCGGGGCACCCTCACCGTCTAGGCAGCGGCCCCACGCAACAAGGAACCCTTGATCGGCTGCTTCTAGGGCCGCCTCTTCCATAAGACGCGTCTTGCCCACGCCTGGCTCACCCTCGACGATGACGAGACCGGTGCTGCCACCAGAGGCCTGCTCCAGGCTTGCCCGCAGCATCGCGAGTTCCCCGGTCCGACCGATCAAACCGGCGCCGGCCTCGCGGAGGAGGCGCAACGAGTTCTCGAACTCGGTTCCGGCGCTCTCGATCTCGACAGTACCGTGCGTGGGGTGCCGTTCGATCGCCGAAGGGACGTCTTGTCGCAAGACCTGAAGATAAGCCCGCTCCAGCGCAGGCCCTGGGCCGATGCCGAGTTCCTCCGCTAGTCGCGCGCGTACGGATTGGAACGTAGACAGTGCGTCGGCCTGTCGGCCAGCAGCACCGAGAACTGTGATGAGACTGGCCTGCAGCGGCTCGTGCAACGGCCCCATCGTGGCGGCGAGCTGTAGCGGTGAGAGCACTCTCTCAGGTCGGCGGACCGATAGGCCGAGTTCGGCCGCCGCCCCGCAGGCATCGAAAAACTCGTCGTTCAGTCCAGCGAAGAGTGGCGTTGTCCGGGGCCCGTGAATCAGCCCGTCGCCCGCGGAACCCTGCCAGAGTTGGAGCGCCTCCTCGTACTGATCGAGCGCCACCTCCAGGCGCCCGCCCGCGAGGGAACTGCGCGCAGAATTCACCAGGGCTCTGAAGGTCGCTAGGTCCAGCACCCCTTCCCCGGCGGTAAACAGGTAGCTGTCGCCTCGCCGTACCAGATACGAGCTGGTGCCACCGGCAGGAAGGTTGGGCTCCAGCAGGCGCCGTAGTGCGCCGATGTACTTGTGTATGACGTTGACCGCGCTGTCCGGTGCTTCTTCCCCCCAGATCAGGTCGATCAGCTCGGCCTTGCTGACAGGTGCCCCTTGGTGGGCCAGAAGCAGTGCGAGCAGGTAGGCCTGCTGCCGCGGACCGGCATCCAGCTCGACGTCGCCGCGCCACAGACGCAGTGGACCGAGGATCTGGATTCGCAGCGCGGCGCCCTGAGCTAGGTGAGTACCCGCGGTGGCGGCAACGCGCGATGTGGAGATGCCCACGTCTATCAACACCTAGATCGAGCCGACAGATGTCCAATCGCGAGCAGCGCTGCTTGACCCCGCCCGCGCGACGCAGCGCCCGAGGCTACTGTGAATCGGCAGTCTACGACTCCGGGAGAAGAAAATCACCCGGCTTCGCCGGACAGCGCCACAGACGCTCGCGCGTGCCCAACCTGGCGCCGCCAAGAACGTCCAGGCTGCCTCCATAGAGCGGGAGAATGCACGCAAGCGTCGGCACGGAGGAGACGGTCCACCGATCGTCAACGGACGGTCAACGGACTATCCAGGGGGCCGTCATACCGTCCGAGGCATGAAGATCCTCATCGTACTGACATCACACGACGTGCTAGGAAGCACGGGGCGTAAGACGGGATTCTGGCTCGAAGAGCTCGCCACACCCTACTACCACTTCCGTGACGCGGGTTGGGACATCACGCTCGCATCACCGCACGGTGGACGCGCACCGCTCGACCCCAAGAGCAACGAACCGCAGTTTCAGACGGACCAGACCCGACGGTTCGAGGCCGACGCAGAGGCGGAGGCACTGCTCGGTGCAACGGACCGCTTGGGCTCCGTGTCCGCCGACGACTTCGACGCAGTGTTCTACCCGGGAGGTCACGGACCGCTGTGGGACTTGGCCGAGGACCCGACCTCGATCACCCTGATCGAACAGATGGTGAGAGCTGGCAGGCCGATCGCCCTGGTCTGCCACGCTCCCGGAGCCATGCGCCACACCACGGCCGCCGACGGGACACCTCTCGTGGCAGGCCGACAGGTAACCGGGTTCACCGACAGCGAGGAAGCCGTGATGGGCCTCACCGAGGTCGTGCCCTTCCTCGTCGAGGACGAGCTCGTCGCGCACGGCGCCGTCTTCTCCAGAGTCCGCGACTTCGAACCTCACGTGGTCGTTGACGGCTCACTCATCACCGGTCAGAACCCTGCCTCATCCGGCCCCGCCGCCGTTGAACTGATCTCGGTTGTCCGAAACCTCGAGACGTGACTCGGTCGCTGATAGCGGTGGCGCAAAGATGGACGCCGACCACTCCCCGGTTCTCCGTCGGGCGACGGTAGGAAACCTCGCCGCGAGCGCGGCACTGCCGCCGGTGGCGAGCACCGCAGTTCGGCGGCGTCCCAGTCCACCTGCGGGACAAAGCGCCCTTTCAGCACTGAAGGACGACACCCAACAGGTTGCCTACCGGTTCTAGCTCGACCGAGCAAAACTCGATGAACCCAAGTTGAGGTCTTCAAACAGACCTGCTGAAACCACCCGGGTCCTAACACGCGTCGAAGCTCATTCCGGCGCTCGCTGAAAGCGGCATGGGCAAAACACCAAGTTGCGTCGAGCAGTCAACGTCTCCGCGAGTGCACGCGACTAGAGCCCGCGGCGGACGAGCCAGTCGAGTGCGGCATCCGCGAGCGTGAGCCAGCCCTTGTCGAACGCCGCGCTGTGGCCGCGATCGGGGTACTCGACCAGCTCTGTGTCCGCGCTCGAGGCGGAGTAGAGTTTGTAGGCAGCCCTGACCACGACGGCAGGCACGGTGTGGTCTTTGCCCGCGGCCATGAGCAGCAATGGTCCGCGGTCCGCTCGACGGGTGTCGACTGTCGTGGGCGAGCCGGGCGTGAAGTTGGCCGACGAGGCCTCAAACAGCGGGCGCCCGGGCCCAGGGATCGCGACGCGCTGGTGGAGCTCGTCGGACTCGGCTCGAGGCAGTGCATTGCCAAATGCGTAGGCGAACTGGTCGGACGTCAGCGCGACCGTCCGGCGCCTATTGCGAGGGTTGGACAGCACCGGGAAGCTCGATCGGAGCAGGCTCCACGTGACGACGCGTACACCCTTGATCGGCGCAGGCGAGATCGCGACGACGGCGGCGGCGTGACCTCGCACGAGGAGCTTCTGCGCGACCAAGCCACCGAAGGAGTGGCCAATCACGATGGGTGGTGCCCCCAGGCCGGCGATCATCTCGGCGTAGCTGTCGGTGATGTGGTCGACGCCCAAACCGACCATTCCGACCGGATTGGAACGGGTGGTCTCCGGAGTATCAGCTTCCCCGGGCCAGCCGGGCGCAAGAGTGTCGTAGCCCTCCGTGCTGAAGTGCTCTTGCCATGGCACCCAGCACGTGGAGTGGATCCACAAACCGTGTATGAACAAGACGCGGCGTCTCATCGCTGACCTCATCTGCACAGAAGGGACGTCCAACGTCCGCCAGGTTATGAGCGTTCGGTTGATTGCCAGTGGAACGGGAGTGAAGTCGCTCATCGCACCGCTTGCTCGTGCAGCCGCTCCGGGAGCACTCCGTCGGACTACGGTCTACGAGACTTCCGTATGACGGGGACCGTTCGACCCCTGACGCCACATCCCGATCAGCCAGACCCGGAGCCTGACCGATAACGAATGTCGATGCCCCTGGCTTCATCGTGCACGCCTACGTCCACCTGGTCGAGGACAGAGTGGAGCGCACGAAGCGCGGTTGACGCGGTACTCGGCACCGCGGAGACTCCATCGAGGACCCAGCGCCTGTCCCAGGCACTCGGCGCTGCTCGTCTCGAAGAATCTCGCCCCGACATCGAACTGTCACCTGCGCCAACACTGGGACGGATCACATAAACGCCCCAGTGTTCCGCGAAGGACTCGGTGTGCCTCGGCCGTACTAGAGGGATGCTGAGCCGGAGAGTAGTGGCATGCCGCACGCCGGGACAATGACGGCAAATCCCTGGTCATTGAACCGTAGCGGTGACCTTGCTCTGATCGTTCGTAGCCCGCCGACTGATGAGCAGTGCACCGACGACGGCCAGCGCAACGGTCACGGCCGGCGACAGCGTGGCGAGGGTGGCGCTGGCATCCTGCTCGAGCAGGATGATGCCGACCACAGACGATGCGACCCAGGTGCCGAAGAGCCGCCGGTTCGGCCGACGACAGGCAAGGCCGCGGGCGTCGTCACGCGATCCGCGCATCAACACGTGGACGAGCACCACTCCCGTCCAAGCCATGATGAGGACGCCCTGGTATGCCAGCGCCTCGAGCAAGTAACTGAGGACGTCGGTCAGCATGAAGAGGTAGGCGAGGGCACCGCAGATGAGGACCCATGCGATGTGCGGCAGCCGAACTCCAGCTACCTTCTCAGCCACGACCTCGAGATTGTTCGAGGCGAGGAAGTAGTTGGCCGTGTTGATCCGTGTCTGGGAAATGACGATCAGCAGCACGCCAGCCAGCCCGAGCGAGCCGGTGACTGCCTGGACGACGCCGGTCTCGGTTCCCTCAACACCGTAGGCGTGGACGACGTACATGCCCACCAGGCCGTTGATCCCGAAGGTGCACAGGTAGAAGAAGGGACCGAACGTGACGCGCTGGTGGAACCGGGTGTCCTCCGCCCGCCCGAGGGCGGCGAAGTCCATCGTGAAGAGCATCATCACCCAGATGCCCATGTAGATCAGGTACGACCCGACCCAGCCAGGCACGACCGACTCAGGCCCGGCGACGGTGAGCCAGCCACTGGGGTACCCACGGTCGACCGAGCTCACCACGACAAGGGCGACCAAGCCCACGCAGTAGAACGGGAGCAGGAAGCCGTTAAGGCGGTCCAGCCAGTTCCGCACGCCCCCGAAGGCGAGCGGGAGGGCGTAGGCGACGCAGACGAAGTACCAGACCCTGATGTCTCCGCCGAACCACGTCTGCAGGGTTGCGGCGATCACCGAACCCTCGAAGACCCCGTAGTACAGCGCCGTGATCCCGATCAGCAACGCTGCAAGCGTCGAGCCGATGCCCCCGAAAAGCGCCTGCGAGATGCGTTCGACCGTACTCCCAGTTCGCAGGGCGTAGGCCGCGAGGACGCGGTTGATCACCCCGAAGGTCACGATCGCCAACACCATCCCGACGAGAGTGCTGCGCGCGCCGTACGCCGCGGTGGACGCCGTCGCGACGTAGAGCCAGAACATGGCGCTGAACAACGCCCACCATGCCATTGCGAGCGGCCAACGGCCTACCTGCGTCTCGTGGGCGGACTCTTCGATGTCGTGGATGCCGAGGGGTGGCATAGGGGTGACCTCTTCTCGTGAGCAGGTTGCTTATCGAGGAGAGTGACGTCGAATTGACCTCGCCACAGTGCGCCGGTTCGTACAAATCGGCGGGCCGACCTGTCCAAGTCGGGCAATCACCGCCAAGCCGGATTCCATCAGCCTTAGGGCATGACGACTCTTCGCTCTCACATCGTCCTGGACATCCCTGCCGCCCGCGTCTGGGAGGTGGTCCGGGACGTCGCACGAGTAGCGTCCTGGTTCCCTGCCATGGCTTCCTCGTCGGGCGACGAGAAGCACCGCACCGTCGTGCTCGGCGACGGCAGCACGCTCGAGGAGGACATCGTCACGAGAGACGACGTCCTGTGCCGTCTCCAGTACCGCGCGGTCGGCGGCGACCTCGCGGTCGAGTCTCACCTCGGCACGGTCGACGTGCTCGACCTCGGATCGGACAGGACGGTCGTCGTCTACGGCACTGAGATCGAACCCGCGGAGCTGGCACCCGCGTTCGAGGCCGCGATCTCAGAGGCTGTCGCCGGCCTCGGTGGGTTCCTGGATCGAAAGATCGCGACGGCTCACTCTTGACCCAACTGCAGGGCGATCCACAGCTCGGCACGCACCGTCGGGTCGTCGAGGTCACGGTCGAGCGCCGTTGCCAGCTGCGACATCCGGTAGCGCAAGGTGTGCCGGTGGATGTCGAGCGCGCTCGCCGAGGCGTCGGCTCGGCCGTTGTTCGCCAGGAAGGTCCGCAGGGTCTGGACGAAGTCGATCTTCGAGCCCCTGTCGAGCACCATCAGGCCGGCGAGGGTCGCATCCGCCCATGCCTTGGCGTCAGGTCCGTCCAGGTACCGCAGCAGGCCGGCGTCGGTGACATCGCGGGCCTCGTAGAGTCGGCCCGGCTCGTCGAGCGCCGCACGAAATACGGAGCGGACCCTGGCCCAGGCGCCCGGGAGCTCGGTCGCGTCGGTCGCCTCGCTCACAGCGCCGCGGCCGTGTGGCACTCGACGCAGGATGGCTTCCAGGGTCCGGGTGTCTCCCTCTGCGGTCGGGAGCAGGATGGCGACACGCCCGGGGCGGAGCTCGGCGATGAGTGTCACGAGCCGACGCAGCGCCTGATCCTCTTCCGCGGTCTCGAGGAGCTCGGGACCGTGGTTGCGGGGAACACCGAGCAGAGCGACCCTCATCGGTCCGTCCGGCACCGGGACACCCAGGGTGGCTGCGGGTCGGCGAGCCCTGTCAACGTCGCCATCGAGCATCAACTGGAGGACCGCCCGCCGGTCGTTGCGGGCTGCCTGACGGGACTCGTCGGTGCGTCGCAGGTCCTCGGCCATGAGGTAAGTCGCGGTGTCGACCAAGGACCGCTCGATCGGGTCGAGAGGCTCGGGACGTCCGATGGCGAGGAACCCGCGCGCCCGACCGGCCGTCACGACCGGTCGGATGGCGACGAACTCGCCCGGCATCGACACCGTCAGCGTCGAGAGCGGGTTCGCCGCGCCGAACCTGGTCAGCTCGGTCTGGATCCTGGGAAGATGCACGCGGGCCGTGGCGGGTACCGACGCGCGGAGCGCGCCGTGCTCATCGAGAAGGAGAACCCAGCCACCGATGGAGGAGGCGACCCGATCGGCGATCCCTCGGGCACCGTGGGTCGCGACAGCGACACGAACGAGCTCGCGGTGCGCGTGGGCGACAGATTCGACGTCAGGCATCAGAGATGCGGCATCCTCTCCACATGGGATCGATCGGGTCCCAGCATTCCAGAGCCAGCAGTCCCGCGCACCCATCCCATCCCATCCCATCCGAGGGGTCAACGATGTCAGGAACATCAGTCCTCCGAACCCTCGACCAGCGATCCGACCGTCCCACCGCCTGGATCCGCCAGGCTGGAGACGACCAGGTCCTGGTCGAGTACGACACCACCGACGAGGTCGTCTCGCTCAACTTCCGCGTGCACGCGCTCCTTCAGGAGCTGCGCCAGAACCCGGTGCCTGGTGTCCTCGAGACCTCGCCCGGCCTTCGGTCCGTCATGGTGACCTTTGACCCCGATGTGATCGAGCGCGAGAGACTCTTGGACGAGCTCAACGACCGCGAGGCGGCCGCGGCGGACCTGAACTCGCTGGTGCTCAGCAGTCGGGTGCTCGAGCTGCCGATCGCGTTTGACGACGAAGCGACCCGTTACGCAGTGAACCTATACCGGATCACTACCCGCATGGATGCACCGAACGTCCGCGACCGCGACAACGTCGACTACATCGTCCAATACAACGGGTTCCCCGACCGCGAGGCATTCTTCGAACGGTTCCTGAGCACCGTGTGGTGGACGGCGTCTATCGGCTACTTCCCAGGCCTGCCGTCACTGCTCGCGCTCGACCCGTTGACCCAGCTCTCTGCCCCGAAATACAACCCCACTCGGATGTGGACGCCCGAGGGCGCCGTCGGCATCGGAGGATCCGCGATCGTGCTCTACCCCATGGAGTCTCCTGGGGGCTACGAGTTGTTCGGTCGGACGCTCCCGATCTGGCGACCGGTCACGGGCGATGCCGATGTGACCGAGTTTCAGGTCTTCCGGCCCTGCGACCGCGTGAGGTTCAGGAGGGTGAGTGAGTCGGAGCTGCGCGTGCTCCGGCTCCAGGCATTCGAAGGATCCTACCCCTGGCAGGTCACCGAGGACCGCTTCGTCGTGGCCGAATACCTCGACGAGGTCGAGCGGACCCGCGACGATGCGGCGGTCGTGGCACGACTCCGACAGGACGCCGCGGCAGGGGTGGAGATCCCGTGAGCATCGAGACGGTTGAGGTCGTCAACCCCGGGCTGCAGACGACAGTGCAGGCCTGGCCCGGAAGACTCGGACTGCGCGCGTTCGGCCATGCCGCTTCTGGCCCGATGGATCACGTGTGCTTCCGGGCGGCCAATGCCCTGGCTGGCAACCAGCCAGGCGTGCCCGCGTTGGAGGTCCCCATGCTCGATCTGAGCGTCGCTATGCTCCAGGACACCCAGGTCGCGGTCACCGGGCCGGAGGGCGTACGCCTGCTCCGCAATGACGTCGAGGTACCGATGTGGCAGACGCTCGACGTCCAGGTCGGAGACGTGCTGACGACGGTCAGCACCAGCGGGCCGGGGTTTCGTGTCTATCTCGCCGTCGCGGGCGGCTTCGACGTTCCAGAGGTTCTGGGCTCGGCCGCCACTTCACTGGTCTCCGGTATCGGAGGGGTCGAAGGTCGCGCCCTCGGCCGTGGCGACGTGCTGCGCAGCCACGGCAGGGCCAGAATCGGTCGGCGACGCCTCCCCGAAGCCATGCGGCCCCGATTCACCACCGACTGGGAGATCGAGGTCATCCAGGGGCCACATGGACAGCCTGACTTCCTGACCGCCGACGACTGGGAGACGTTGACGAGCACCGTCTGGCGCGTCGACCTGAATTCGGACCGCATCGGCACGCGCCTGCACCCTCACCGCTTCGCCTGGGCGCGCCCAGATGGCGGCGTCTGGGGCGGCCATCCGTCGAACCTTCTCGACACGAGCTATCCGGCCGGCGGCGTTCTCGCCAATGGCGACGTCCTGACGATCCTCGGGGCCGACAGCAACACGTCCGGCGGCTTCGCCGTCGTGGCAACGGTTCCGCGCTGCGGCCTGTGGAAGGTCGGCCAGATGCGCCCGGGACGTGATCAGCTCCGGTTCCGCGAGGTCAGCTACGACGAGGCCAGAGCGCTCAACGCTCGAGTCGACTTCTCCATCGATCCCGCCCGCATGATTGGTAATGCCTAGCGGCCCGGCCGGACAACTCCAACCGGGCCGCGGGCAACCGCGCGAGGCTCAGCCGGTGAGAATGGCACGCACCTTGTCGAGACGCTCGTGGGCCTGGGCCCGGGCCTCGAGGGCTTCATCGAGGGTGACGGAAACGAGCCGGGTCATCGTACCCGGAGCGCACTGCCCGACCAGATCCATGTCGACGCTGATCACAGTGCCGACCTGGGCATAGCCGCCGCCGGAGACGGCGTCCCGATGCAGCACTATCGGCTCTGATCCGCTCGGGACTTGAATCGATCCGATCGGGTAGCCCGCGTCGACGATGTTCGACGGGTCTGACCCGGCACCGAATGGCTGCTCCCGCTCAATGAAATCGAGCTGAGGTCCGTCGTAACGGAACCCGGTGCGGTCCGCGACCGGGGTCAACCTCCACTCGGACTTCAACAGCACCTCGCGTGCGAGGTCGGTCAGGCGGTAGTCGTAGAGCCCGAGGACGACCCGCAGCTCGACCTGCCGACTCCAGAGCGGTCTGTGCTCCTCGGGCAGCTCGCGGGGCACGAAGACGCCGGCCGTGTCACCGATGGGCAACTGGTCACCGGCCGCCAGAGGTTTGCCGTGTAGACCACCGAGGCCGCCGAGCGCATAGGTCGAGCGCGACCCGAGCATGGGCGGCGTGTCGATCCCACCGGCGACCGCGATGTAGATTCGCGCGCCGGCCGAGACGAAGCCGAACGACAAGACGTCGCCCTCACCGACCTCGATCGCGCTCCACGCCGGCCGCTCGTCGCCATTGATCAACACCTGCGCGACAGCACCGGCCACCGCGATGATCGCCGGCCCCGCGAAGGACAGCTTGGGCGCCAGGTACGGCGCCTCGAGCACTGCCGCGGTCTCGGGATTGCCGACCAGCATGTTCGCGATGCGGGCGGAGCGTTGATCGAGAGCGCCGGAGGGCGGAATGCCCACGTTGTAGGCTCCGATGCGTCCGAGATCCTGGATCGTCGTGGCCAGACCCGGTTCGATGACCTCAATGAACATCGAGCGCTCCTAACAGTTCAGTGTTGTAGGCGTCAGGTGCGGCGAGAAAGGCCTCCAGCTCGAAGTCGACGTCAACGATTCGGTAGACATCCTCACCGCGATCGACCGCAGCCTCGAGCTCGCGGTACTCGGCCTCGTCGACAGCGCGGAACTTCACGATGTCGCCCGGGCGGAAGAGCACCATCGAGTCCGCGAACACCTCGTGGCTCTGAGCCGGGTCGAAGATCGGCAGTGGGGTCAGTCCGTACATCTGGTACCCACCAGCACCCTTGACCGAATAGATGCAAGCGAAGCACCCGCCGTGGCCGACGGTCAGCCGCGGCGTTTCTGTGCGGGGACGAAGATACTTCGGCAGATCGATCTGTCGCTGGCGAGGCACCAGTTGGAACATGAAGGGCAGACCGGACACGAAGCCGACCATGGACACGATCCAAGGCGAGGCGGAATGACGCTCGACGAACTCCTCGACACTGTTCAGCCGGAGCTCGGCCATGGCGTACTCGAGATCGGTGCCCTCGGGACGTTGATGCCGGTCGCGAAACTTCGCCCCGACCTCTCGCGTGTAAGGGTCGTCGTACCAGACCGGCACCTCGATCAACCGGGTCTTGAGCGACGGGGACGTCTCCCGACCCACCGTGCTCTCGATCTCCCGCACTGTCTGCTCGAGCACCGCCGGAGCCAGCCGGTCGGGGTCGAACCTGATGAGAAGCGAGGCGTTCGCGGGGCAGATGTCCCAGATGCCGTCGATGCTGCGGCTTGCCAGCGCAGAGCTGATCGCCATCGCTTTGAAGTTCGCTGCGAGATTCATCTCTTCGTCGATCTGGACGACGAGGTGTTCATCGGCGCCCCATGAGTATCTGCTCTCAGCCATCACAAACTCCGTGGCCCAGGCGCTCCTGCTCAGCCATCCAGCCCTCAAGCCAGGTGGTGTGGTAGGCGCTCTTGCGGAACTCGTCGGTGTCGATGATCGCTTTCACGAACGGCGCTGTCGTCACCACACCCTCGACCGTCAACTCATGCAGGGCGCGGTCGAGGCGGGCGATGGCGCGGTCTCGGTCCTCCGCCCACACGATGATCTTGCCGATCATTGAGTCGTAGTATGGGCTGACGACCGAGTCCGTCATGAAGCCGCTGTCCACCCGAACGAAGGGTCCGGCGGGCGCGTCGAAGCGGGTGATCCTGCCGGGACTTGGCATGAATCCGTCGGCGGCGTTCTCGGCATTGATACGGACCTCGATCGCGTGGCCGCGAGGGACCAGTTCCTCCTGCGTGAAGGACAGCGGTAGCCCAGAGGCGACTTTGAGCTGTTCGGCCACCAGGTCACGTCCGTAGACCATCTCGGTGACCGGGTGCTCGACCTGGATACGCGTGTTCATCTCGATGAAGTAGAACTCCACGCGGTCTTCGTCGTAGAGGTACTCCACGGTGCCGGCCCCGGTGTAACCCGCGGATTGTGCGAGCCGCACGGAAGCACCGGTCATCTCGTCGAGAATCTTCGTGGGGAGGTCGATGTCGCCCGCCTCCTCCACGACCTTCTGGCGGCGGCGCTGCATCGAGCAGTCCCGTACGCCGAGGTGCACGGCGCGCTCACCGTCGCCGAAGATCTGGACCTCGATGTGCCGTGCCCGGGGAACGAAGCGTTCGATGTAGACCGCGGCACTGCCGAATGACGCTCGGGCCTCGGCCTGGGCGGTGGAGATCGCGCCTGCGAGCTCGGACTCGTCCTGGACGACGCGGATGCCCCGTCCCCCTCCCCCGGCGCTTGCCTTGATAGCCAGTGGGTAGCCGGTGACCGCAGCGACGTCGAGCGCCTCGGCGACGTCGTGAACCTCTCCGTCTGAGCCGGGAACGGTGGGTACCCCGGCCGCCTGAGCGCTGCTACGGGCAGCGACCTTGTCGCCCATCCGCCGGATCGATTCTGCATCCGGTCCGATCCATGTCACCCCTGCCGAGGCAACAGCCTCGGCGAAGTCGGCGTTCTCGCTGAGGAAGCCGTAGCCCGGGTGCACACCATCGACCTGCGTCTCCTTGATCGCCTCGAGAAGGACGGGGACGTTGAGGTAGCTGGCACCTGCCGGTGCGGGACCGATGTGGATGGCCTCATCTGCGACCCTCCGGTGGACCGCGTTGTCGTCGGCCTCGCTATAGATAGCCACCGTTGCGATCCCGAGCTCGCGTGCGGCCCGGGCGATCCGGACCGCTATCTCGCCGCGGTTGGCGATGAGGATCTTGCGCATCGCGATCACCCTGCCTTCACCACGGCGACGGTCGCGCCGGGCTCCACCATGCCCTGGTCGTCGACCTCGAAGCTGAGGACGCCCGCGGCATCGGAGCGGATCTCCGTGAACTGCTTCATGATCTCCACGAGGCCGATCACCTGACCAGCCTCGACGGCGGCGCCGTCCTCGACGAATGGGGGCTCACCCGGCGCCGGGCATCGGTAGAAGACACCTGGAACTGGTGACGTCAAAGCATGCTCGCTCATGATGGTTCCTCTCAGATCGCAGGTGCGGCAACGGAGTCGATGACGGCCCGGACGGCCTCCGTCACCTCGACGGCATTGGGCGTGTCGGAGTGCACGCAGACGGAGTCGACGCGCATCGGGAAGTCCTCACCAGTGTCCGCGGTGGCCAAACCCTCGGTCAGGGCCTTGAGAGCGCGGACCCGCGCCTCCTCGACGGGAGTGGCGCGCGGCCGGCGGGCGATGATAAGGCTGCCGTCGGCGCGATAGCCGAGATCAACGTAGAACTCAGCGACGAACGGAACACCCCGCTTGTCGGCTACGCGTTCGTGCGCGGTGCCGGCCATGCCGAACACCGGGACCTCGTACTGAACGGCGACATCACAGATGGCGTCCATGATGTCCTCGTCCCTGGCTGCCATGCCGTAGAGCGCGCCGTGAGGCTTGATGTGGTCGAGCGGGATGCCCTCTACGCCCAGGAAGCCCACAAGGGAGCCGACCTGATACCGCACGAGGTCGGCGGTCTCATCGCGTTGGAGCTTCATCTCGCGACGTCCGAAGCCCACCAGGTCGGGCAGTCCCGGGTGTGCCCCGACCGTGACGGCGGCGGCCGCCGCCTTGTGGACCGTCTCGCGAATGCCCGTGGGATCACCGGCGTGGAAGCCGCAGGCGACGTTGGCCGTGTCGATGAGCCTGACCAGCGCGTCGTCGTGGCCGAACGAGTGGATGCCGAAGGCTTCGCCCATGTCGGCATTGAGGCTGACCATGGTTGTTCTCCTTGTTTGTGGTGGGGTGGTCGTGGCAGGCGAGCTCAGCTGCTTGGGGCAGCCTCGTCCTCTGGGTCGTTCTCGTACTCGTACTCGTCGCAGAAGAGGGAGCCGTTGCGGCCCCAGTTGTCGCGGGAGACGTCGGTGAAGATGAAGTTGATGGTCTCCGGCTTGCACTTGGCGATGCGGCTGACCTCACGTGTCAGCACCTCCGCCAGTTCCCGCTTCTGCTCCAGGGTGCGGCCGGGGAACATGTCGATGCGGATGAACGGCACGGGTTTCTCCTTCTGTCGTCGGTCGTCGGCTCAGGAATGCGCGATGCGAGGCGTGTCGCCGTCGGGGTCGATGTAGACGTCGTCGCCGTCGATGCGGACTGGGTATCTCGCGATCTCGGTGTGTCCCGGGTTGATGCCCTTGCAGGTCCGCAGGTCGAACTGCCACAGGTGGGCCTTGCAGGTGAGCTCGGCGCCCTCGAGCTCGCCTTCGACGAGCTCGATCTGCTGGTGAGGACAGATCGCCTGGGTGGCGACCACCTCGCCGCCCTCGAGGTGGGCGACGAGGATCTCCTTGTCGCCCACCTCGAAGGACTCCATGTCGCCTTCCCAGAGGTCGTCCAGGGTGGTCACGAGCTGGAATGCCATCGGTCTTGTCTCCTAGAAGAATCGGTCGTAGTGGATCTGATCGGCAGGCACCTTGAGCTCACGCACGAGTAGCCTTGTCACGGCGTCGGTCATCGGCGGTGGCCCAGCCACATAGATGTCGCGTTCCACGAGGTCGGGCAACTCCGCGGCGGCGACTGCCTCATGGACGAAGCCATGCGCGCCCGCCCAGCCATCGGGGACCTCGTCGGAAATGACATCGACGAGGGTCACCTCGGCCAGTTGATCGGCGATCTCACCGACGAACTCCCCTGCGCACAGGTCACGTGCCGCCCGGCCGCCGTAGAAGAAGTGCAGGCGCCTCTCGGCAGCGGTCGCCGTCGCGGACAGTCCGCGGGCGACCGACACCATGGGGGCAAGCCCCGATCCGCCCGCGATGCAGACGACGTCCCTGCCCGTGGGCTTGAGATGGGCGTGGCCATAAGGACCGTCGACTTCGATCCGGTCGCCGACCGCTACGTCGTCGACGAAGAATCCGGACTCGGCGCCACCCGGAACTCGCTTGACCTGGAACTGCCACATGCCGCCGTCGCCAGGGACGTTCGACATCGAATACGCCCGCTCCTCTCCGCCGGGCCGGCGCAGCATCGCGAACTGCCCAGGGAGGAACGGGGCGTCGACGGCGACGCTGATCTCCCGCAGGTCGTGCGTGAGCATGCGCGCTGCCATGACCTCGCCCTCATACCGTGCCGGGACGGGCAGGCCCCTGTCATCGGGGTCGACCAGCAACGACACGGTGCAGTCGGACTCCGGCACCGACTGGCAAGCCAGCAGTCGGCCCTTACGACGGTCGCGGTCGGTGAGACCGGCAGGCGCGTCCTGCACCTGCCGGACCTCACCGTCGATGAGCGTGAACTTGCAGCTACCACAGCCGCCGCTGTTGCACTCGTAGGTCGCCGGCACCCGAGCACGGAGCGCTGCCCGCAGCAGAGTGTCGCCATCAGTGCAGTTGAACTGGTGGGCCTCACCGTCGCGTACGTGGAAAGTACGACGGGTGGCGGCCTCCGAGTGGTTCATGGCCTCAGCCCCGTAGCGGAAGGGAACTGCGGAAGGTCCGAGTGGCGGCGATCGCGTTCCTCGCCGCATCCGGGTTGTCCGGGAGTTCCGCACAGTAGGCCTCGATCGCCGCGTCGGCGAGCGGCACCCAGGTGTCCATCCACCGCTCGATGACCAGCACGTTCTCCGGACGTTGGGCCATGTGCCGCACCAGCTCGACAGACCAACGCCGCGAACGCTCACTGTCACGCAGCGCGGCCTCGGCGGTGAGGGCGAACAGAGTGTCACCCTGGCGCCGCGCGCTGATGCCCTGCTGCCGGTAGAACGCCTCGTCGATCGCGGGCTTCGCCACCAGGTTGAGCGCGACGAAGGCCTCGGCCCAGTCCCGGGTAGCGAGGACGCATTCCATCATCTCGCGGAATCGCTGCCAGGCGGGCAGTTGCTCCCAGTGCGGGCGCTCGGCTGTCCCGAGCCCGACAGACGGATGCGTCTGGGCGAGCTCGGCGGTGCGATAGGCGACGTGGGACAGCCACCTCAACTGGTCGGCGGACTGGAATGCCGCACAGTTGCTGATGGTGCTCGCCGGCGACATGTGGACCAGGTAGGCGCTGGCCATCTGCACGGTGTGCAGCAGGTAGCGCCCGGGCGCGTAGTGCGCGGCTAGGCTGCTTACCCATTCGGCGTCGAGGCCCTTGTCGTGCTCCTCGTCGTTGTGCTGGTCGAGCAGGCCCTCGACGTAGGTCTCCTGTCCGTCCTGGAGGATGTTGTATGTCCGGTAGACGAGCTCGTCAGGATCACGGAACCCGTCCCAGTCCTCGTGTTGGACTGCGCTGCCGTTGCGGTACTGGCGATACCAGTCGGCCATCGGACCCTCGTGGGCCACGTCCCAGGGCTGCTCCTGGTCACGCATGTGCCACAGCAGGTTGGTGGAGACGATCTCGTACTCGCTGGGCTTGCGACGCCGAGCGGCGAGGTGGCTCCAGGTCTTCTGGGGCCGGAGGGCCACGGGGGCGGTGGTCATGAGGAAACCTCCTTGGTGGTGGCGGGCTGCTGCCCGAGCCAGAAGCGGAACTGTTCGGTGCCGGTCTCGATGCGACCGACGAAGGACGGCATGCTGACCTCGAGGTCGCGCATGTTGAACGGACGGCCGAGCTGGTCCTCGATGGTCTGCCGGCGCAGGATGCACTCCCCGCCCTCGACCTCGATGCGGACGTATGAGCCGCGGTTGCGTACGTCAACCCGCTTGGTCTCGTTGTCGATGCGGACTGCGTCGGCGACCGCGTCCGCAAGCTCGCCAGCCTGCACGACGGGACCGACCGGATCCTTGATCGGGCCTTGGGTATTGGTGTCGGTGGTCATCTCGGGTCTCTCACTCGAAGTAGAACTCGACCGTGTCGGTCGGTCCAAGGCCGGTTGCGGACAGCTGCATGTCGAGCGGGTACGGCTCGCTCGTGCCCTCAGCACGGGCCCGGATGACCTTGCCGGGCTGGTCGGGGACGTGGACCCCGACCGAGTGCTCGGCGGCGGCCACAGCCACCTCCGCCATCGTGTTCTCGGTGTCAACGGGCACGAGCTTGAGAACGAAGTCGCCTTCGAACTTCGAGGAAATGGGGAACAGTGCCATGACTAACTCCTTTCTCAACCGACCGGCGCGAGCGCGGTCTTGTAGGCCTCGAGCCAGGCGTATCCGTGGGCGTCGTCGCCGCCCGGACTGATCACGCCGAGACCCATGTACTCCAGAACGCCGTCGAGGTTGGCGGGCTGGATCTCACCTCCGAGGAAGCGGTCGATGAGGTTCTTGTGGTGCTTGTAGCGCTCGGGGTCCTGCTCGAAGATCCACTTGTCGACCTCAGAGGCGAAGTGATACTTGCGTCCTTCGAAGACGATGCTGGTGTCCTTGAGCGAGCGCCCTGGGGTCCCGACGATGGGGAGCTGGGAGACGTTGCAGATCATCGGCAGCGTGCCCGGCACCGTCTTCTCTGGTCGGCCACTGACGAAGTTGTCGATCATGACGTCCCAGACCTTCCCGAACGTGTCGTTCCATCCGGGGTACTTCTCCTCCAGCCAGTCGCGCTCCTCCGGGCGGACGCCGGCGGCGGGGTTCCACCACAGGGTCGGACGCCAGGAGTACGTGCCGAGGTGCTGGCCGTGGTGGTGCTCGTCCAGGTCGCGCAGGAAGATGTCCCAGTACCAGGGCTTCGAGAGGCCGAGGTCCTCGATGGACTTCATGAACTGGGTGACGATCCACTCCTCCATGAACTCCTTGAATGAGGACTCGCGGACCTCAAGCGGCACGTAGTAGTCCATCGGGATGCCGGAGAGGACCGTGAAGAGCCGATAGGAGCGCCAGAAGGCGATGTCGATCAGGTTCTGCGCCTTCGCCTTCTGACCGTTCTCGATCATCATCTGCAGCAGCGGGGTGCCGAGCTGGGCGTGGCGTGCTTCGTCGGACTGGATCGACTGGATGAGCTTCGAGAACGTGAAGTCCCCCGCGTTCGCGGCGTCGCCGGACAGACCGATGAACTGCAGATTGGTGAAGCCGGTCTCGAATGCGAAGTTCGCCGAGATCGAGGTCTCCGCGGCACCCCGCGTCATCAGCATGTCGTCGAAGAAGTGGCGCGCGCCAAGAGCGACCCAGTTGTTGGACCACATCATCTGGTGCGACCAGTCGAACTGCCGGTCCTTGTTGATGTACTCGTGCGGGAAGTACAACTGGATCTGGCCGTGCCGCATCTCATCGAGCATCCCGAAGGTCGCCATGTTGCGCATACCCGGCGCCTTCGACCAGCGCACGTAGCGGGCTTCCTGGAAGGAGGCGCCGTACTCGACCAGCGCGACTGCTGCGTAGTGCTCCTTGAGGATGCTCACCCAACCGGGATCGGCCTTGTTGTACAGATCGGCGCGCTCAAGCGCTGCCTTGACCGAGTAGGCCCCCTCGTCCTTCTGACGCTGGACGTCGACGTACTCGCGGTAGGTGACCTTGTACGGCTCGTCGTACGTCGACCACACCTCGGCTGGAATGCCCTCCCCGCCGGACATCTCCGGGGGGAACAGCTCCTCCTCGCTGATGTACGAGGGAGTCCACTCGGTCGATCGCGCCAGGTCATACCAGGCGCTTCGTTCCAGTAGTGCCATGTCAGTTGTCTCCTGTTGGGTTGGGCTGGATCAGCTGCCGTGGAAACTGCCAAGGGGGCCTTCGCCACCCGGGTAGCAGAAGGTGATGCTCGGGGAGTAGAAGCCGAAGGTGACCTGCAGCGGGTCCGCAGGGCGGAAGGCGTAGAGCTCGTGCTCGGGGTCGAGAAACTCCAGCGACTCGACCACGAACCCGCTTGCGAGGTCGGCGACGAACGGGTAGCGGCCGCTAGTGAAGCCGTCGCCATCTCCGCGGGTGATGTAGCGCAACTGGCCCGTCGACCGGACCGTCGGGCCGTTGTCGATACGCGCGACCGTGCGGATGACAGGACGCTCGTCAAGGTAGGTCGTCGCCTCGACTCGCCCGTCGACAACCTCGAGCGTCGTGCGTCCGACACCGGTCGGGACCCCACGCTCGGCGGCGTAGCGGTTCATCGCCTCGGAGCTGTTGAAGTAGTGGGTCCACCACCGCGCCGGCACGCCCGCCTCGGTGTCGAGGTCGGCAAGGTCCGCTCCGAGGTAGGTAAGCGAGTACGCCCCAAAGGTGTCGACCGGCTCCGCGCCGTTCGAGGTCTGCATGCCATCCTGAACTACGTACTGGTTGAGGTAGACCGCACCGTCCGCACGCGGGATGAGCCCCTCGGGAACGAGCTTGGCGACGATGTCCGGCTCCGCGGGGATCCAGACGAGGTACAGCATCTGACTGTCGAAGATCAGCTGTGGAGCGTGGAGTTCGCTGGTCATGTCTCTCCCTGAGGTCGGTGCCGATATGTTGCTGCGACTGAGATCACTCTCAGTGGTGTGAGCCACAGCGAAAGATGCGCGTTCTGTACAAGTTGGCAGGACCCGTTGGACATTCGGGCAGCGAGGCGAGAGGACAGGTAGATGCGCGCCCCGCTGAGATGTGGACGTCCTGGCCAACGAGCGCCGCAAGGCTGGCCAAGGTGCGCAGCGCACGTTCCAGGGTGGGTCGCTTTCATTGGAATTCCACGATCCACCGACACGCACCCACCAGAGGTGATCCCAATGACCTGGAAGACCATCACGATCCCAGTCAGCACCTTGCTGGCAGAACTCGCCCGCATCCGGCGGATGGGCGGCACGATCACCCGCTGCTGTCCGCTTGGCGACCGTTGCCAGGTGACGTACTTCTCGGCCGGCTGAATGCCTCGAGGCCCTGGATCAGGGCCTGCTCAGGCCAGGGCGTTGCACATCTCACGGAACGCCGAAAGGTCCGCCTGCGACCTCTCGTCCTCGAGCGGGAGCGGCCAGCTCGACAGCTTCACGCCGACATGATCCGCCCGGTCGACGTACACCATTTGACGGTGATGCAGAGGCACAGCATGCCCTACTCACCCGCAGCGCGGGACGACTACCGGGATACCCGGGAGCACGTCCTCCAGCACCATGTTGGTGATCGTTGCACCACCGAAGACGTGTGATCGAAGCCGAGCCGGTCACCCGCCGTCCCTGCCCGACAGGCCGCCCGCAAGCTCGGTACGCAGGTCGTCGAGGTTGCGGCAGCCGAAGAGGTCCGCGCCGACGAAGGCGGTCATCCGAAAGGGCGTGGCAGGTGTCCGTCGACCAGGCCCGGTGTCGCTGTGGCGTCGGGCCTGGTCGACGACCTCGGTCGAGGGGCTCTGCAGGGCCAGCGCGTCGTCGTAGAGCCGATGATCCGATCCCCACTGATCGCGACGGGTCAAGACGCAGCACTCGGCAAACACGACTTCCACGCCGGCCTTAATCCGACGCTCTCTCGACCCAGCAGGGCGTGACCCTGCTCAAAGACGCCGCGGCGGTGGCGCAAGCAGTAGTGATGCTCGGTCGACGTTCCGAGGCCACCCCCTGACTGGGAGCCCATCCTACGCGCGGACGACTCGCGTGGGCCGCCATAGCGACCGCTCTGGAATCGAGTTTCGAACCACCCACTTCAGTTTTCGGCCTACGTAGCCGGCGACCGCCCGCGCGCTAAATTCACGCCCAGCCCCGGCCGGACTCATGGGCGTTCTCGTCAGGCAGAGCACAACATCCTCGTAAGCGCTCGAGCCCTTCCCAGCCCGAGGCTCTCAAACGAGTCGTTGAGTGTCCCAGTGGGTGCTCAGCGCGGACCTTGCAATCCGCGCCCGTCAACGACCCTCGCCATGCGGTGGAACCGCCGCGAGCCCATGTCCCACGCGGCGTCGAAAGCAGCCCACGTCTCATCACGCCCGCACGCGTACGCCACGCCCCCTCGACGGCCGCCGACACTGCACCGACCTGCGCGCTCCGGCAATCGGCGACTGACACGCATCTGGACACCCGTGCCCACCTATGGGCAACCGACCTTTCGCGCGGAGATCACGAGAAGAGGGACACAATCATGGCACCGACCGACGCTACAACTTCGAACCCCTACCTCACCCTCGCCCAGGCTTCTGAGTACCTAGGACAGTCGGTCAAGACGTTGCGGCGAAGGATCGCAGCCGGAGCCCTACCTGCCTACCGTTTCGGCCCTCGGTTGATCCGAGTCCGCTTGCACGATCTGGACGCGATCGCCGAAAGAATCCCAAACGCACGGACGCCATCTACGTTGGACGGTCGGCAACTGAGAGGGACGAAGTTGGACACAAACTCCCAACCCAGTAGGGACTGAGTAGGGAGAATCCGCAGTACGGTACCGAGATCAGCCACCGGGATTTCGCCTATGCCGAGGTCAGATGGCGATTTCGATGGCGGTGGACGCAGAGGGACTCGAACCCCCGACATCCTCCTTGTAAGGGAGGCGCTCTACCAACTGAGCTATGCGTCCGAAGCGCCCCAAGAGTACGCGATCAGGGGCGGGCCCGACGAACCGGGCCGTAAATGGAAGTTGAGCCGCTGACGTCTCGGGTCATCAGCGGCTCAACATCTAAAGAGTAGATCCCACCCAGGGCATAGGAAAAGCCATGTAACCAGCCTGTTAACGGACCTTTGATGACCCGTAAACTACTTCGTCACACCGCGGCGTGGAGCTGCCGGAGATGCTCGTCGAGGTCGCGGCCGTCGGCGTTGTCGTTGTGAACGGCCCACCGCACGACACCCGACTTGTCGATGATGTAGGAGGAGCGCCGCGGGGCGCCGGTGCGGTCGTTGAAGACGTCGTAGGCCTGAGCGACCTCGCCGTGCGGCCAGAAGTCGGAGAGCACCGAGAAGTTGAGCCGGTCGGTGTCGGCGAACTGCCGCATGGCGTACACCGGGTCGCACGAGATCGCCAGCACCTCGGTGTCGAAGGTGACGAACTCGTCGAGCCGGTCACGCAGGCCGCTCATCTCACCGGTGCACACGCCGGAGAACGCGAACGGGAAGAAGAAGATCGCCACCGCCTTCTTGCCGTGGAAGTCCGAGAGGGTGACGTCGGCACCGAACTGGTCGCGCAGCGTGAAGTCCGGAGCCGGACCACCGATCTCGAGTCCACTCACTGCCCTGCCGCCCTCTCGCCGTTCGACTCTGCCGCCTCGTTGTCCCAGGTGGCCAGCTCGCGCCGGAGCACCTTGCCGGTCGCGTTGCGCGGCAGAGCGTCGGTCACGACGATCTCGCGCGGCACCTTGAAGCGAGCCAGATTCTCCTTGACCCAGTCCTTCAACGCCGCATCGACGTCGCCCTCGGCGCCAGGAACCAGCACCACGAACCCGCGCAGCCGCTTGCCGAAGTCGGCGTCGTCGACCCCGACACAGGCAGCGTCGGCGACGAGCGGGTGGCGGATGAGGCAGTCCTCGACCTCCTGCGGGAAGACGTTCTCGCCGCCGGAGACGATCATGTCGTCGTCGCGGCCCTCGACGTAGAGCCGACCGTCGGGCCCGAACCGCCCGACGTCGCCGGTCGCCATCAGACCGTCGACGACCTCCTTGCCGCCGCCGCTGGTGTAGCCCTCGAAGAGGAGCCCGTTGCCGACGAAGATCCGGCCGGCCTCACCATCGGGCACCGGGACGCCGTCGCCATCGAGGATCTTCATCTGTGTGCCCCACGGAATCTTGCCGGCCGAGGTCGGCGCCTCCCGCAGGTCGACGGGGTCGGCGATCGAGGCGTAGGAGACCTCGGTCGAGCCGTAGATGTTGTAGAGGCTGTCGCCGAACCGGTCCATCCACTCCAGCGCGAGATCGCCCGGCAGCGCCGAGCCGGAGGACGCGACGGCCTTGAGCCGGGATGCGATCCCCTCCAGGTCGTACGCAGCCAGCGTCTCCTCCGGCAGCGACAGGATCCGCTGCATCATGACCGGGATGACCACGAACGAGTCGGCATGGGTCTCGGCGAGGGTCGCCAGCGCGTCCTCGGGGTCGAACCGGCGGCGCAGGATCATCGTGGTGCCGAGCAGTTCGGCGAAGAGCAGGTGGGCGAGCCCCCAGGTGTGGAAGAGCGGCGCGGCGATGAAGCACCGCCACCCGTCCTTCATCGGCATCCGCGACATCAGCGCGACGGCGGCGTCGAACCCAGCCTCCGGACGCGGCGCCGACTTGGGCGTTCCCGTCGTGCCGGAGGTGAGGATCACGATCCTCCCGTGCCGCTTCGGCGGCGCCACCGGTCGCGCGTCGCCGGAGACCAGCGACTCGAGGGTCTCCCCAGGATCGGCCGAGTCGACCCACGCGACCAGGCGCTCGGCCGAGGCCGCCGAGGACAGCAGCCCGGTGAACTCCTCGTCGTGGATGATCAGGGCGGGCTTGTCCCGCTCCAGCACCCCGACGAGCTGCGGACCGGCGAAGGCGGTGTTGAGGTAGAGCACATCGGCGCCCAGCTTCGCGACCGCCAAGGTCGCGTCGACGAACCCGCGGTGGTTGCGGCACATGATCGCGACCCCGTCGCCCTCACCGACCCCCCGGGCCGCCAGGGCCCGGGCGATCGCGTTGGAGCGGCGGTCGAGCTCGGCGTACGTCAACGAGCCGAGCTCGTCGATGAGCGCGGTGCGCCGCGGGTAGCGGTGGGCGAGTCCGATGAAACCGCCAGCCGGCCCGGTGCCCCAGCGCGCCAGCGCCAGGCCGGTCCGGGCGAGCCCGAGGGGGTTGACCGGCCGGACGATGCCGGAGCCAGCCAGGATCTTCGCCGCGGATCCGGCGGTGCGCGCCTTGGCAGCCGTAGTCGAGAACACCGTTGGGAGTGTAGCCAGGCTCACGCTAGGTCTCCTGTGGGTGTCCAGAGGCACCGAGACTCGCCGGCATCAGACCGGAGTCTTCGGCGCCAGCAGACGCGTCGCGGCCCAGTCCTTGCTCACAGATGCGGTGGTGGTCTGGGACAGTCCGGCGATCGGCGCGGCCTCGGCGATGTCGGCCGGGTCGACCGCGCCAGGGCGGCCCACCTTCGGCGTCAGCAACCAGATGACCCCACCTCCGACGAGGTCGGTCAGCGCGTCGACGAGACCGTCGACGAGGTCGCCGTCGTCGTCGCGCCACCACAGCAGCACGGCGTCCACCACGTTGCCGTAGTCGCTGTCGACCAGGTCCGCGTCGACGGAATCTTCGATGGCGACCCGCAGCTCGTCATCAGTATCGTTGTCCCAGCCCAGTTCCTGGATGACCATGCCGGACTTGAGGCCCAGCCGGTCCGCAGGCCCTGTGGCTGCGGTCGAGCTCACGTGTCGTTCCTCCAAAAGCTTGATGTCCACGCCGCTTGCATGAACTTGGTTGGTGGTAGTCCAGCGGAGAACGCTGGTCCACGCAACCCCACCCGCCTGTCATACGCTAGATAACGGCGTGTCGGAGGCCTTTCAGGCCCTCGGATCGAGCAGATGGAGCAGTACGTTGCGATCCTGCGCCGTCCCTGCCGACGGGTGCTCGGCGAGGCGCACCTTCGGTCCCTGCCAATCGTTGGCGGACAGCTCACGAGACAGCGAAGCGAGGTGGCCGACCTCCTCGATCGAGCCGCTCCAGCGGGCGGGACCGGCGTGGTCGAGCATCGTGGTGGCGATGGTGAGCACGTCTCCGTCGGAGATCAGCTCGACGATCCGGCCCTGCTGCGGCCAGTCGATCAGGGACGGAGCGGTGACCTCCCACCACGAGCCACGAGGCTTCACCGACGTACGATGCGTGTGCCCGTTGAGCCAGAGCACAGCGCTCTCATGACGTGAGACGGTCTGCTCGACCTCGTCGCTGAGCACCCGGCGGGTGCCGCCGGCGCCGCTCATGTCGTTGACCAGCGAGGCCACGTCGTGGTGGCTGGCGATCACCGCGAGCCGCTCGTCGTAGTCCGTGGAGGCGAGCACGGCATCGAGCCACTCCAGCTGCTCGGCATCGATCGATCCCTGAAAGCCGCCGGCCGGGTTGACCGTGTCGAGGACGACGAAGGTGACCTCGTCGTTGACGTCGTAGCGGTAGTAGGGCTTGCCGCCCGCCTTGAAGCCGTGGCCCGGCGGCTTCGCCTCGTCGTGCACGTGGGAGTCGACGAACTCCTGCAGCGTCGTCTGCCGGCGGCGCCGGTCGGGGGTCACCTCGTACGGCTCGAGCTCGGCCAGCATCCCGAGCGCCACCGGGTCGCCGGAGATCAGCCCGGCGATGAGCTTCGCCTTGGCCTCGTCGGTCCAGTGCTCGGGCATGGCGATCGCCTTCAGGTCGCCGACCGCGATCTCGCCGATGGCGGAGCTGCCCGGCACGGTGCCCTGCAGCAGCCCGTCATGGTTGCCGTTGACCGCCAGCCAGGGCACCTCCAGCCCGGGTGAGTCGATCGCCTTGCGCACGGCTTTGAGCAGCCCGGGGACGAGCGGGAAGCCGTGGTCTCCCCGGCGCATGTCGTACGTCTCGCCCTGGGGGTGCCAGAAGCGCTTGTCCGGCAGGGCTGCGACGCCCTCGTAGTGCAGCATGTCGCCGGAGTCGGGGGTCAGCCGGCCGCCGTCGAGCAGGGTCAGATACCAGTCGAGCTCGTTGTACTGCCCGTTGTCGGTGTTGTCGCCGGTCGCGATCGCCAGGTCGAGCGGGCCGCCGCCGATGGGGCCCTCGGTGATCTCGTTGACCGCCTCGACCATCGCCGCGCCGACCTGGGCGGTCAGCAGCTCCTGGGCCCGGTACGTCCCGATCTCGTCGATCAGCTCGCGGGTCGTGGCGTCGGGGTCCATGAGCCTGTCCAGGACCTCGACCCGCGCCGGCGACTGGTGGTCGCAGATGTGCATGTCGGACAGGTGCGCGACGGTCAGCACCGGGTCGCCCAGATCCTCGGGCCTCCGCGCCAGATCGGTGCGCGAGACGTGGCGCTCCTGCGGCCCTTCGGCCAGACGTACGTAGGTGCCCTTCCGGCCACCCGCGACGATCCGCCCGCTCTCGCTCGTGACACCCATCTAAGCCGCCTCTTCTCCCTCACGACCGGCCGCCGCGGTTCGTGGGCGAACGATACTCCCAGAACGCGGCGGCCGGACCACGGGTCAGCCGGTGCAGACGGTCTCTTGCCGTGGATGTCGCAGGTGACGTCGGAGACACAGGCGCTCGCGCACCTACTCCTCTACCCGGTGGAACCTCAACGTGCGGATCTCGAAGGCGTCCAGCCGGAGCGGGACGACACGATCCTGGCTGGTCACAGCGGTAATCGAGTCCTCCAGCAAGGAGACCTCGCTCACCGTCGCGTACGCAGCCGAAACTCTCAGCTCGCCGCTGGTGCGCGCACCGAGCGACTCGTAGACACGTACGACCAGGTCGCCGGAGCGGTCGGCGGCGAGCTTCACGCTCGAGATCACCAGACCCTCGCCGGAGACGGTCACCAACGGCTCGACCGCACGGGCTCCCGACACAGGACGGGGAGGCGTGTTCAGCGCAGCGCCCGCCTCGGTCGCGGCCGCGACCGAGGCCCCGATGACCAGGCCGTAGCGATGGGTCTGCACGCCCTGGTCGGTCTCCGGGTCGGGGAAGCGCGGCGCGCGCAGTAGCGAGAGCCGTACTTCCGTCGTCATCGCAGTAGGACGGGTGACGTCGAAGCCGTACGTCGAGTCGTTGACCAGCGCGACGCCGAACCCAGGTTCCGAAGCCAGCACCCAGCGATGCATCGAGGTCTCGAACTTCGCCGCCTCCCAGGAGGTGTTGGTATGCGTCGGGCGGCGGTGGTAGCCGAACTGCGTCTCGGCGAGCGTCTGTTCGGCCTTGACGTCGAGCGGGAAGGCAACCTTGAGGAACTTCTCGGTCTCGTGCCACTCGGTGCTCTGGGAGATGTCGAGCACCCGCGAACCGGGAGCGAGCGAGAGCACCTGCGTGGTCGAGGAGTCGGCGGAGATGGGGCGCTCGATGACCAGCCCGTCGGGCGTGACCGAGATCGAGGTGACCTCGCGCAGGTCGGTGACCCGGTTGCGGTAGAACCGGTCCACGTCCCAGGCGTCCCACATGTTCGGGAAGTCCTGGTGGAGCTGGAGCAGGTTGGCCTCGGCCCCGGCCGGGATCGCGTCGCGCCCGGTCGCAAGATCGAGCGCCGAGGTGATCAGCCCCTCGGCAGAGACCGTGACCTGGACGAGGCCGTTCCCCAAGACGTACGTCCCGTCCTGCTCGATCACGGAGGCCGCCGCCACGGGCTCGGCCGCCGTGACCGCACCCGAGCGACCGTCGGCACGCAGCGCGACCGTGCCTTCCCCGGCAAGGGCGGTGAGGGAACGCTCGATCAGGGCCGTGGCCGCCTCCGCGACCCGGGCATATTGGGCAGCTGCCTCGCGGTGGACCCAGGCGATCGAGGTGCCCGGGAGGATGTCGTGGAACTGCTGCAGCAGGATCTGCTGCCACAGCGCGTCCAGCTCGTCGTAGGGGTAGTCGGCCAGGCCGCGCAGAGCGGCGGTGGCCGACCACAGCTCGGCCTCGACGAGCAGGTGCTCGCAGCGCCGGTTGCCCTGCTTGGTGAGGTGCTGGGAGGTGAGGGTGGCACGGTGGAGCTCGAGGTAGAGCTCGCCGACCCACACCGGCGGCTCCGTGAGCTCGTCGCGAGCCTCGGAGAAGAAGTCGTCGGGGTGGCGCCAGGACACCTGGGCGGAGCCCTCCAGGTCACGGAGCCGGCGGGCCTTGCCGGCCATCTCGCGGGTGGTTCCGCCACCGCCGTCGCCCCAGCCGACCGGGGCGATCGACCCGGTGGCGAGACGGTTCTCGCGGAACTGGCGCGACGCCTTGGCGACCTCCTGGCCGGAGAGCCGGGAGTTGTAGGTGTCCATCGGCGGGAAGTGGCTCAGGATGCGGGATCCGTCGATGCCCTCCCACTCGAAGGTGTGGTGGGGGAACTTGTTGACCTGGTTCCAGGAGATCTTCTGGGTGAAGAACCACTCGAACCCCGCCCGCTTCATCAGCTGCGGCAGCGCCGGCGAGTAGCCGAAGGAGTCCGGCAACCAGACGCCACGGCAGCGGATCCCGAACTCGGTCTCGAAGAACCGCTGGCCGTAGAGGAACTGCCGTACCAGCGACTCCCCCGACGGCATCGTGGTGTCGGACTCGACCCACATGCCGCCGAGCGGGATGAAGCGGCCCTCGGCGACCGCGGCCTTGACCTTGGCGTAGACCTCGGGGCGGTGCTCCTTGAGCCAGGCGTACTGCTGGGCCGACGACATCCCGTAGCGGAAGTCGGGGTCCTCGCCGAGCAGCTCGGTCATCGAGGAGGTGGTGCGGGCGACCTTGCGGATCGTCTCGCGCACCGGCCACAGCCAGGCCGAGTCGATGTGGGCGTGGCCGATCGCGGCGATCTGGTGGGCGGAGTCGTGCGAGGTCGCCTCGAGGACCCCAGTGAGAGCCGAGCGGGCCGAAGCCGCCGTCTCCGCGACCTGCTGCAGGTCGACCCGATCGAGGGCGTCGTCGATGGCCTGCAGGATGCGGGACTTCCGCGGCCCCTCGGGCAGCTCGACCTGCAGCTCGTGGAGCGCCTCCAGGTCGAGGCAGAGCTCGAAGACGTCCTCCTCGAAGACGGCCAGCTCGATCCGACGGGTCGTGTAGAGCTTCTTGGGCGAGGAGGTCCGGATGTCGCCTTCCTGGGTGGGCAGGAAGGGGTGGTAGTCGAGCAGCACCGGGTTGGCCGCGGCCTCCAGGAAGAGCTCGACCTCTTCACCACCGACCGCCTCCGAAGCCACCAGCACCCACTGGTTGCGCGGGTTGAGGCTCTTGATCGGCTCGCCGTCGGGTGTGTAGACCAGCCCCTCGCACTGGAAGCCGGGCTTGTTGACGTCGAAGCCGAGGTCGCAGACCAGCTCCACCCGCCTACCGGCCCACTCCGCGGGCACCGTTCCGGTGATCCGGAACCAGGTCGTCCCCCAGGCCGGCCCCCAGTCGGTGCCGACCTCGACCTTCTCGTACGTAAGGGCCAACCCGCCCGTGGGAGGGATCGGCTCCCCCGGCAGCTCGTGCCACTCAACGCTCACTGGCGCCGCGATGGTGTGGACCGCCGGCCACAGGCGCTCCTTGAGGACCCGGCTCACTCGGCCTTCGGTGAGGTGTACGTCGTCGTGCATCAGTGCTCGTCCTCGCTCACTAGAATTCTCACTTCACGGTCGTCTTCAACCTCGCGCCGCAGCGTCGAGGTCCATATATTGCGCGGGTGCCAGCGATTCCGACACCCTCGACGACTGCCCCGTTGCGCTTCGGCGCCAACCACGTGCCCTCATCCGGCTGGTTCTACTCCTGGCTCGACTTCGACGCCGACCAGATCGCGCGCGACTTCGACGACCTCGCCGGTCTCGGCCTCGACCACGTACGCATCTTCCCGGTCTGGCCGTGGATCCAGCCCAACCGCTCGCTGATCCGGTCCTCGGCAGTCGACGACGTGCTCACCACCATCGACCTGGCTGCCGCCCGCGGGCTCGACGTCTGCGTCGACCTGATCCAGGGCCACCTGTCCAGCTTCGACTTCCTGCCCTCCTGGGTGCTCACCCACCACCAGCGCTCGCTCTTCAGCCACCTCGAGGTGCGCGAGGGTCTGCGCACCTACGTCGACGCCCTCGCCGGCGCGGTCGCCTCCAGGGACAACGTCTTCGCGCTGACCCTCGGGAACGAGGTCAACAACCTGTGGCCGTCCAACCCGACGACCATCGCCGAGTCCCGCTCCTGGGCCCAGGAGCTCCTCGAGACCGCCCGCAAGGCCGCCCCTAGCCTGCTCTGCCTCCACTCGCTCTTCGACGACGCCTTCTACGCACCCGACCACCCCTTCGGGCCCGCCGACGTCACCACGCTCGGCGACCTCAGCACCGTGCACTCCTGGGTCTTCAACGGCGTCGGCGCGATCGACGCGCCCCTGGGGCCGGCCACGCTCACGCATGCCGACTACCTGGTCGAGCTCGCCGCTGCGTACGCCGCCGAGCCCGGGCGTCCGGTCTGGCTCCAGGAGATCGGCGCTCCCCTGCCGGAGATCGGACCCGACAGCGTGCGCGAGTTCGTCACCGGCACCGTCGACCACGTCGTGCGGAACCCGGCCCTGTACGGCATCACCTGGTGGTGCTCCCACGACCTGGACCGATCGCTGGTCGACTTCCCCGAGCGGGAGTACGACCTCGGTCTCTTCACCGTCGACCACCGGCGCAAGCCTGTCGCCGAAGCGCTGGCCGAGGCGATCGCCGAGCACGGCGGCCCTCGCCCGACACCCACGCCGCGACAGCAGCTCGAGTGCCCCGTCGACCTGATCCGCGAACCCGAGCGCCGCGCCGAGGTCGCCCCCGGCAGCGACTTCCACCGCGCCTGGGTACGGGCGCGGTGCGAGGGTCCGGTCGAGATAGTCCCGCCATCGGTCACGAACTGACCGTCGTCCCGCGGCGATACGACGGGACGTTTCTGTCCGTTACCGATAGGTAGGGCGACAGGAACGTCCCGTCGTATCCGCGAAACCCGTCACGCGACCCAGCGACGGCACCATGGCGAGCAGCGCGACCCCGGTGAGCGCGGCTGCCACCCACACCGGCCCCAGGTCGCCGTGGCCAGACAGGGCTGCCGCACCGATCGCCGGACCCACAACGGCGCCGACGTTGAGCGCCACGGTCGCGTAAGAGCCGCCCATGGTCGGCGCATCGGAGGCCGCGTAGAGCACCCGCGCGATCAGACTGCTTCCGACCGCGAACGCCAGGGCGCCCTGGACGAACACCAGGACGAGCAGTGGCACCGCATGGTCCGCGAGCAGCGCCAGGCTCAGCCAGCCCAGCAGCAGGGCGGGCGAAGCCACGCCGATGGTCAGACGTGGGTACCGGTCGGAGAGCCGCCCGGCAGCGGCGACCCCGACGAAGGAGCCGGCGCCGAACAGCACCAGCGCCAGCGACACCCACACCTCGTCCAGCCCGGCAGTCCCGGTCACGATCGGTGCCAAGAAGGTGAACGCGGCGAAGGTTCCACCGTTGACCAGAGCACCCAGGAGCATCGCGACGAGCAGGCGTGGCGCTCTGAGCTGGGCGAGCTCGGAGACCAAGGAGGGACCAGGCCCATCAGGTGTCCCCCGAGTGCGGGACCGTACGCCGCGGGCGATCCCGAACGCCGCAGGTACGCACAGCAGCGCCACCGCCCAGAACGTCGCACGCCACCCCAGAGCGGCGCCGAGCAGCGCGCCGGCGGGCACGCCGGCGACGGTGGCGAGCGTCGTACCGGAGAGCAGGACCGCGAGCGCGCGTCCCTTCTGGTCGGGGGCCACGAGGCGGGTCGCGGTGCTGAGCGCGACCGCCAGGAACCCGGCGTTCGCGACCGCCGCCACCACCCGGGTTCCGAACAGCACGGCGAAGGACGGAGTGGTCGCGGCGACGACATGACAGGCGGCGAAGAGCGCCAGGCAGCCGAGGAGCGTGGCCCGTGCGGGCCACCGGCGGGCGAAGGTGGCCATGGCCGGCGCGCCGAGGACCATCCCGACGGCGAAGGCGGATGTGAGCAGGCCGGCGGTCCCCACCGAGACGTCGAGGTCGGCGGCGATGTCCGGCACGAGGCCGGCGAGCATGAATTCAGAGGTGCCCATGGCGAAGACCGCCAGGGCAAGCAGGTAGAGCGCGAGAGGCATGAGAGAACTCCGAGGCAGAAACGGACGGAAGGCGTCTCGTCACCACGGCCAGCACCCCAGGGATGCAGATCAATCGCCCACGCCAGAAAAAGCGGCAGGGCGGGAAGCTAGAACCTCAGTGGTTCAGGGGGCTGACGGCGTGACCGAAAGCCCCCACGGTGTCTGCCTCAGGGCTCGTCATGGTCCGCAGGCTACCGCAGCGCCCGGCCGGCGTAGGCCACCTGGCGGTCGGCAGCCTGGCTGCGCTTCCACGTACGGAAGCTGTCCTCGCTGTTCCCGCGTCGCCAGTAGCCGGAGGTCGACAGGTCGCCACGTGGCACCCCACGATCGCGCAGCAGGTAGGGACGGATCCGCTGCATCGTGACCTCGGCCTCGCCGTGCACGAAGGCGTGCACCCGGCCGAGCAGCCAGGGCAGCTCGCGGACGACGGCATCCAGGGGCGGGTCGACGGTGGCGTCCAGCCAGCGCACCTCGACCCCGGCCGGCGCCTCGACCTGCTGGAGATGCGACGCGGAGGGCACCTCGATCACCGCGTAGCCGACCGCGTCGGCCGGCAGCGCCGCCAGCGCCGCCCGGATCGCGGGCAGACCGGACTCGTCACCGACGAGCAGGTGCCAGTCGGCGGCCGGGTCCGGAGCGTACGTCCCGCCCGGCCCGCGCACGGCGAGCACGTCACCGGGGCCGGCAGTCGCCGCCCACCGGCCGGCGACGCCCTCGTCGCCGTGGTGCACGAAGTCGATGGCCAGGGTGCCCTCGGCGACCGAGGGGTCCAGCGCCGTGTAGGTGCGGCAGACGGTCGAGCCGTCGATGACCGGGATCTCCAGACGCACGAACCGGTCGGTGCACACGCTGCCCTCGAACGCGGAGAGGTCCTCGGCGCGGAAGTGGACGCGGGTCATCCCAGCACTGAGACGCCGGGTCGAGGTGACCACGACCCTCGTCTCCGGCTTTGACTCCGGCTTCACCGCGCGAAACATGAGGGGAGCCTAACCTAATTTCCGAGAAATGCGGATGCCGGCCCGCGCACTACCCTAGAGTTGCGCCGTGCTCTACTCCGCCGGGTTCGAGTTCGAGTATGCCCTGGTGACGGAGTCACCCGACGTAGGCGCGGGCACGTTTCGCGACATGGGCACCTTCCATGACTTCGTGGATCTCGACTTCGACACCCTCCAACGCGCCCTTGCCGACGGCTCCGGCACCACCGACGAGGACCTCGTCCGCGGTGACCTGGGGATCAAGAGCGGCTACTGGTACCTCGAGGGCGACGAGCGGTTCGACGCCGACGGCACCTTCACGTCGATGCTGGTCAAGGGGGTGGAGATCCGCACCCCGGTCTGCTCGAGCACCACCGAGGCCGCCGGCCGGCTGATCGATCTGCAGGACGACATCTCCAAGCGCCTCGCTCCCATCGGCCTGCACCTGGGCATCGTCGGCTTCAACCCGATCCGCGAGGCGTACGTCCTCGACCCGCCGCTCAACGAGTGGGAGCAGAAGATGCGGGCCGAGCATCGTGAGTACGACCACGCCGAGGTCTCCAACCTGAGCTACGGCCCCGACATCAACCTCTCCTTTCCCGGGCTCTCCGCGGAACAGGTCGTCGAGGTGACCCGTCGGCTGACCTACTACAGCCCCTTCATGGTGCCGTTCAGCTTCAGCTCGCCCTTCCACGCCGGGCGGGCGTGGCGGGGCCCCAGCAAGCGCACCTACGAGCGCACCTGGCGGCGCGTCGCGGCGCGCTGCTTCGTCAAACCGCCCGCCGGCGCGGAGCCCACCATGGTCCACCCGCCGCGGATCCCGCGCGAGGAGGGACGCATCGAGTTCAAGGCCTACGACGCCTTCCTCTCCCGCGACCTTCTACTTGCCGGCGCGGCGCTGACGCTCGGCGTCTGCCTCGCCGGCGACCTGCCTGGACTTGCCGACAAACCCAGCCGTGACCTGCACCAACGCTCCGCGACCGACGCGTTCGCCGACCCGGAGATCGCCGCCGGTGCGCGCGACGTGCTCGCGGCCGCACGCCGAGCGCTCGCCGGCATGCCGGAGGCCGGCCACCTCGACTGTCTGGACCAGTTGCTGAGCGCGGGGCGCACCCCAGCCGATAGCCTTCTGGACGAATATTCGCGCACAGGCCTGATGTACCTCCCGGAAGGACTTCGTTGACTGATCTCCCCGCCGACCTGACCGCTGACCAACTCATGACTCAGCCCGCAGAGGCCGACGTGGCGATCTGTGGAGCAGGCCCGATCGGCGCTGCGACAGCCACCTTCCTGGCCCGATCCGACCTGCGCGTGGTCCTCATCGACCACGACCCCGCCGACGACCCCGCCCATGTCGCGACCTACCGCTATGCGGGCGGCAGCATCCGGTGGACGTGGCCCGATCCGGTGAAGCGTGAGATGACGACCCAGACCGAGCAGTTCATCCGTGGAGCCGCGGCCGGCGCGGAGCTGGACATGATCGAGAACACCTACCACCTGCTGCACACCGGAGAGCACATCCCCGCGCTCAACGTCTCCGCGACCGGGCTCGTCGGGCTCCTGCGCGACCAGGCGCAGGAAGCTGGAGCGACGTTCGTCGACGCGCTCGTCACCGGCGTACGCCCTGACGGCAGCGGTCATGTGGTCGAGACCTCGCGCGGCGCGATCCGCGCCCGCCGGGTCCTGGGCGCGATGGGCGCGGCGAATGCCTCTATGTTCCCGCAGGTCAGCGCGGAGGCCGAGAAGCGCCAGCTGTTCGTGCTCGACCTCCCGGTTCCCCCCGAACGGGAGCAGCTGCCCCACACGATCGTGCCGATCGGCGACGGCTTCGGCTACGTCTTCGTGAAGCTCATCGACGGCCAGCTGCGCGTCGTCGTCGGGCAGGAGGACATCGTCGAGGACGAGGACACCTCCGGCCCCGTCGACCACTGGAAGCAGATCCTCGACAGCGGGCTCGCCACGACGCTCCCCTGGCTCCGCGATGCCCGCGTCGACGACATCCTCTGGGGCGTCGACACCGCACAGAAGACGCTGGTGGTCGACGAGCCCAGCCCAGGCGTCCTCGTCGCCAACTGCGGCAGCGCCATCCGCTCCGCGGCCTGGCTGGGACGTACGCTCGCCGAGCGGCTCGCGGCTTAACCGTCGAGCTCGGCCCTGGTCGGCGGGTTGGCACCGGCGCGCGAGACGGTGACCGCCGCCGCCCGGACGCCGTGGGCGAGCACCTCGCGACGGTCGCGCTCGAAGTCGTCCCAGAGCGCGTCGACCAGGCCCGCGGAGAAGGTGTCGCCGGCGCCGATGGTGTCCACGACGGTCACCTTCTCGGCCGCGACGTCGATCCGCTCGGATGCGGTGATCCAGCTGGCGCCGTCGCCGCCGCGGGTCACCGCGACCGCACCGGCACCGAGCTCGAGCAGCCGCGCGGCCGCCTTGTCGAGCCCGACCCCGGGGTAGAGCGTCTCCAGGTCCTCGTCGCTCGCCTTGACCACATCGGCGTACGCCGCCGCCCGCTCGATCCGCGAGACGACCTCTTGGCCGGTTCCGGTCAGCGTGGGGCGCATGTTGATGTCGTAGAGGACCCGGACGGAGTCGGGGAGCCCGTCGAGCAGCGCGAAGACCGTCTCGGCGCCCGGCGACAGCACCGGCGCGAGCGAGCCGACGTGGACGAACCGCGGCGTCCCCACCGCGATCTCGCCGAGCTTCCACTCCAGGTCGAAGACGTACGTCGCTGACCCGTCCGCCGTGATGGTGGCCTGCGCGGTCGAGGTGCGGGTCAGCACGTGCGGGTCGCACGCCATCCGGACCCCGGAGTCGGCCAGGTGGGCGGCCAGCGCCTGCCCACGGGCGTCGTCGGCGTAGGAGGCCACGTAGCGGACCGGACGGCCGAGCCGGCCCAGCGCGACCGCGACGTTGGCGCCGCTCCCGCCGGGGTGGTCCCGGGTCACGCCATCGGCCGTCGTGACCACGTCGACCAGTGCCTCACCTACCACCAAGACGTCAGCAGCGGCATTGTCACGATCCAGGCTAGTCACGGCGGCAGATTAGCAACTCGGCGTACGAACGAATTTTCCGGGGTTGACCAGCAGAAATCGCCTACTGTCCAGTAACCCACCGCGGGTGGGTGACCGCTCTCGACCGCGTGCGACCATTGAGGATGTGACCGAAGAATCCACCGAGACGACTGGTGGTCCGCAGGGCCCGACCCCCGCCCAGCCGACCGTAATCCACGAGGGTCTACCGACCCAGCTTCCGGACATCGATCCCGAAGAGACCAGTGAGTGGCTCGGCTCGTTCGACGCGATGCTCGAGTCGAGCGGACGCGAGCGAGCCCGCTACATGATGCTGCGTCTGCTGGAGCGAGCCCGAGAGAAGTCCGTCGGGGTCCCCGCACTGCGCAGCACCGACTACATCAACACCATCCCCTCCGACCGAGAGCCGTGGTTCCCGGGCGATGAGGACATCGAGCGACGCATCCGGGCCTTCATCCGCTGGAACGCCGCCGTCATGGTCTCCTCCGCCAACCGCAAGGGCCTGGAGGTGGGCGGCCACATCGCCACCTACCAGTCCTCCGCGAGCCTCTACGAGGTCGGCTTCAACCACTTCTTCCGCGGCAAGGACCACCCCGGTGGCGGCGACCAGGTCTTCATCCAGGGCCACGCCTCCCCCGGCATCTACGCGCGTGCGTTCCTCGAGGGCCGGCTCAACGAGGAGCAGCTCTTCCGCTTCAGGCAGGAGGTGCAGCACGGCGTCGGCCAGGGCATCTCGTCCTACCCGCACCCGCGTCTGATGCCCGACTTCTGGGAGTTCCCGACGGTCTCGATGGGCCTGACCGGGATCAACTCGATCTACCAGGCGCGGTTCAACCGCTACCTGCAGAACCGCGGCGTCAAGGACACCTCTGACCAGCGCGTGTGGGCCTTCCTCGGCGACGGCGAGATGGGTGAGCCCGAATCGCTCGGCGCCATCCGGGTCGCCGCCCGCGAGGAGCTCGACAACCTGGTCTGGGTGATCAACTGCAACCTGCAGCAGCTCGACGGCCCGGTGACCGGCAACGGCAAGGTCATCCAGGAGCTGGAGTCCAACTTCCGCGGCGCCGGCTGGAACGTCATCAAGGTCATCTGGGGCCGCGAGTGGGACCAGCTGCTCGCCAAGGACGTCGACGGCACCCTGGTCAACAAGATGAACTCCACCCCCGACGGCCAGTTCCAGACCTACTCGGTCGAGACCGGTGCCTACGTCCGGGAGAACTTCTTCGGCTCCGACCCGCGCCTGCGCAAGATGGTCGAGCAGATGAGCGACGAGCAGATCCGCAAGCTCCCCCGCGGCGGCCACGACTACCGCAAGGTCTACGCCGCCTTCGACGCGGCCACCAAGACCGTCGGGCAGCCGACCGTCATCCTGGCCCACACCATCAAGGGCTGGACGATCGACGCTCTGGAGGGCAAGAACGCCACCCACCAGATGAAGAAGCTGACCATGGCGGACTTGAAGAAGTTCCGCGACCGTCTGCTCCTGCCGATCTCCGACAAGGAGCTCGAGGCGACCTACGAGCAGACCGGCGCGGCGCCGTTCTTCAACCCGGGTCCCGAGTCGGCCGAGATCGAATACATGATGGAGCGCCGCAAGCAGCTCGGCGGCCCGCTCCCCCAGCGCCGGGTCGAGTTCAAGCCGCTCACCCTGCCGGGCGAGAAGGTCTACGCCGAGCTCAAGCAGGGCTCCGGCAAGAACAAGATCGCCTCCACCATGGCCACCGTCCGACTCCTCAAGGACTGGATGCGTGACCCGGAGATCGGCAAGCGCATCGTGCCGATCGCGCCGGACGAGTACCGCACCTTCGGCATGGACGCGATGTTCCCGAGCGCGAAGGTCTACAACCCGGGTGGTCAGCAGTACGAGAGTGTCGACCGGAAGTTGTTGCTCTCCTACAAGGAGTCCGCGCAGGGCCAGATGCTGCACGAGGGCATCTCGGAGGCGGGGGCGATGGCCTCGGCGACCGCTGCCGGCACGGCGTACGCCACCCACGGCGAGCCGATGATCCCGTTCTACATCTTCTACTCGATGTTCGGGTTCCAGCGCACCGGTGACTCGATCTGGGCGATGGCCGACATGATGGGCCGCGGCTTCCTGGTCGGCGCCACCGCCGGTCGCACCACGCTGACCGGTGAGGGCCTCCAGCACGCCGACGGTCACTCGCCGCTGCTGGCGGCGACGAACCCGGCGGTCGTGCACTACGACCCCGCGTTCGCCTACGAGGTCTCGCACATCATGCAGAGCGGCCTCGAGCGGATGTACGGCACCTCCGAGGAGCACCCGCACGGCGAGAACGTCATCTTCTACCTGACGGTCTACAACGAGCCGGTCAGCCAGCCCAAGGAGCCCGAGAACGTCGACCTCGAGGGCATCCTGAAGGGCATCCACCAGGTCTCGACCGCCGAAGGCGAGGGCCCGAAGGTCCGCCTGCTGGCCTCCGGCGTCGGGTTCCCGTGGGTCGAGGAGGCTGCCCGCATCCTCGAGGAGGACTGGGGCGTCAAGGCCGACACCTGGTCGGTCACCTCGTGGAACGAGCTCGCTCGCGACGCCATCGAGGCCGAGCAGTGGAGCCTCAACCACCCCGGTGAGACCCCGCGCACGCCGTACGTGACCGAGAAGCTCTCGGCGTCCAACGGCCCCGTCGTCGCGGTCTCCGACTACATGCGGGCCGTCCCGCTGCAGATCGCCCGCTGGGTGCCAGACGACTACCGCGTCCTCGGTGCCGACGGGTTCGGCTTCGCCGACACCCGCCCGGCCGCGCGTCGCTTCTTCCAGATCGACGCCCAGTCCGTCGTCGTCCAGGCCCTCCAGGCGCTGGCCGAGGCCGGCGAGATCGACGCCGCGTTGGTGAAGAAGGCCTTCGACACCTACCGGATCGACGACCCTACGTCGACGAAGGGCATCATGCAGGAGGGCGGAGACGCCTGAGCGTCAGTCCGTCAGGTCGGGGGCTCGGAGCGACTGTTCCGGGCCCCCAGCCGCATCTCCAGGTGGAAGGATCAGCAGTGTGACCAATCAGGCGACCCTCGATACGCGTCGGCGGACGGCAACGGCGCTGCGGCGCGCGACCGGCCGGCTGGCGACGGCCGCCACGTCGCGTATGGACGACGCGATGCCGTGGTTCAAGGACCTCTCCGCGAAGAACCGCTCGCTCGTCGGCCTGATCGTGCAGGCGGGCATCAAAGAGTTCGTGGGCTGGTATGGCGGTGGTGCCTCCGCCGACACCGCCAAGCCCGACCTGGCAGCGTCGATGTTCGGCGTCGCGCCCCGTGCGCTGACCGGCATCATCACGCTCCAGCAGACCGTGGACCTCGTCCGCCTCTCCATCGAGGTGGTCGAGGCCAACATCGACCACCTCCTCGGGCCCGAGGACGCCGCCGACGTCCACGAGGCGATCGGCCGCTATGCCCGCGAGGTCGCCTTCGCCACCGCCGAGGTCTACGCACGCGCCGCCGAGCAGCGCGGCGCCTGGGACGCCCGGCTCGAGGCGCTCGTGGTCGACGCGGTCCTGCGTGCCGAGACCGACGAGGTCGTCCTCTCCCGGGCCAGTGCGCTCGGATGGGACGCCGACCTGCCGCTGTGCGCGGTGCTGGGCCACGCCCCCGACGGCGTCCGTCTCGACGCCGCCATGGAGGAGGTACGCCGCCGCGCCCGCGCCCACGACCTGCACACCCTGTGCGCGGTCCAGGGTGACCGCCTCGTCGCTCTGCTCGGCGGCATCGAGGACCCGCTGGAGGCCGCCGAGCGCATCGCCGACCTCTTCGCCGACGGGCCCGTCGTGGTCGGACCGATGGCGGCAGGGCTCGCCACCGCAGCCGAGTCCGCCCGGGCCGCGCTCTCCGCCTACCGAGCCGCGCCCGGCTGGCCCGACGCGCCTCGCCCGGCACGCAGCCAGTCGTTCCTGCCCGAGCGTGCCCTGGCCGGCGACGCGTGGGCCCACCGCTACCTGATCGAGAATCTCTATCGGCCGCTGGTGGAGGCCCGCAGCACCCTGATCGAGACGCTGGCGGCGTACTTCGCCGCCGGAGGCGGCCTCGAGGCCACCGGGCGCACGCTCTTCGTGCACCCCAACACCGTGCGCTACCGGCTCAAGCAGGTCGCGGAGCTCACCGGGTTCCTCCCGACCGACTCCCGCGACGCTCTCGCCCTCCAGGTTGCCCTGATTCTCGGCCGGCAACAGGACCACTGAGTCTGGCAGCGACGCAAGTTGTAGAACCCCTACAAGATTGCGTGATAGATATTCGTTGCCGCTGAAGGTGAACCGACCCCCCTCCAGACGGGACTATCGTTGCGTGCTCGTCATTGTCGCCCCAGGACAAGGTGCTCAGACACCAGGATTCCTCACCCCGTGGCTGGAGGACCCCGCTTTCGCCGCTCGTATGGAGTGGCTCTCAACCGTCGCAGGCATCGACCTGATCGACTACGGCACCAATGCCGACGCAGAGACCATCCGCGCCACCGAGATCGCCCAGCCGCTGCTGGTCGCCACCGGCCTGGTCGCGGCACTCGAGCTCTTCCCGCAGCCCGCGGACGCCTTCGGCAAGATCGGGGCCGTCGCCGGCCACAGCGTCGGTGAGATCACCGCCGCCGCGGGCGCACGCGCGATCAGCGCCGAGCAGGCGATGGTGCTCGTCCGCGAGCGAGGCAAGGCCATGGCCGAGGCCGCCGCGAAGACGCCGACCGGCATGACCGCGGTCCTCGGCGGCGTCCGCGAAGAGGTGCTGGCCGCGATCGAGAAGCACGGCCTCACCCCCGCCAACGACAACGGCCCCGGCCAGATCGTCGCCGCGGGCACCCTCGAGCAGCTCGAGGCCTTCGCCGCCGATCCGCCCGCCAAGGCCCGGCTGATGCCGCTCAGTGTCGCCGGCGCCTTCCACACCAAGCACATGGAGCCCGCCGTCGGCCACCTCGCGCGGCTGGCCCAGAGCGTCTCGACCCACGACCCGCGTACGCGCCTGATCAGCAACAAGGACGGCCAGATCGTCCACGACGGCGCCAAGGCGCTGGACCGGATCGTCGGCCAGATCGCCAACCCGGTGCGCTGGGACCTCTGCCTCGAGACCATGTCCGACATCGGCGTGACCGGCATCTTGGAGATGCCGCCGGCCGGCACCCTGACCGGGATCGCCAAGCGCGCCCTCAAGGGTGTCGAGACCTTCGCCCTGAAGACTCCCGACCAACTCGAGGACGCCCGCGCGTTCGTCGAGAAGCACGGCGAGGCCAACCCGATCGAGACCACGCCGACTTGGCGCATGGTCGTCTCCCCGTCCAAGGGCACCTTCAAGCTCTCCAAGACCGTGTCCGGGGTCGACGTGATTCCGGCCGGCGCCGAGATCGGCGCCATCGCCAGCCTCCGCGACACGATCGCGATCACGTCCGCCCACGGCGGCGAGGTCATAGAGTGGCTCGTCGAGGACGGCGACCTCGTTTCCCCCGGTCAGCCGCTGCTGCGTCTGCACCCGACAGGAGTCCAGCACTCGTGATCTCAGCCCCGACAGGTTCCCCGCACGCCCGCATCCTCGGCGTAGGCGGCTATCGCCCCACCCGGGTGGTTCCCAACAGCGAGATCGTCGATCTGATCGACTCCTCCGACGAGTGGATCCGCACCCGTTCCGGCATCACCGAGCGTCGCTGGGCGGGCGAGGAGGAGACCGTACAGATGATGTCGGTCGCCGCGTCCCGCAAGGCGCTCGAGCACGCCAAGATCGGCATCGATCAGATCGACTGCGTCATCGTCGCCACCGTCAGCCACATGCGCCAGACGCCCGCAGTCGCCGCGCTGGTCGCCGACGAGCTCGGTGCCGAACACCCGGCCGCCTTCGACATCTCGGCGGCCTGTGCCGGCTTCTGTCACGGCATCGCGATGGCGAGCGACTTCATCCGCGGCGGCAGCGCCCGCAACGTACTCGTCATCGGTGTCGAGCGCCTCTCCGACATCACGAACCCGCACGATCGTGGGACCGCCTTCATCTTCGCCGACGGCGCGGGCGCCGCGGTCGTCGGCCCGAGCGATGAGCCCGGGATCGGCCCGGTCGTGTGGGGTTCCTCGGGCGACAAGGCCAACCACATCCAGACCCCCGACTGGTTCGAGGCGAACGAAGCCAAGGAGACTCCCTGGCTGACGATGGAGGGCAACGCTGTCTTCCGCTGGGCCTCCTTCGCGATGGCCAAGGTCGGTCAAGAGGCGCTCGAGAAGGCCGGCATCACCGCCGACGAGCTCGACTGCTTCGTCCCGCACCAGGCCAACATGCGCATCGTCGACGCCCTGGCCCGCTCCATGAAGCTTCCGGAGTCGGTCAAGATCGCCCGCGACATCGCCACCATGGGCAACACGTCGGCCGCCTCGGTCCCGCTTGCCCTTGAGCGGATGATCGAGGAGGGTCAGGCTGAGTCGGGCGACACCGCCCTGCTCATCGCGTTCGGCGCCGGACTGGTCTACGCAGCCCAGGTCGTCGTCGTTCCGTAGTCTCGCACCACCCCAGAGTTTCACCACACAAAAATCCGAGAGGAAGCACCACATATGGCCACCACCGAAGAGATCCGCTCCGACCTCGCCGAGATCGTCAACGAGGTCGCCGGCATCGATGTCGCCGACGTTCAGCTCGACAAGTCGTTCGTCGATGACCTCGACGTCGACTCGCTGTCCATGGTCGAGGTCGTCGTCGCTGCCGAGGAGAAGTTCGGCGTTTCCATCCCCGACGAGCAGGTCAAGAACCTCAAGACCGTTGGCGACGCGGTGAGCTTCATCGAGAAGGCTTCCGCGAACGCCTGACGCGCCCCGGCGGCTCGGCCAACCCTCCCAGGCCGAGCCGCCGGATCTGCTTCACCTGACCCAACGCGCCAACACCTCACACGGAGACCACATGAGCAGCCGCACCCGAGTCGTCGTCACCGGACTGGGCACCACCAACCCGGTAGGCGGAGATGTAGCCACCACCTGGGATGCCTTGATCGCCGGCCGCTCCGGCATCCGCGAGCTCACCGAGGAGTGGGCCCAGGACCTTCCCGTACGCATCGCCGGCCGTGTCGCCGTCGAGCCGTCCGAGGTCCTGGAGAGGGTCAAGGCCCGGCGCCTGGACCGTTCCGCGCAGTTCGCCGTGGTCGCCGCGGCCGAGGCCTGGAAGGACGCCGGCTTCGAGGGCACGGCCACCGAGGCCGGCCTCGATGGCGAGCGCCTCGGTGTCGCTGTCGCCACCGGCATCGGCGGCGTCACCACCCTGCTCGACAACTACGACACGCTTCTGGCCAAGGGGCCGCGCCGGGTCAGCCCGCTTGCCGTCCCGATGCTGATGGCCAACGCCTCGGCAGCCAACATCTCGTTGATCTACGGCGCCCGCGCCGCGGCTCAGACCCCGATCTCTGCCTGTGCCTCCGGCTCCGAGGCGATCGCCCTGGCCGCCGACCAGATTCGTCTGGGCCGCGCCGACGTCGTCCTCGCCGGTGGCACCGAGGCAGCGATCCACCCGCTGCCGATGGCCGCGTTCGCCAACATGATGGCCCTGTCCAAGACCGCCTCCGGTCCCGATGGTGGCGACCCGACCGCGGTCAGCCGCCCCTGGGACACCGGCCGCGACGGCTTCGTACTCGGTGAGGGCGCCGGCATCGTCGTGCTCGAGACGCTCGAGCACGCCCAGGCCCGCGGCGCCCGGATCTACGCCGAGGTCCTCGGCGCCGGCGTGACCGCCGACGCCCACGACATCGCCCAGCCCGACCCCCAGGGTCGTGGCGGCAGCCGCGCCATCAAGCGCGCGCTCGAGGACGGCGACATCGACCCGAACACCATCGTCCACGTCAACGCCCACGCGACCTCGACCCCTCAGGGCGACATCGCCGAGGGCTTGATGCTCCACGCCACCCTCGGCAAGCAGGTCGAGAACGTCGTGGTCACCTCGACCAAGTCGATGACCGGCCACCTGCTCGGTGGCGCCGGAGCCCTCGAGACCGTCGCGACCGTCCTGGCGATCCACAACCGCCAGTCGCCGCCGACGATCAACCTCGACAACCTCGACCCCGCGGTCGAGCTCGACATCGCCACCAAGGCACGCGACCTGCCGGTCGGCGACATCGCGGCCCTCAACAACTCCTTCGGTTTCGGTGGCGCGAACGTAGCGGTCGTCTACGGAAGCATCTGATGACCATCACGGCGCCTGCTCCCGCGAGAAAGCAGCAGAAGCTTCCTCGCGACCAGGACCCGCGGAACCCGCTGACCCGCCTCAGGGCGCTCTTCGACGAGGGCACCGTCCAGCTCATCTCCCCCGACGACGACTCCGGCATGCTGGCCGCCGTCGGCGAGCTGAATGGCACCCGGGCGGTCGCCTTCTGCTCGGACGCCACCGTCATGGGCGGTGCGATGGGCGACCTCGGCTGCCGTGTGGTCGTCGACGCCTACCACCGCGCGATGACCGACGGCATCCCGATCATCGGCCTGTGGCACTCCGGCGGCGCCCGGCTGGCCGAGGGCGTACTCTCCCTCCACGCGGTCGGCCGCATCTTCCACGCGATGACGCAGGCCAGCGGCAAGATCCCGCAGATCTCGGTCGTCCTCGGCCCGGCAGCCGGCGGCGCCGCCTACGGTCCGGCCCTCACCGACGTCGTCATCCTCGGCCCCGAAGGCCGCATCTTCGTGACCGGTCCCGACGTCGTACGCTCCGTGACCGGTGAGGACGTCGACATGCTCCGCCTCGGTGGTCCCGAGCCGCACGGCCGCCGCTCCGGCGTCGTGCACATCCTGACCGAGTCCGAGCGCGAGGCGCTCGACAAGGCCCGCACGGTCGCCTCTCTCCTCGGCTCCCAGGGTGGCCTCGACGTCGCCGCGGTCGAGGACAAGGACCTCGCCGAGCAGCTGCCCGAGTCGAAGAAGCGCGCCTACGACGTGCACCCGCTGGTCGAGAACATCCTCGACGAGGGCACCGCGCAGGAGCTGCACGCCCGCTGGGCCCCCAACATCGTCACCGCCCTCGGTCGCTTCGGCGGCCGCACCGTCGGCGTCGTCGCCAACAACCCCTTGCGGCTCGGCGGCTGCCTCGACTCCCTCTCCGCGGAGAAGGCCTCCCGGTTCGTACGCCTCTGTGACGCCCTCGGCGTCCCGCTGATCGTCGTCGTCGACGTCCCCGGCTACCTGCCGGGCGTCGGCCAGGAGTGGGACGGCGTCGTACGCCGTGGCGCCAAGCTCCTGCACGCCTTCGGGGAGTGCGTGGTCCCCCGGGTCACCCTGGTGACCCGCAAGACCTACGGTGGCGCCTACATCGCCATGAACGCGCGTTCCCTCGGTGCGACCAAGGTCTTCGCCTGGCCGGGCGCGGAGGTCGCGGTCATGGGCCCGGTCGCCGCGATCCGCATCCTGCACCGCCGCAAGCTCGCCGAGGTCGCCCCCGACCTCCGTCCTCAGGTCGAGGCGGAGCTCGCGGCCGAGCACGAGCGTCTCGCCGGCGGTGTCGACAGGGCTGTCGAGATCGGTGTCGTGGACGAAGTCATCGAGCCGTCGGCGACCCGCGGCGCCATCGCGGCCGCCTTCGAGGAAGCGATCCAGACCGTCGGCGTCCGCCGCGGTGCTCATGGCAACATCCCACTCTGACCGACACCGTTCAGACACAGACTGAGGCCCCGGAGCTCGCGCTCCGGGGCCTCAGTCGTCGTCGGCCGTGCTCTGCGGCCGACGGGGTCGCTCAGACGACCTGGTGCAGCCAGCGTACGGGGGCACCCTCCCCCGCGTGACGGAACGTCTCCAGCTCGTCGTCCCACGGCTTGCCGAGGAGCTTGTCGACCTCGAGCTCGAGCGTGGTGTCACCGAGGGCCGCCTTGACGACCGCGGCCTTGAGCCGGTCCTCCGGGATCATGATGTCGCCGTGCATCCCGGTGACGGCATGGAAGACGCCGAGGTCGGGGGTGAAGGAGTAGCGCGCACCCTCAGAGGTCGACGTGCCGTCCTCGGTGACCTCGAAGCGCAGGTGCGTCCACCCCTTCAGCGCCGACGCGATCGCCGCTGCGGAGCCGACCGCACCGGACCAGAAGAGCTCGGCTCGGTAGGTGCCGGCCTGGGCGGGCTGCGCCGTCCAGTCGAAGTTCACCGGCACACCTAGCACCCCCGCGACGGCCCATTCGATGTGAGGGCAGAGCGCGGAGGGAGCCGAATGCACGAACACTACGCCTCGTGCGATGCCACGCGAGGCGCTCGGGTCCTTGATCTGAGTGGTCACCGAATATCTCCTTCGTTGCGGCGCGAGCTACGCCTTCCCCAGCGGGCTCGATCATGCGTGAAGGAACATTTCGGTGATCACACGGATGTAGTTGTACTTCTATTCTTACCTACCGCGCCCAGGATCTCCAGTATCGGAGCAAAACGGCCAGTGGCGACCGGCATTGCTGCCGATCGCCACTGATTTGCGCGTTTGAGGCGGACCTCAGTCCCTCTCGACCGTCTTCTCGAGGACCTCGGCCCGCGCCGCGGCGTCGGTGATCTCCTCGGAGTCGATCGCGTAGGTGCGGTGGAACCAGGTCAGCGCGTCCTTGTCCCGGCCGGCGTCCTGGAGCGTGTCTGCGTACGCGTAGCGCAACCGCACGACCCAGGCCTCGCGGCCCTTGTTGTTGAGCGGCGACTGCTCGAGGATCCGCAGGGCAGCGTCGAACTGACCCATGTCCCGACGAGCACCGGCCTCGACGATCGTCATCTCGGCCTTCGCCGGCGCCTCGAAGTTCGCCACCGACGGGCTGTGTGCGAGCTTGATCGCCTGCTCGGGCTGACCGAGCGCGCGGTGGCAGTCCGCCATGATCGGCAGGTACGCCGTCGCGCCGTTCATCCGCTTCGCCGCACGCAGCTCGGCGAGCGCCTCGGAGTAGTGGCCGGCAGCGTACGCAGCCTCGCCCAGCGCCTCACGAATCACAGCGATCCGCTGCGTACGCGACTTCGCCGCCTTCGCGTGCTGGTAGGCAAGCTCGGGGTCGGAGTCGATGAACATGTCGGCAGCGACCAGGTGGCGGGCGATCCGTGCCGCCAGCTTTTCAGGGAGGCCTCGCAGCTGAGCCGAGATCGCACGATCCAGCTCCTTGCCGGTCACCTCTTCCGGCAGCTCCGGACCGTCGTAGATCCGCTGATCCGCCGTACGCTCCTCGCGCGGCTCGTCGAAGCGACGCTGCGGCTTGCCACCGGGCTTGCCGCCACGGTCCTTGGAGTAGCCACCCTTGCGGTCGCTGCTGCCACCGCGCTTCGGGCCGTCAGAGCGCTTCGGGCCGTCAGGGCGGCCGCCGGCGCGGGGGCCGCTGCGTCCGGTCGATGGCTTGCCGTCGCGACGCTCGTCGCCTCCGCGGCCACCGTCACGACGCTGGTCGCCTCCGCGACCTCCGCCGCCAGCGGCGCCATCACGGCGATCGCTGCTCCGACCAGCACCCGGCCGACCGCCACTCGGTCGACCAGCGCTCGGCTTGCCGTCACCCGATCGGCCGCCACGGCCGCCGGCGGACGACGACCCTGAGCTCTTCGGACGCCCGGGGCGTCCGGCGGGCTTTCCGCCTCTGTTGCTACGGCGCTCGTCAGCCATAGCTGCCTTCCTCACTGCTGCGTACCCGCAGCCGAATTCGAACGATCCGCAGATCAATTCGCCAGTAAAAGCAGTAGAGGCCGCCCAAAAGGGCGGCCTCTACCTGAAATTTTGTCCGGCGGCGTCCTACTCTCCCACAGCCTCTCGGTTGCAGTACCATCGGCGCTGAAGGGCTTGACTTCCGGGTTCGGGATGGGACCGGGTATTTCCCCTTCGCTATGGCCGCCGTAACTCTATCGACTCACCCCCGCACTCATCTGCCGGCGCTTTCACTGCCGTGCAGAGCTGCTTGGGGTGGCCAAGCCATTGTTCAGTTCTAGCATTTGTTGCTAGTTGGTGTGGACGCGAACAGTCTCATCAAAGATGCAGTCTTCGATGGTTGTTGTTTTTGTTGAGGGTTTATGAAAGATAAGCCCTCGGCCTATTAGTACCGGTCGGCTGGGCATCACTGCTGTACACCTCCGGCCTATCAAC
>NZ_JBEXJF010000010.1:0-140158 GCF_040608935.1 Nocardioides sp. NPDC004968
GCACCAAGGGCACCCTCGACCTCGAGGTCGCCGACAAGCTCCTCGCCAAGATCGACGAGATCGCCGAGATCTTCTGGGCGACCAAGAAGGCCTGAGCCGCTTTCGAGGTCCAGCACGTACGCCACAGCCGCTCCGGACCGGAGCGGCTGTGGTGCGTTAACGGCACGGCGAGACCGGTCTCGTTGCATAATCGTCGGGACTCCCACAGAAGGACTGACAAACCCAGATGCCCCAGGTCGAGCTGCGCCTTCCCGCAGAAGGCGCTTACGTCTCCGTGCTGCGTACGACCACCGCCGCGCTCGCCGCGCGCCTCGACTTCACGCTCGAGGACATCGAGGACCTGCGGATGGCGGTCAGCGAGGCGGCGGCGATCTGCCTGGAGTGCGCCGCGGAGGCCGCTGACCTGGACGTCGTCTTCGACCTCGGCGAGGACACGATCGGAGTCACCGTGACCACGACCTGCGACGCCGAGGCGGAGATCGACGAGGAGAGCTTCGCCTGGCAGGTGCTCACCACGCTGGCCAGGGAGGTCACCGCCACCCCCGACGGTGATCAGCTCAGGATTTCCCTGGTCGCGGGAGCGACCCCGCTTGGAGCCGCGCGCTGACATGGCGCAGGAGACGATTCGGTCGTCGAGGTCCAGGAGCACCAGCGAGGTGGATGACGCCCGCGCACGCTCCCGGGAGCTCTTCAGGGCCCTCGCCGGGCCGGACCTGCCCGACGCGGAACGGACCGCCGCTCGCGACGAGCTGGTCCACCTCAACATGGCGCTGGTCGAATACTGCGCCTCCCAGTTCTACGGCCGCGGCGAGCCGCACGAGGACCTCGTCCAGGTCGGCGTCGTCGGCCTCCTCAACGCCGTGGACCGCTACGACCTCTCCCGTGACGTGGAGTTCTCGACGTACGCCGTGCCCACGATCCTCGGCGAGATCAAGCGCTACTTCCGCGACAGCCGGTGGGCCGTCAGCGTGCCGCGCCGCCTTCGCGACCTGCAGCAGAACCTCCGCGACGCCACCGCCGAGCTCTCCCAGGAGCTCGGCCGCTCCCCCACGGCCCGCGACCTCGCCACCCGGCTCGGGGTCAGCCTCGAGACCGTCGTCGAGGGCCTGGAGTCGAGCAATGCGTACGCAGCTCTGTCCCTCGACTCCGAGAGCGACGAGACCGCGCCGATGCTCGACTCGCTGACCGCCCACGACCTGCGCCTGGACGACGTCGAGGTGCGGGAGTCGATCAAGCCCGTGCTCGACAGCCTCTCCGCCCACGAGAAGCAGGTGCTGATGCTGAAGTTCTTCCGCAACAAGACCCAGACCGAGATCGCCGCCGAGCTCGGGGTCTCCCAGATGCAGGTCTCCCGGCTGCTCAACCGCTCGCTCCTCCAGCTCCGCAAGGCGCTGGAGGAGGACTAGGGCGCGTCTTCGGGCGACACGCCCGGGCGCTCCTCGAGCGCGGCGATGCTCGGGGGCGCGAAGATGCCGACGAGGGCGACGACCGCGACCACGGCCAGTCCACCCGCGATCGCGAGGTCATCACGCAGGTTCCAGGCCAGACCGAGCACGATCAGCTGGACGAGCACCAACGGCGCGCGGGCCCACGACTCCAGTCGCCAGAACATGGCGGCACACCAGCCGATGCCGGCGGCGCAGAGCAGGAAGAACAGGCCGCCCGCGATCGCGGTCGTGAGCGAGGCGGCGTCGGGGATGCGTACGAACTCAAGCGCTCCCCACACCAGCATCGCCGCGGTCTCGACGCCTGCGGCGATCACGGTCAGCAGGAGGGTCCAGGGGCGATGCGGCGCGGTCACCTCAGCAGCCTAGAACCATCGCCAAGCGTCAGAAAATTCGCAGTAGCATACACCACGGGATTTGCGGGTAACTCACCGCGTTACCGAATTGTCTAGCCCCAGGAAGACTGAGTGTTACGGTCCGGTGACGAACCAGACACTGGTTAGGGGTTGTTTCGGCGTCCATTTCTTGGAACTCTAGAGACCAGCACGCACGTGAAGACATTCACACATCCCCGCCACGTGCCGACTCGCAGGGTCTCGAACCATCAGGGCCTTGCCCATCCTACGTCAGAAAGAGGGTCTACCCAGCCATGGATTGGCGCCACCGTTCGGCTTGTCTCGATGAAGACCCGGAACTGTTCTTCCCCATCGGAAACACCGGTCCGGCCATCCTCCAGATCGAGGAAGCCAAGCAGGTCTGCCGGCGTTGCGACGTCCGGGAGCAGTGTCTTCAGTGGGCTCTTGAGGCCGGTCAGGACCACGGCGTGTGGGGTGGACTGAGCGAGGACGAGCGTCGTGCGCTGAAGCGCCGCAACGCTCGCTCCCGTGTCCGCACCGCCGTCTGACCAAGCCCTAGAGGCCATCAACCCCTAGCGATTCACCTAGAGCTCCAACGGCAGCTCGACCGCAGCTCTCGCCCCATGGCCATCAGGCCGGGGCCCCAACGAGAGTCGGCCCCCGAGCTCGCCTTCGACGAGAGTCTTCACGATCGACAACCCCAAGTTTGTCGATGTGTCGAGACTGAACCCGTCGGGTAGTCCATGACCGTCGTCCTCGATGGTCACCTGGAGATGCCCGGCGGGTTGCTGTCGTACGGACATCACGATCTTGCCGGTCTCGGGATCGCCCGGACCGTTGCCGCGGTAGCCGTGCTCGACTGCGTTCTGCAGCAGCTCGGTGACGACCATCGCCATCGGCGTGGCCACCTCCGAGGGCAGCGACCCGAACGAGCCCTCCCGGCGCACCCGCACCGCGACGCCGACCGAGCTGACCTCTCCGACCATGGAGGCGAGCCGGTCGGCGATCTCGTCGAACTCGACGGTCTCCTCGACGGCCTGCTGCGAGAGGATCTCGTGGACCAGTGCAATGGATCCGACACGCCGTACGGCCTCGTTCAGCGCATCTTGTGCGACACCGGAGTCGACCCGGCGCGACTGCATCCGGAGCAGCGCGGCCACGGTTTGTAGGTTGTTCTTCACTCGATGGTGGATCTCGCGGATCGTCGCGTCCTTGGTGACGAGCTCACGATCACGCCGACGCAGGTCGGTGACGTCGCGCAGCAGCACCAGCGCACCGATCGCCTCACCACGTGGCCGCAGCGGGATCGAACGCATGATGATCGCCATCACCCCGGTGTCGATCTCGGTGTCGCGGTGCGCCCGACCGCCGAGGACAGCGCTCAGCGTCTCCTCGTCGGGGCGCTTGCGCGGCGGCACCAGGGCGCGGGTCATCCCGGCCAGGGACTGGCCGGCGAGGTCGCCGGAGAGCCCCAGCCGGCGGAAGACGGAGAGCGCGTTGGGGCTGGCGTAGTCGACGACGCCGTCGGCATCCACCCGCACGAACCCGTCCCCGACCCGAGGGGTGTCGGTGTGGTCGCTGCGCTGGCCCACCGCGGGGAAGTAGCCGTTGGCGACCATCTGGGTCAGGTCGGCGGCGGTCTGCAGGTAGGACAGCTCGAGCTTCGAGGGCGTGCGTACGCCGAGCAGGTTGGTGTTGCGGCTCAGCACCGCGATGATGCGGCCGGCGCGGCGTACGGGAATGGTCTCGACCCGCACCGGGAGGTCGTCGCGCCACTCCGGGTCACCCTCGCGGACGAGCCTGCCGGCGTCGACGGCGTCGTCGAGGGTGGCGTGGCGCCCCTTCGGCACGAACATGCCGACGATGTCGTCCACATAGGCCGTGGGACCGGTCGTGGGACGCATCTGACCGGCCGCCCAGAAGCCGTTCCCGGACTTGTCCGGCAGCCACAGCACCAGGTCCGCGAAGGACAGGTCGGCCAGGATCTGCCAGTCGGCCATGAGCAACTGAAGCCACTCGACATCATCGCTGTCGAGTTCGGTGTGGCTCTGGGCGAGCTCACTCAGGGTGGGCACGCGGACAGCGTAGATGTAGACCTTGGTAGTGCATTGCGCGGGTCGGTGGTCGGCGCGTGGCCGGGTTTGGCAGGATGTTCCCCATGTCGGAGGCGTACTGGCGGGAGGTTCATTCAACCGGTCTCGCCGTACCCACCGACCGGCCGCTGGGTGACCTCACCATCGAGCTCACCCGGATGCTCGGCGACCCGGATCCGGACGTACGCAGCGGGCTGGCCGTGCCGGCCCTGTCGACGTGGATCCAGCGCGGTGTCTACGACGACCTGCTCGGGGGCCTGGGCGACGGCATGGCGGCCGGCCTCGTGGTCGGTCTCGGCGACTCCGGCAACAACGGCGTCTTCCGCCGGGCCTCCTCGGTCGAGGCTCTGGCCCAGTGCATCGCCCGCGACAACGCCCGCTCGCTGGTGCGCGCGGAGAAGGTGCTGGAGTGGGGCGACCGGATCGCCACCTGGCTGCTGCGCGAGCGTGACCTGCGCGCCTTCGTTCCCGAGCGTGGCTGGGCGCACGCGGTTGCCCGCGGTGCCGACGCGCTCGGCACCCTGGCCGCCTCCGAGCACCTCGGCAAGCCCGAGCTGACGGTGATCCTCGACGTGGTCGCCGACCGGGTACTCGCCCGAGGGGACACCATCTACGCTCACGGCGAGCCTGACCGGCTGGCGGCGGCGACGATGTCCGTGCTGCGCCGCAACCTGGTGCCGCTCAACATCATGGAGCCGTGGATCAACCGGATCGTCACCGTCGCCACCGCCACCCCGGAGACGCCCGACCGCGACCCGTTCCTGCTCACCGGCAACGCCGAGGCGTTCCTGCGGGCCCTCTACATCCAGCTCGCGCTCAGCAACGACATCCCGCAGATCCGCGGCGATCTGCTGCTGGTCGTCGTCGCGGCCCTGAAGAAGTCGAACGCCACCTACCTGACCTGACGGCCGGTCGAGATTCGCCCTCCCGCACCTGGGTTTGAGAGACTGTGCCGAGGCCCCTCGGGGTCTACGTACCCCAATGGAGGAGATCATCATGGGCAAGACTGGCCGCAAGCGCCGCGCGCGCCGCAAGAAGGGCGCGAACCACGGCAAGCGCCCCAACGCCTGACCGCTGTCCCTCTTCAAGGGTCAGAGCTGTCAAGACGTAAGAGCCCCAGCCAATCGGCTGGGGCTCTCGTCGCGTCTGTGGCCGGTTCAGGACCTGGTGCGGAGCTCCTGGATCTGAACCATGATCTTCGCGCGCAGGTCGCCCGGGGCGACCTCGGTGCACGAGCGTGCCACGACCGCCTTGACGATGCGCTGCTGGTCGTACGTCTCCAGGCAGGGATTGCAGCTCTGCAGGTGGAGCTTGACCTGGTCGGCATCCGCCGCGGTGAGCTCGTTGTCGATCAGGAAGACGATCTGCTCGAGGAAGTCCGCGCAGTCGGTCGGTGACGCGTCATGTTTGTGGGCACTCATGACGCACCTCCACGAGCGCCGGTGAGGTCGTTGGTGCGGACGTAGTCCGAGAGAAGATCGCGCAGCTGGCGCCGGCCGCGGTGAAGCCGCGACATCACGGTGCCGATCGGGGTTTCCATGATCTCGGCGATCTCCTTGTAGGCGAATCCCTCGACGTCGGCGAGGTAGACAGCGAGCCGGAACTCCTCCGGGAGGCGCTGCAGCGCGTCCTTCACCTGAGAGTCGGGCAGGTGCTCGAGCGCCTCCATCTCCGCGGACTTCAGACCGGTCGAGCTGTGCGACTCGGCCCGCGCCAGCTGCCAGTCCTCGACGTCCTCGGACATCGACTGCTGCGGCTGGCGCTGCTTCTTGCGGTAGGTGTTGATGAAGGTGTTCGTGAGGATGCGGTAGAGCCAGGCCTTCAGGTTGGTGCCGGGCTTGAACTGGTGGAAGGAGGAGTAGGCCTTGGCGAACGTCTCCTGCACCAGGTCTTCCGCATCGGACGGGTTGCGGGTCATCCGCATCGCCGCCGAGTAGAGCTGGTCGAGGAAGGGCAGCGCGTCCCGCTCGAAGCGCAGCGCGCGCTCCTCGGGTGTCTCGGTGGCCAGGTCGACGACCTCATCATCGTTGTTGTCGCTCATCACGTCCCAGGGTACGCGCGCGACCATCGGGGCGCTCATCGGCGACATATTTGCCACCGGGCGTTCGAGCAGAATGGTCATGTTGCATGAACGCCGCGACGGCCCACAAACATTCCCGCTAGACGATGACCTCGCGGACCAGCCACTCCAGGGTGGACTCGATCAGGATCGCGTCGGCGTCGGCCTGCGTGATCGGGCCACGCTTGCCGACGATGAGGGAGTGGTCCGCCCCCGGGATCGGGGTGACCTCGATCCCCTCCGGGAACTCCTCGGGCTTGCCGAACCTGTCCCGGGTGCCCTGCAGGACCAGCGTCGGCACCCTGGACTCCAGCAGCTCGTAGGCGCGCGAGATGCCCGGTTTGGCGATCGGATGCAGCGGGAAGGCCAGGCAGAGCGCCCCGGCGGCGCCGAACCCGCGCGCCGTACGGACCGCCGAGCGGGCCCCGGCGGAGCGGCCTCCGACCACCAGCGGTGTGCGCACCCGCATCCAGTTGGCAGCCAGGGTCAGCGCCGCGTCGAGCGACTTGGGCGGTGTGGCCACCGGCTTCCCCTTGACCCGCCAGGGCTGCTCGAAGCGGACCACGGTGATGCCCTGGGCCGGCAGCGCGTCGTTGAGCGCCATCAGATCGTGGGTGTCGATGCCGTTGCCGGCGCCGTGGGAGAGCAGCAGGGTCGCCTGTGGTCGCCGCGCCCGGCGGGTGTAGAGCCGCCCCTGTCCGTAGGGCGTGTCGATCATCTGCGTCGTGGTTCCACCCATGTCATCCCCAGGCTTCCTCGATCGGCAGCGGCTCGACGAGCTCGCGGCCGTTGTTGCGTACGTTGCTCACCAGCGTCGAGACCGGGTAGGCCTCCAGCCGGCCGGGCGCCGCCGGGGTCAGCAGATCCAGGTCGCCCGGACGGGTCGGATCGAGCCACTGGTCCCAACGCTCACGTTCCACCATGAGCGGCATCCGGTCGTGGATCCGCCCCAGGGAGTCCTCCGCCTCGGTGGTGATCACCGTGCAGCTCCACAGCCACCGGCCGGGGTCGTCCTCGGCCTTGGCGGGGTCGGGCCACAGCTCGTAGAGCCCGGCCATCGCCAGCACTCCCCCGTCCTTGGGAGTGATGAAGTACGGCTGCTTGCGGGCCCGTCCCTTTCCACTCAGCCCTTTCGCATCCTTCGCCTCGGTGGCGTACCACTCGAAGTAGCCGTCTGCCGGCAGCAGACAGCGGCGCTTGGCGAAGGCCCGGCGGTAGGCGGGCTTCTCGCCCACGGTCTCCATCCGGGCGTTGATCATCCGGTTGCCGATCTTGACGTCCTTGGCCCAGGACGGGACCAGGCCCCAACGTACGGAACGGAGCTGGCGCTCGCTGGACGCATCACCGTCCTCGCGCGGCGGACGCTCGACGACGGCATAGACATCGTCGGTCGGGGCTACGTTGTAGCTCTCGGTGAGCGGCTCCTGCAGGCGCAGCTCATCGATCTCGAACTCCTCGGCCAGCTCGTCGGGTTGGCGGCTGGACGCATAACGACCGCACATACGTTCACCTTAGCGCCGGGTGCCGGTGGTGTTCGGAGGTATTTCTAGGCTCCGCGGGCGAGCTCGTCGAGCAGGATGCCCGCTGACCTGTCGTTCTCGGGGAGTCCCTCGATCCAGATCCGGTCGGCGCTGTGCTCGACCATCCGCTTGAGGAGCCCGAGCCGTTTGACCAGCGTCTCGTCACGCGGGGCGACCACGACCATCCGACTGTGGCCGACCTGTCCGACCGCGGCGGCGGTCGCGAAGACCGAGCGGGCGGTCTGGCCCAGCAGCGACATCCGGCGGGCGGTGGCGATGCTGTCGGTCTTCCCGCTGGCGGCGCCCGGGAGGTGGGCGTCGGTGACGACCAGCGCGTGGCTGCGCGCCGTGGCCTCCCGGTAGAGGTCCGAGATGCGTTCGCGCAGGTGCGCGAGGGTGGCGAGGCCGGTGAGCGGGTCGGCGCAGGAGATGGTGTGCAGGTAGCCCAGCGTCGCCTCGCTCCAGGCGACGGACAGCGCGTGCACCTCGGTGAACGCCGGGTCGCGATCCTCCATGGCCTGAGTCGTCATCCGAAGGTCCTCGAGGCTCTCCCCGAGAGACACGCCTGACTCGGCGAGGTCATGGCCGGCGACCCAACAGGCCTCGGCGACGTAACTGCTGCGCTCGACGAGCGCCTCCGCGACGGCCTCGAACCGCGGCGGGAGCGCCGCGCGCTGCTCGTCGGAGAGCTCTGTGATCTCAGGCGAGGTCGATGCAGGCGCACGCCGACCTCGGGAGAACAGCCGCACAACTCACCTCTTTCCTCGTGTTTCCTGGCGTTGGTGTCGTTCCTTGTCCGAAGTTGCTGGGTCACGGATACAGTGGTGCGCGCGCTGATCTACCGCGTGCCCACATGGACTTGACGTACTAAATCGGCAACCATGACGCGGTAGCGACCCACATTTTCTGGGTTTCGCGAAACTTGTTGTCAGATCCGGGGAGGGGCGTGACGTGCGGGCTTCCGTAGTCGTTAGCACAACGCATGTCTCCCGTCGGCGCAACCCGCGTCATACCTCCGTCCTTCTAACGTCTCTGGTGCTGTGAGCGAATCGACCCCCATCTCTCTACCTACCCTCGACGCCCCTGGCGACGCCGAGCTGATCACCGCTGTCCGTGGCGGTGACCTGGATGCGTACGGGACGCTGTTCGAGCGCCATGTCGAGGCTGCACGCCGCCTCGCCCGCCAGCTGGTGTCGCCCGGTGACGCCGACGACCTCGTCTCCGAGGCGTTCGCCAAGGTGCTCAACGTGCTGCAGAGGGGCGGCGGCCCCGACCTGGCGTTCCGCGCCTACCTGCTGACGTCGCTGCGCCGGCTCCACGTGGACAAGATCCGTGCCGCCTCGAAGCTGACCACCACCGACGACCTGACCCCGTTCGACCCGGGCGTGCCGTTCGAGGACACCGCCGTGTCGGGCTTCGACAACCAGGCCGCCGCGAAGGCGTTCCAGCAGCTTCCGGAGCGCTGGCAGCAGGTGCTGTGGCACACCGAGGTCGAGGGCCAGAAGCCGGCCGAGATCGCGCCGATGCTCGGCATGTCGGCCAACTCGGTCTCCGCGCTCGCCTATCGGGCTCGCGAGGGCCTCAAGCAGGCGTTCATCTCGATGCACGCGCAGGACGCCGGCGAGGAGGCCTGCGCCACCACGCGCGCCAACCTGGGTGCCTACATCCGCAACGGCCTGTCCAAGCGTGACTCGACGAAGGTCGACGACCACCTGCAGGACTGCCGTCCGTGCACCGCGATCTACCTCGAGCTCACCGAGGTCAACTCCGGGATGGGCGCTTGGCTCGCTCCGGCCCTGCTCGGCGCCGCGGGCGCGGGCTACCTCGCCGTCGGAAGTGGCGTCGCCGCCAAGGGTGGCGTGGTGCTCTTCTTCGGGCGAGTCAGGGACTGGGTCCTGGGCGATCCGGTGGGACGTACGGTCGGTGCGGGTGCCGGTGTCGCCGCCGCTGCGGCCGTGGCCGCCGGGCTCGTACTCACCGGCGGCGACCCGGCTCCGAAGGTCCCGGCCGCCGACGAGCCTGCCGCCGAGGCACCGGCCGACCCCGCTCCGGCTGCTCCGGCCGACCCGGCCGCGCCTCCCGCCGACAACCCCGCGGCGCCCCCTCCCGCAGCGGCGCCTCCCGCCGACCAGCCGGCCGACCCGCCTGCCGACCCGGCTCCCGCCCAGACGCAGCAGGCGCCGGTCATCAGCCAGCCGCTGTCGACCGTGAACGGTCAGCCCGGTGGCAAGACCGTCATCGACCTGACCGAGGGGGCGACCGACGCCAACGGTGACCCGCTCTCTGTCAAGGAGGCCACCGTCGCCTCCCCCGCCCACGGCACCGTCACCAAGGGCGGCGCGTCGACCTCGGGTGGCAAGGGCGGCAGCGTCAGCGGCGCGATCTTCGGTGGCCTGCGGATGGCCGACGAGCCCGTCACCACGGTGACCTACCAGCCCGACCTCGGCTGGCGGGGCACCGACACCATCGAGTACGTCCTCACCGACGGCAACGGCGGCGAGGTCGCCGGAACCGTCGACGTGACCACTCCCAACGCCGACCCGAAGGCCGTCGACGACGACGCCACGGCAACGGTCACCGTTGACGACGCCAACAACGGCGTCGGCAACGGCGGCGAGGAGCGCTCGGCCAAGACCACCATCGACGTGCTCGCCAACGACACCGACGACAACGACGACGACGTGCTCCGGCTCGTCACGATCACCGAGAAGCCCGCTCACGGCGAGGCGGTCATCGAGGACGACCAGGTCGTCTACACCATGGCGCCCGACTACACCGGGACCAGCGACACCTTCAGCTACCAGATCTCGGACGGCCATGGCGGCACGGACGTCGGCACGGTGGAGGTGACCTTCGAGGAAGCTCCGCCGGTGCACGATGCCGGAATCGCCCTGGACCACCTGCCCTATGACGGGTACGAGCACGTCGAGGTCACGGCCGAAGGCATCCCCGAAGGGGACTACACCGCGACCTTCAGATACAAGGCGACCGGCGTCACGCAGCCGTATCCGGAGTCCTCGAACCCACAATCGATGTGGGCATGCTCGCAGCTTGCCGTTCCGCCCGTGCCGCAAGGCGGCGTCGTCGAGGGCGAGTGCACCCTGTCCAGCACGAACAACGGCCAGGCCGTACTCCATTTCGACTTCATCGCCGACGGTGAGTGGACGTTCGAGGCGAGCCTCACCGCTGTGGGATACACCGACCCCGAGCCCGGGAACAACGGTGTCAGCGCCGCGGACACCGGATCCCCTGAGCCGTCGCCTACCCCGACGCCGGACGTGCCGCAGGTGCCCACACCGCCGACGATTCCCGACGTGCCGCAGGTGCCCACACCGCCCACGACTCCCGATGTGCCGCAGGTGCCGACACCGTCCTCGGACCTTCCCAGCATCCCGGGCAGTCCCAGCGGCAGCCCCTCGATGCCCGAGGGTCCTGACGTGCCCAGCGCCAGCCCGAGCGCGACGCCCGAGGTCGAGCGCGGCGCCGCAACGGGCGGTCTGACCTGGAAGGGTTTCCTGAAGGCGCTCGGGATCGAGTGATTTCATCCCCGGTGACCGACGGCCGCCTCTGCCGGCGGAACCTCTAAAGTTGGACCTGTGACTACCACGACCGACCGTGCCGCTGACCCTGCCAACGGGCCGACCGACCCCTGGCCGGCGCCCCGTGCGCACGGTCCGGTGACGGCGACGGTTTCGCTGCCCGGAAGCAAGTCGCTCACGAACCGGGCGCTGCTGCTCGCCTCGATCGCGGAGGGGCCGTCCGTCGTACGTCGTGCGCTTCGGTCCCGCGACACGCTGCTGATGGCGGCAGCGCTGACGTCGTTGGGGTCGCAGGTGGACACCTCGGCAGACGACTGGGTCGTGACGCCCGGCGCGTTCGGCGCCGATGCCGAGGTCGACTGTGGGCTGGCGGGGACGGTGATGCGGTTCGTACCTCCGGTGGCCGCGCTCTCCACCGGCACGGTCGCCTTCGACGGCGACCCGCACATGCGCAAGCGACCGGTCGGCGAGGTGCTGCGTGCGCTTCGCGACCTCGGCGTGGACATCGAGGGTGACGGGCTCCCGTTCACGATCCAGGGGCAGGGCGTCGTGCCTGGCGGGACCGTGGTGGTCGACGCCTCGGCCTCGAGCCAGTTCATCAGCGCGCTCCTGCTGGCAGGGGCGCGGTACGAGCGGGGCGTCGATATCCGCCACGAGGGCAAGCCGGTGCCGTCGCTGCCCCACATCGACATGACGGTCGCGATGCTTCGCGAGCACGGCGTCGCAGTCGACGACTCAGACGCCAACCGGTGGACCGTGGCACCAGGACCGATCAACGCGCTGAACCGCACCATCGAGCCGGACCTGTCCAACGCGGCCCCGTTCCTGGCCCTGGCCGCGGTCTCGGGCGGCACCGTGACCGTGCGCGACTGGCCGCAGGCCACGGACCAGCCGGGCGACCAGCTGCGCGAGGTGCTCTCGCTGATGGGCTGCGAGGTGCGGGTCACCGACGACGGACTGACCGTGACCGGGCCGGAGCGGCTCACCGGGATCGACCTGGACATGCACGACATCGGCGAGCTCACCCCCGCCGTCGCGGCGCTGTGCGCGCTCGCCTCGACGCCGTCGCACCTGACCGGCATCGGCCACATCCGCGGCCACGAGACCGACCGGCTCGCCGCGCTCGCGCGCGAGCTGGGTGCGCTCGGGGCCGACGTCACCGAGCATCCCGACGGGCTGACGATCCGGCCGGCGGCTCTGCACGGCGGGGTGTTCCACACCTACGCCGACCACCGGATGGCCCACGCCGGCGTGATCATCGGGGCGACCGTCGAGGACGTCCTGGTCGAGAACATCACCACCACCAGCAAGACCTTCACCGACTTCGCGCCCTTCTGGGCGGGACTCTTCTGAGCACCTGATGGCCAAGGCACAGCGGCGCTACGGGACCGAGGACGTCGAGCACTACGACCGTCCCCGGCGCCGCACCCGGCCGCGGACGAAGGACCGGCCCAGCTACGACGACGCCGACCTCGGGCGAGTGATCACGGTCGACCGTGGCCGGTTCACGCTGGTCATGGACGAGGCCCCCGACGTCGAGGTGTGGGCGGTCAAGGCTCGGCCGCTCGGCCGTAAGGGCGTGGTCGTGGGCGACCGGGTGAAGGTCGTCGGCGACACCTCGGGCGCGGAGGGGGCGCTGGCGCGGATCGTCGAGCTCGAGCCCCGGGAGACGGTGCTGCGGCGTACGGCCGATGACGACGACCCCGTCGAGCGGGTCGTGGTCGCCAACGCCGACCAGCTGGTGATCGTCACCGCGATCGCCGACCCCGAGCCGCGCACCGGGTTCATCGACCGCGCACTGGTGGCTGCCCTGGAGGCGGGCATCGACCCGCTGCTGTGCATCACCAAGGCCGACCTGGCCGACCCGGAGTCGCTGGTCTCGATCTACCGGTCGCTGGGGGTGCCGTGGGTGGTGACCCAGCGCGGCGGCGACATGAGTGCGCTGCGGGACAAGCTCGACGGACGTACGTCGGTCCTCCTCGGCCACAGCGGCGTGGGCAAGTCGACCCTGGTCAACGCCATCGTTCCCGACGCCGGGCGCGAGGTCGGGCACGTCAACGCGGTCACCGGGCGGGGCCGGCACACCTCCACCTCGGCGCTGATGCTGCGGCTTCCGGGGGTCGGCTGGATCATCGACACCCCGGGGATCCGTACGTTCGGGCTGGCTCACGTCGAGCCGGAGCGGCTCATCGTCTCCTTCCCCGATCTGCAGGAGGCGACGGCCGAGTGCCCGCGCGGCTGCTCGCACGCCGCCGATGCGCCGGAGTGCGGGTTGGACACCGCGATCGAGGACGGCAGGCTCGATCCGGAACGGGTCGCCTCGTTCCGTCGCCTGCTCGAGGCGCGGTCGGTGCCGACGTACGCTCTCTGACAGGTCGAGCCCTCGATGCCCCGACCGGTGTTTTCGTGGGGAACCGGTTACCAGGGGAGGGTTCGCACGGCGAGCGGAGCCACTAGAGTGGATCCTCGTGGCGAGCACTCCTGACTACAACGACGACCTGCGGCTGGCGCACCTGCTGGCCGACGACGCCGACTCGCTGTCGACGTCGCGGTTCAAGGCGCTCGACCTGCATGTCATGACCAAGCCCGACCTGACCCCCGTCTCGGACGCGGACAAGGCCGTGGAGGAGTCGATCCGGCGTACGCTCTCCCGCGCGCGTACGCGGGACGCGATCACCGGCGAGGAGTCGGGATCCTCCGGCTCGTCCAGCCGCCGCTGGATCGTCGACCCGATCGACGGCACGAAGAACTTCGTGCGCGGCGTGCCGGTCTGGGCGACCCTGATCGCGCTCGCGGTCGACAACGAGGTCGTGATGTCGGTCGTCTCCGCGCCGCAGCTCGGGCGGCGCTGGTGGGCGGCGAAGGGTCAGGGCGCCCACACCGGCAAGTCGCTGATGAAGTCGACCCGCTGCCAGGTCTCGGACGTACGCCGCCTCGAGGACGCCTCGATGTCCTACTCCTCGCTGCACGGCTGGGAGGAGCGCGATCGGCTCGAGGACTTCCTGGCGCTGATGCGCAGCTGCTGGCGCACCCGTGCCTACTCCGACTTCTGGTCCTACATGCTCGTCGCCGAGGGCGCGGTCGACATCGCGGTCGAGCCGGAGCTCGAGCTCTACGACATGGCCGCGCTGGACATCATCGTGCGTGAGGCCGGCGGCCAGTTCACCTCGCTGGCCGGCGACCCGGGGCCGTGGGGCGGCAACGCGCTGGCCACCAACGGTCACCTGCACGACGCCGTGCTCTCCTTCCTCGGCGGGCTGCCCGACGGCAACAACGACGCCGACTGGCCGGCCGCGCAGCCCGGATCGGTCACCGCGTTCCGCCGTCCGGGAACCGAGTAGGCGCGTTCCGGAACAGACCCTGGCGTGACGCATGTCACGGCCGCTACCGTTGGTGCATGAAGATCGCGGACGTACTCACTCGCAAGGCGATCGCAGAAGTCGTCACGATCGCATCAACCGCCACCGTGCGTGACCTGCTCGGGGTGCTCGCCGAGCACCGCATCGGGGCCTGTGTCGTCAGCAGCGACAGCACCGCCGTCGCCGGGATCGTCTCCGAGCGCGACGTGGTCCGGCGCCTCCACGAGAACGACGCGCTGCTTGCCGCCGAGGTCTCCTCGATCATGACCGCCGAGGTCGAGACCTGTGCCCCCGAGGCCACCATCGACGAGATCCTGGGCATCATGACCACCCGCCGGATCCGGCACATGCCGGTCGTCTCCCCCGACGGCGGTCTCGTCGGCATCGTCAGCATCGGCGACCTGGTCAAGCACCGCATCGACCAGCTCGCCTTCGAGCGCGACCAGCTCGAGGCGTACGTCCACCAAACCTGACCTTCACAGGACCTGCACAACTTCTGCAGCCTTTCCGGCGACTCGGGCTTCTAGCCTGAGCATGTGCCAGAACATGTGACCGTGACACGCCGGGTCCTCGTCGTCGAGGACGAGCCGGTCATCAACCAGGCCGTCTCGGACCGGCTCGAGGCGGAGGGATACGACGTCGTCCGGGCGTGGGACGGCCCCGGGGCGGTCTCCTGCTTCGAGGAGACCTCGCCCGACCTGGTCGTCCTCGACGTGATGCTGCCCGGCTACGACGGCCTCGAGGTGTGCCGCCGGATCCAGGCCGTACGCCCCGTGCCGGTGCTCATGCTCACCGCGCGTGTCGACGAGGCCGATGTGCTTGTCGGGCTCGGCGTCGGGGCCGACGACTACCTGACCAAGCCGTTCCGGGCCCGCGAGCTGGTGGCCCGGGTCAACGCGCTCCTGCGGCGGGTGGAGCGGGCCGCCGAACTGGCCGGGTCGCCGCGGCGTACGGCTGAGATCGGGGGGCTCCGGATGGATCCGGCGGCCCGACGGGTGTGGGTCGACGGCGACGAGGTCAGGCTCACCCCGACCGAGTTCGACCTGCTGGTCTGCCTGGCCGCCGACCCGGGCGCCGTGGTCACCCGCGAGCGGCTGCTCGCCGAGGTCTGGGGTTGGAACGACGCCTCCGGAACCCGCACGGTCGACAGCCACGTGAAAGGGCTGCGCGCCAAGATCGGGTCCGCGCGGGTCCGCACCGTGCACGGCGTCGGCTATGCCCTGGAGGCCGGCGAATGACTCCGCTGGAGCGGGTCTCCTCGATCAAGGTCAAGCTCGGGCTCCTGGTCGCCGCGAGCGCCCTGGTGGCGGCGGTCGTCGCCTCCGTCGGGCGGATCACCGGGGTCTCCCCGTGGATCTCGATCCCGGTCACGATCGGGATCGCGCTCGCGGTCACCCAGCTGCTGGCGGCCGGGATGACCTCGCCGCTGCGGCAGATGACCGTCGCGGCGCGGCGGATGGCCCGGGGCGACTACTCGGTCTCCGTGCCTGCCGTCGGTGCCGACGAGGTCGGTCAGCTGGGCCGTGCCTTCAACACGATGGCCAGCGACCTCGGCGCCGTCGACCGCCAGCGCCGCGACCTGGTCGCCAACGTCTCCCACGAGCTGCGTACGCCGCTGGCGGCTCTCACCGTCGTGCTGGAGAACCTCGTGGACGGCGTCGGATCCGACCCGACCGCGCTGCAGACCGCGCTCGGCCAGGCCGAGCGGCTGAGCCGGCTGGTCGAGGACCTGCTCGACCTGGCGCGCGTCGACGCCGGCAAGGCGCCGCTGAGCACCGTCTCGGTCGAGCTCGGCCCGCTGCTGGAGGCCTGCGTCGCGGAGACGCTGGCCAACGGGCGGCCGGTCACCTACGAGATCGACGCACCGGCCGACCTGGTCGTCGACGCCGACCCCGATCGCCTCAGCCAGCTCGTCGTCAACCTGCTCGACAACGCCTCCCGGCACAGTCCCCGCGGCGGCGTGGTCACCGTGCGCGCCGGAATCGACGGCGAGCGCTACCACCTCGAGGTCCTCGACTCCGGGCCCGGCATCCCCGTCGCCGACCGCGGGCGCGTCTTCGAGCCCTTCGGCACGCTCAGCTCCTCCGGCGAAGGTGGCGGGACCGGGCTCGGGCTCGCCATCGCCCGGTGGGTCACCGACCTGCACGGCGGTTCCATCGCCTTCCTCGACCCGCTCCCCGGCGCCGCCGGCGCCCGGGTGCGCGTCGACCTTCCGCTGCGCCCACCTGTACGTCCTGTCTCCAGTCATCTCACCCCCACCCACGAGGAGAGCCAGATGCCCACCACTCCCCCGGCGGCCGAGCCCGCCGAACCGGCCCAGCCGGTCGACGCCCCCAGCGACGACCCCAAGGCCGCCTATGCCACCCCGTCGGTCCTCGACGACATCTTCGGCACCTACTGGCCCGATTCAGGTGTCGCGGGCCGGTTCGGGCTCTTCATCGGCGCTGTGGTCGCCGGTCTGCTCGGCGGCCTGCTGATCCCCGATCGCAACGCCGGGCTCGGCACAGTCATCGTGCTGCTGGCCGCCGGCGGGGTCGTGATGCTGGCGAGCGAGAAACGTCGCAGCTTGTTCCCGATCGTCTGCTACGTCCTGTTCGCACTGCTCTCCTCGGTCGCGGTGTTCCGCGACGCCGAGTGGCTCGTCGTACTGTGCCTGCTCACGGCGATCGCGGTGATCCTGTGTGCGTCCACGCAGGCGAAGACCCTGCTCGGGATCGTGCTGACCGGGATCTCCTGGCCGCTGGCCGGGCTGCGCGGGATCCCGTGGCTGGGCCGCACGCTGACCAGCGTCTCCGGCAAGGGTCACGGGGCGGCGGTCGCCCGCACCACGGTGCTCTCGCTGCTCGGCCTGGTGATCTTCGGGCTCCTGTTCACCACCGCCGACGCGGTGCTGGGCAGCTGGGTCGACCAGTTCGTGCCGGACGTACGGCCGGACACGTTCGCAGCTCGGATCTTCATGACCGTCTTCGTCTTCGGGGTCGTGATGGGCGCTGCGTACCTGGCTGTGAACCCGCCCCGGATCGACCGCAACGAGCGTACATCCCAGCCCGTCGCCAACCGCTACGAGTGGCTGGCTCCGGTCGGTGTCGTGGTCGCCGTCTTCGCCGCGTTCCTGATCGCACAGGCGACCGCTGTCTTCGGCGGCGAGGACTACCTGCGCGAGACGACGGGGCTGACGTACGCCGAATACGTCCACCAGGGGTTCGGCCAGCTCACCGTCGCGACCGCACTGACCCTGCTGGTGATCTGGGCGGCGGCGCGCAAGGCGCCGGTGGAGACCGTCGCCGACCGGCTGTGGCTGCGGATCGCGCTCGGGCTGCTCGCCGCGGAGGCACTGGTCGTCGTCGGGTCGGCGCTGTACCGGATGCACCTCTACCAGGAGGCGTACGGCTTCACCCAGCTCCGCCTGCTCGTCGATGTCTTCGAGGCCTGGCTGGGCCTGCTCGTCATCGCCGGGCTGGTCGCCGCGGTGACCGGCACGGCGATCGCCGGCGGGCTCTGGCTCGGCCGGTTCGCGCTGGTCAGCGGCGCTGTCGCGCTGCTCGGGATCGCCGCGATCAACCCGGACGCGTGGATCGCCGAGCACAACGTCTCGCGCTATGAGGAGACCGGCAAGATCGACACCGACTTCCTCGCCGAGCTCAGCGACGACGCGGTGCCGGCCCTGAAGAAGCTCCCCGACGACCTGCGCAGCTGTGTGCTCGGGCCCAGCGATCGCGAGGGCGACTGGCTGGAGTGGAACCTCGGCCGGGAGCGGGCCGACGGCCTGACCACGATCTACCCCGGGACGGCCGACACGACCGTGGTGTGCCCCAGCGAGTCTCGATACGTAGACTGAATTCATGAGCCAGAAGCCTGAGATCGACTTCGTCGACCCCACCCCTCCGACCGACCTCGTCATCAAGGACATCACCATCGGTGACGGCGAGGAGGCCACCGAGCGCGACCGCGTATCGGTCCATTACGTCGGCGTTGCGCTGTCCACCGGTGAGGAGTTCGACGCGTCCTACAACCGAGGCGAGCCGCTCGACTTCCGCGTCGGCATCGGCCAGGTCATCCAGGGCTGGGACCAGGGCATCCTCGGCATGAAGGTCGGCGGCCGCCGCCAGCTCGTCATCCCGCCCCACCTGGGCTACGGCGACCGCGGCGCCGGCGGCGCGATCAAGCCCGGCGAGACCCTGATCTTCGTCTGCGACCTGGTCAAGGTCGAGAAGTAGCGGGTTGGAATACCCGGTTAACCGGGTATTCCTGCACTTCTCAGGCAATGCAACGCCAGAGAAGTGCAGGTTTCACCGGTTAACTGGGTATGCCTCCGCACTACCAAGGAACGTCGAAGTCGGCCTCGTCGGAGACCCGGGCCGCTTGGCCGGCGTACTCCACGACGTCGCCGACACGGAGCTGGCGGCCGCGGCGGAGCTCGATCTCACCGTTGACCTTCACCTCGCCGGCGGTGATCGCGGGTCGCGCCTCGGAGCCGGTCTCGACCAGGTTGGCCAGCTTGAGGAACTGACCGAGGCGGATGACCTCGTCTGAGATGGGTACGTCGAAGGGCTCGCTCACACCGCCATCCTCCCCCGCCCGCCGAGACGTCACCAAAAACGGCCGAGGCGTCAGCGCGGCCGGCCGAGTTGGCACGCGATGACGGCTCGACCGACGTACGTGACCTCTCGGCCGACCTGAGTGACGCCTCGGCCGACGCGGGTGACCTCTCGGCCGACGTATCCGACGCCTCGGCGGGTCACTCCATCAGGATGGCGACGGTGTGGATGATCACGCCGACGAGGCCACCGACGATGGTGCCGTTGATGCGGATGAACTGCAGGTCGCGGCCGACGAAGAGCTCGATGCGGCGGGCGGCCTGCTTGCCGTCCCAGCGCTGGATGGTGTGGGTGATGACGGTGGTCGCCTCGCGGCCGTAGCGCTTGACGACGTAGACGGCCACGTCGGAGGCGAGTGCGTCGTAGCGGCGCTGGAGGCTCTCGTCGAGGACGACCTTCTGGGCGTAGCGGACGACCTCGTCCAGGGCGCGGCGACGGACGACGCCGTCGGGATCGCGCAGCGAGGTGGTCAGCGCACGGCGCAGGGCGTCCCAGATGGAGATGGCTGTGTTGATGACGCCGGGGTGGTCGAGCACCCGCTCCTTGAGCCGTTCGGCGCGCTCCATGGTCGCCTGGTCGTGCTGCAGGTTGTCGGCGAGGTCGGCGAGCATCGTGTCGATCGCCTTGCGGGCACGATGCTCGGGGTCGTCGCGGATGTCGGCGATCCAGCGGACCAGCTCGACGTGGATGCGGGCGGTCACCGGCTCACGCAGCACCTGGGGCGTCCACCACGGCGCCCGCTCGCCGAGCACCTCGGTGACGATCTCCTCGTTCTCCTCGAGCCAGCCGTGCAGCTCGACCAGCGCCAGGTCGACCAGGCCGTGGTGGACACCGTCGTCCAGCGCCGCCTGCAGCGTGCCACCGAGGAGCGGTGCGATCTGCTCCTCGCGCAGGCGAGGTACGAACCCGTCCTGGATGATCTCGACGATGTGCCGGTTGCTGATCCGGGAGAGCCCGTCGGCGACCACGGTGGAGACCTCGTCGACGACCCGCTTGGCGTTGGGCTCCTCGGCGAGCCAGAGCGCGAGCCGCAGCGACGGCATCGCGACACCGAGCCGCTCGCGGATCGTCTCCTCCTGCAGGAAGTTGTCCTGGACGAACTCCTCCAGGCTGGCGCCGAGCTCGTCCTTCCGCTTCGGGATCAGCGCGGTGTGCGGCACCGGCAGCCCGAGCGGGTGGCGGAACAGCGCGGTGACCGCGAACCAGTCGGCCATCGCGCCGACCATGGACGCCTCGGCACCGGCGTTCACGAACCCCCAGAACCCGTCCAGCCGAAGGGTCAACAGATAGACGATGGCGGCAACGACCAGGAGACCGGTGGCGACGAAGCGCATGCGGCGCAGTGCCTGGCGGCGTACGACATCGGCCTCGGTCTCGACCATCAGGCCGCCGATGCCGGCGCCCCCAGGAGAACTCATGGGCTCAATTGTGCCGGGTCGTGCCACGCGAGGCGATCTGCAACACCAGGACCAGCATTTCTATAGGCTACTCACGGGTTGGCCCACAGGTCAGTTACAAAGCACCCAAGGGCGTCACCGATCCCTTCCCCTGCTCGTTGGAGTGGGCGAGAGTGCCTCGGGGGAGGCACACGTCCCACCGAGGAGATACATGTCGTCGCACAACGCGGACGGTGTGGGGTCGCATCTGTTCGACTCGTCGAGGAGCGCTATGTCGTTGACCACCGCCGCCAAGGTGGAGGTTCTGAGCGTCCTCGTCCGCGCCGGCCGGGAGGCCCGCGCCCCACTCACCCCGCACGACTGCAACACCGTGGTCGAGACCAGTGCCCATCTCGCCGAGATCGCGCCGACCCTTTCAGAGGGCACGCCCGGCGAGCGGGCCCGTGCGACCCGCTCCGCGATGGAGCTGTTCCTCTCAGTCGACTGCCCTCAGCTCGCGCCCGAGCTCCGCGAGGAGCTCGCCAGGGCGGTCGAGCACGTCGTCGTACGTCATCCGGCGACCGCCGCCTAGCGCAACAGGGTTTCAACCACCTCATCGTCTGAAGCAAAAATGCCGTCGCGACCCCACGGGTCGCGGCGGCGTGCTTGTATGTGAAGCGGGAGGTAGTTGCATGACGATCGTCAGAGCCGCAATCAGCCAGACCACCTGGACCGGGGACAAGGTCTCCATGCTGGACAAGCACGAGGGCTTCGCGCGGGACGCCGCCGCCCAGGGCGCCCAGGTGATGTGCTTCCAGGAGCTCTTCTACGGGCCCTACTTCGGGATCACCCAGGACAAGAAGTACTACCGCTACGCCGAGCCTGCCGACGGGCCGATCGTGCAGCGCTTCGCGAGCCTGGCCAAGGAGCTGGGCATCGTGATGGTGCTGCCGATCTACGAGGAGGCCGACACCGGGGTCTACTACAACACCTCCGTGCTCGTCGACGCCGACGGCACGATCCTCGGCAAGTACCGGAAGAACCATCTGCCCCACGTGGAGAAGTTCTGGGAGAAGTTCTACTTCCGCCCCGGCAACCTGGGCTACCCGGTCTTCGAGTCCGCGGTCGGGAAGGTGGGGATGTACATCTGCTACGACCGCCACTTCCCCGAGGGCTGGCGCGAGCTCGGGCTCAACGGGGCCCACATGGTCTTCAACCCCAACGCCACCAAACCCGGGCTCTCCAACCGGCTCTGGGAGATCGAGCAGCCCGCCGCCGCGGTCGCCAACGGCTACTTCGTGCTCGCACCCAACCGGGTCGGCCTGGAGGACAACGAGTACGGCGAGGAGGCGGTCAACTTCTACGGGATGTCGCAGGTCGTCGACCCCCGCGGCAATTACGTGGGCGAGCTCGGCTCGGGCGAGAAGGAGGAGCTGCTCGTACGCGACCTGGACATGAGCATGGTCCAGGAGATGCGCGACGACTGGCAGTTCTATCGCGACCGGCGGCCCGATTCGTACACCGCCATCCCCCGACCCTGAGGAGGCTCTACCCATGACTGGCCGCATGACCACGCTCATCACGGGCGGCACGGTCGTCTCGTCGACCGGGCGCACCCAGGCAGACGTGCTCGTCGACGGCGAGAAGATCGTCGCGCTCATCTCCCCCGGGAGCACTCCGCTGGGGACGATCGAGGCCGACGTCACCATCGACGCGACCGGGAAGTACGTCATCCCCGGCGGCGTCGACGCCCACACCCACATGCAGCTGCCGTTCGGTGGCACCAACGCCAGCGACACCTTCGAGACCGGCACCCGGGCCGCGGCCTGGGGCGGCACCACGACGATCATCGACTTCGCAGTGCAGCGCTACGGCGAACGCGTACAGGACGGGTTGGCGCACTGGCACGAGCTGGCCGCCGGCAACTGCGCGATCGACTACGGGTTCCACCAGATCATCGGCGGGGTCGACGACGACTCGCTCAAGGCGATGGACACGCTCGTGGACGAGGGGATCACCTCCTACAAGCTGTTCATGGCCTACCCGGGTGTCTTCTACTCCGACGACGCGCAGGTGCTGCGGGCGATGCAGAAGGCGACCGACCACGGGCTGCTGACCATGATGCATGCCGAGAACGGGCCGGCGATCGACGTGCTCGCCGCGCAGCTGGCCGAGTCCGGCAAGACGTCTCCCTACTACCACGGCATCGCGCGTGCCTGGCAGATGGAGGAGGAGGCCACCCACCGGGCGATCATGCTCGCCGATGTGACCGGGGCCCCGCTGTACGTGGTGCACGTCAGCGCCAAGCAGGCGGTCGCGCAGCTGGCCGCGGCCCGCGACCACGGGAAGAACGTGTTCGGCGAGACCTGCCCGCAGTACCTCTACCTCACCCTCGAGGACCAGCTCGGCGCGAGGTCGGAGGAGTGGGGCGACTTCGAGGGCGCCAAGTGGGTCTGCTCGACGCCGCTGCGCTCGCGCGAGGAGGGCCACCAGGACGCGATGTGGCAGGCGCTGCGTACCAACGACCTGCAGATGGTCTCCACTGACCACTGCCCCTTCTGCATGAAGGAGCAGAAGGAGCTCGGCAAGGACGACTTCCGGGCCATCCCCAACGGGATCGGGTCGATCGAGCACCGCGTCGACCTGCTCTACCAAGGCGTGGTGACCGGGCAGATCACGCTCGAGCGGTGGGTGGAGCTGATCGCGACCACACCGGCGCGGATGTTCGGGCTCTACGGCCGCAAGGGCGTCATCGCACCGGGCGCGGACGCCGACATCGTCGTCTACGACCCGAACGGCCACACCTCCATCGGAGTCGGCAAGACCCATCACATGAACATGGACCACTCCGCCTGGGAGGGCTACGAGATCGACGGACACGTCGACGTGGTGCTCTCCCGAGGCTCCGTGGTCGTCGCCGACGGTGAGTTCAAGGGCACCAAGGGCCACGGCAGCTACCTCAAGCGCGACCTCTCCCAGTACCTGGTGTGACGTGATGGACTTCGGTGTCGTCCTCCAGACCAACCCGCCCGCCTGGCGGGTCGTCTCCCTGGCGAAGCAGGCCGAGGCGTACGGCTTCGACTACGTCTGGACGTTCGACAGCCACCTGCTGTGGATGGAGCCGTACGTCATCTACAGCCAGATCCTCGCCGAGACCCGCACCATCAAGGTCGGCCCGTTCGTGACCAACCCGGCGACCCGCGACTGGACGGTGACCGCGTCGGTCTTCGCGACCCTGAACGAGATGTACGGCAACCGCACCGTCTGCGGGATGGGGCGCGGCGACTCGGCGGTGCGGGTGCTCAACGGGAAGCCGTCGACGATCCGCGAGATGCGCGAGGCGACCCGGGTGATCCGCGAGCTCGCCAACCGGCGCCCGGTCGAGATCAACGGCACCACGCTGCAGTTCCCATGGGCCAAGCGCTCCGAGCTGGAGGTGTGGATCGCCGCCTACGGCCCGCTCGCGCTGAAGGCCGCCGGGGAGGTCGGCGACGGGTTCATCCTGCAGCTCGCCGACCCCGACATCACCGAGTGGATGATCGGGGCGGTCAAGAAGGCGGCCACCGACGCCGGCCGCGACCCGGAGTCGCTGACCTTCTGCGTGGCCGCACCTGCGTATGTCACCGACGGGTCGCCCGAGGCGCTGGATCATGCCCGCGAGCAGTGCCGGTGGTTCGGCGGGATGGTGGGCAACCACGTCGCCGACATCGTCTCCAAGTACGGGGTCTCGACAAGCTCGACCAACGTGGTCCCGCAGGCGCTCACCGACTACATCAAGAACCGCGAGGGCTACGACTACAACGAGCACGGGCGGGCCGGCAACACCCACACCCAGTTCGTGCCCGACGAGATCGTCGACCGGTTCTGCCTCCTCGGCTCGGTCGAGGAGCAGGTCGCCAAGCTCGAGCAGCTCAAGAGCCTCGGCGTCGACCAGTTCGCCGTCTACCTGCAGCACGACGCGATGGACCAGACCCTGGCTGCGTACGGCGATCTGGTGATCCCGCGGGTCAACCGGCCGGTGACCACGAAGGCATGAGCGCGCGATTTCGTTGATTGTGGCGTGAGAATGTAACGAAAACGTAGCCGCCGTCCTGATATACCGTCGTAATCAGTATCCCGGATCAGCGGCAACCCCGCTGCCTCCGGCGTAGAGTGAGAGACGACCTGAGCGAGGTCGAGCGGCGAGCTTGCTCGTCCGCTCGCGCCGAGCGAGGGAGTAAGCGCGCGAAGCGCGCAAGCCAGATCCATGTCCATCCACGCACCCCAGGGGACAGCCTTGACCAGCGCCAGCGACGCCCGTGCCTATGACCTCGACCGAGCCCATGTCTTCCATTCCTGGTCCGCCCAGGGGTCGCTGAAACCGCTCGTCATCGCCGGCGGGCAGGGCTCGCGGGTTTGGGACGACTCCGGGCACACGTACCTGGACTTCTCCTCCCAGCTGGTCAACACCAACATCGGCCACCAGCACCCCCGGGTGGTGGAGGCGATCAAGAAGCAGGCCGAGACGCTGACCACGATCGCGCCGACGACGGCCAACCTGACCCGCGGCGAGGCGGCCGAGCGGATCACCGACATCGCGCCGGTGGGCTTCAACAAGGTCTTCTTCACCAACGCCGGCGCCGACGCGGTCGAGAACGCGATCCGGATGGCGCGCATCCACACCGGCCGCGACAAGGTGCTCTCGACCTACCGCTCCTACCACGGCAACACCGGGGCTGCGATCGTCGCAACGGGCGACTGGCGACGGATCCCGAATGAGTACGCCCGCGGCCACGTCCACTTCTTCGGCCCCTACCTCTACCGCTCGGAGTTCTGGGCGACCACGCCGGAGCAGGAGGCCGAGCGCGCCCTTCAGCACCTGCGCCGGGTCATCGAGTCCGAGGGACCCGCGTCGATCGCGGCGATCCTCCTCGAGACCATCCCCGGCACCGCCGGGATCATGATCCCGCCGCCGGGCTACCTCCCCGGGGTCAGGGCGCTGGCCGACGAGTTCGGGATCATGCTCATCCTCGACGAGGTCATGGCCGGCTTCGGCCGCACCGGCGAGTGGCTGGCCCTGGATGCCTACGGCGTCGTTCCCGACCTGATCACCTTCGCCAAGGGCGTCAACTCCGGCTACGTACCTGCCGGCGGGGTGATCATCTCCGACCCGGTCGCGGCCACCTTCGACGACCTGGTCTTCCCCGGTGGGCTCACCTACTCCGGCCACCCGCTCGCGATGGCGTCGATCGTGGCGACCATCGAGGCGATGAACGAGGAGGGCATCGTCGACAACGCCGCGACGATCGGCACCGACCACATCGCCCCCGGCCTCGCCTCGCTTGCCGAGAAGCACGACGTGATCGGCGAGGTACGCGGCACCGGGGTCTTCTGGGCCCTCGAGCTCGTCGCCGACCGCGGGACGCGGGAGCCGCTGCCGGCCGCCACGGTGGGCCGGATCAAGTCCGACCTCATCGCCCGCAACCTGATCCCGTTCATCATGGAAAACCGCATCCACGTGGTGCCTCCGTGCGTCGTCACCCCCGACGAGGTCGCCGAGGCGATCTCGATCTACGACGACGTGCTCGGCTCGCTGTAACAGCTCTCTAAAGGACGCATGACATGACCGACCTCCCCATCCTCGACCACTGGATCGGCGGGGCCACCAACCCCGGCACCGGCACCCGTCTCGGCGACGTCTACAACCCCGCGCTCGGCACCGTCCAGAAGCGCGTACGCTTCGCCTCGGCCGCTGACGTCGACACCGCTGTCTCCGCGGCCAAGAAGGCGTTCGAAGAGTGGAGCGAGACCTCGCTCACCCGGCGTACGGCCGTGCTCTTCAAGTTCCGCGAGCTGCTCAACGCCCGCAAGGGAGAGCTCGCCGAGATCCTCACCGCCGAGCACGGCAAGGTGCTCTCCGACGCCGCCGGCGAGATCGCCCGCGGGCTCGAGGTCGTCGAGTTCGCCTGCGGTCTCTCCCACCTGCTCAAGGGCACGGTCTCCGAGCAGGTCTCCTCCGGCGTGGACGTGACCACGGTTAAGCAGCCGCTCGGCGTGGTGGGCATCATCAGCCCGTTCAACTTCCCGGCCATGGTGCCGATGTGGTTCTTCCCGATCGCGATCGCGGCCGGCAACGCGGTCGTGATCAAGCCGTCGGAGAAGGACCCGACCGCGTCCAGCTGGATCGCGGAGCTGTGGTCGGAGGCGGGGCTGCCCGACGGCGTCTACAACGTCGTGCACGGCGACAAGGAGGCGGTCGACGCGCTCCTCGACAACCCCGACGTCGCCTCGATCTCCTTCGTCGGCTCCACCCCGATCGCCCGCTACGTCTACGAGCGCGGCACCGCCGCCGGCAAGCGGGTCCAAGCGCTCGGGGGCGCCAAGAACCACATGCTCGTGCTGCCCGACGCCGACCTCGACCTGGTCGCCGACTCGGCGGTCAACGCGGGCTTCGGGTCAGCCGGCGAGCGCTGCATGGCGATCTCGGTGGTGCTCGCGGTCGACTCGGTCGCCGACAGCCTGATCTCGAAGATCACCTCGCGGATGGCCACGCTCAAGACCGGCGACGGCACCCGGGACACCGACATGGGGCCGCTGATCACCGGCGCCCACCGGGACAAGGTGGCGAGCTACGTCGACGTGGCCGCGGCCGACGGCGCCGAGGTCGTCGTCGATGGACGAGCTGCATTGAATTCTGAGGGCTCGGTCGACGGCGACCCCAACGGTTTCTGGATCCTGCCAACCCTGATCGACCGGGTGCCGACCACGTCGACCGTCTACACCGAGGAGATCTTCGGCCCGGTGCTCTCGGTCATCCGCGTCTCCGGTTACGAGGAGGGCCTCGAGCTGATCAACTCCGGCCAGTTCGGCAACGGCACCGCGATCTTCACCAACGACGGCGGCGCCGCCCGCCGGTTCCAGCGTGAGGTGCAGGTTGGGATGGTCGGCGTGAACGTGCCGATCCCGGTGCCCGTCGCCTACCACTCCTTCGGTGGTTGGAAGGCCTCGCTGTTCGGGAACGCGAAGGCGTACGGCCCCGCGGGGCTGGACTTCTTCACCCGGGAGAAGGCGGTCACCACCCGGTGGCTGGACCCGTCGCACGGCGGGATCAACCTGGGGTTCCCGCAGAACTCCTGAGAGATCTAGTAGTCGTAGTCGTCCTCGGGGCCGGCTGCGTCGAGCTTCTGCTCGGCGTAGTCGGCCTCGTTGACGTCGTCAGGCGTCGAGGTCACCGTCTCCTCGGCGTCCAGGGGCGCCTCGTCGTCGACGGCCTCCTTCACGACATCGGTCGCCTGCTCCTCGAGGTCTGCCTCTGCTGCGTTCTCGCTCATCTACCCTCGCTCAGCTCGATCCGTGTGCTCGGTCTCCAGTAGACCACCGCCACCCGGGTGCCGCCACGGATCGCTGTGGCTCAGCGCCGGCGTGGTGCCCCCAGGGCAAGGCGGAGATCCTGCTTCAGGGTCGTGTATGCCTCCTTGGGCTGCCGGTTCACATCCCAGAGCAGTGCGTAGCCCTCCCCTTCGAACCAGCCAGGTACCCAGGAGTGGGTGTCGTCGATGCCCCAGACCGTGAACGATGTGCAGGCTCGTACGGCGAGGCAGGCCTGGAGCATCTGGGAGAACTCGTAAGGGTGGGCGAAGAGCGCCAGGTTGTCCGTGGGGACCTGGGTCTCGGCGGAGTCGACGAAGGTGCGTACGTCGGCCTCGGTGACCGCGACCTCGAGACCGAGGTCGGCATAGCGCTGCAGGTCGGCGCGGAAGCGCTCGCCGGAGAAGCCGTACTGGGTGTCGAGGTGGCCCTGATTGCCGACACCGTGGATGGGTACGCCCTGGGCGACCAGGCTCTTGACGAAGGCATGGACCGCGTCAGCCTTGGCGTTGTGGCCGTCCTCGCCGGCGATGTTGTAGTCGTTGTAGAACAGCCGCGCCTTCGGGTCGGCCCGATGGGCCCAGCGGAAGGCGTCGGCGACCACCTCGGGTCCGAGCCGGGAGACCCAGAAGTTGTCCGGGTTGAGCCGCGAGGGGTTGGTGTCGGTGAAGAACTCGTTGGCGACGTCCCACTGGTAGACCTTGCCGCGGAAGTGGGCGACCTCGTCGGTGATGTGCTTCTTGAGGATCCCGCGGAGCTCGTCGTTGCTGATGGTGCCGTTGTTGACGCCCTCCGTCAGCCAGGCGGGATTCTGGTTGTGCCAGAGCAGGGTGTGGCCGCGCACCTTCTGGCCGTGGGCGCGGGCGAACTCGACGACCTCGTCGGCGCCCGACCAGTCGTAGGTGCCACGAGTCGGCTCGACGGTCTCCCACTTCATCTCGTTCTCGGGCGTGATGCTGGAGAACTCGTTCGCGGCGATGCCGGCGAGCTCCTCGTCGGCGAGCACCTCGGGATTGGCGGCGACACCGAGGTGCAGCCCGATCTGGGAAGCGTAGGAGCGGAGCGAGTCGGACGGGGGCCGGAAGCCACGTGGCTCGGCCTGGGCCATGGATGACGCGGTGGCCGCGATGGTCGCGGCCGCGGTCACGGTCACGGTCACGACGATGTGACGAAGTTTCACGGTGCCTCCAGGTGCACTAAGTGTGATCGGCATCACAGACAGGGATCAGGATGGCGAGGGCTCACGGCTTTGTCAATCGTTGTCGATAACGTTTTCTGAAGGCGGGCGCCGACGCTGGATCCCAGCTACGATCCGGTCCATGCCCATCGAGACCTCTGCCCGCGAAGCTCCCGGATCGACGTGGGCCCGCAGCTACGACTACACCGCGCGCGAACTGGTGCGACCGCGTTCCGTGGATGACGTACGCGACCTCGTGCGGCGCGAGCCGCGGCTGCGCGCGCTGGGGTCTCGGCACTCCTTCACCGATCTCGCGGACACACCGGGGGTGCTGGTCTCACTCGACCTGGAGAGCTCGCCGAGCCTGGCCGGTGACGTGGTCCGGGTGCCCGGCGGGATGCGCTACGGCGAGCTCGCCGCCTGGCTGCAGGAGCATGGCCGGGCGCTGCCCAACCTGGCCTCGCTCCCCCACATCTCGGTCGCCGGCGCGGTCGCAACCGGCACCCATGGCTCCGGGGTCGGCAACGGCTCGCTGGCCACCTCCGTGACCGCGCTGGAGATCGTCGACGGGCGCGGCGACCTGGTGCGGCTGGAGGCCGGCTCGCCCGACTTCGCCGGGGCCGTGGTCGGCATCGGCGCGCTGGGGATCGTGACCCATCTCGAGCTGCTGACCTCACCGACCTACCAGGTCGCACAGACGGTCCACGAGGGTCTCACCTACGCTGACCTGCGAGCACACCTCACCGAGATCCTCGGCGCGGCCTACTCGGTGTCGATCTTCACGCGTTGGGCCGACGAGCCGGACGGGTCGGTCGCCAGGGTCTGGGTGAAGTCGCGCTCGACGACGCCGGACCTCCCCGGGACGGTGCTCGCGACCCGGCCGCAGCACGTCATCCCCGGTCTCGACCCGGCCCCGTGCACCGAGCAGCTCGGCGTGCCCGGACCGTGGCACGAGCGGCTGCCCCACTTCCGGCTCGACTTCCAGCCGAGCGTCGGCGCAGAACTGCAGAGCGAGTACCTGGTGCCGCTCGATCGCGCGCAGGAGGCGGTCGACGCAGTCCGGTCACTCGCCGACCGGGTCCGGCCGCTCCTGCAGGTGAGCGAGATCCGCGCCGTCGCCGCCGACGAGCTGTGGCTCTCCCCCGCCAATGGCACGGACACGGTGGCGCTGCACTTCACCTGGAAGGCCGACCCCGTCGGCGTACGCGCCCTCTTGCCCGACCTGGAGCAGCGGCTTCCGGCCGGCACCCGGCCGCACTGGGGCAAGCTCTTCGCCACCAAGGACCCCGGCGCCGAGTTCCCACGCTGGGACGACTTCAGGGACCTCGTACGCCGCTTCGACCCGGACCGCCGGTTCTGGAACGCCTGGCTGGACCGGGTGCTTGGCTGAGGCTCGCTCAGTCCTCGACGAACTGGCGGTGGTTGCGGATCACCTCGGCGATGATCACGTTGAGGATCTTCTCGGCGAACTCGGGGTCGAGACCTGCGTCGTCGGAGAGCCGGCGGAGCCGTTCGATCTGGACCGCCTCGCGGCTCGGGTCGGCAGGCGGGAAGCCCGCGCGCGCCTTCAGCCGGCCGACCTGCTCGGTGCACTTGAAGCGCTCGGCGAGAAGGTGGACAAGGGCGGCGTCGAGGTTGTCGATGCTGCCGCGCAGGCGCAGGAGCTCGTCGTGGGCGTCTTCGGTCACAGCGCTATCAAACCTGATGCGAGGCCCGGAGCGCCGACGAGTCTTACTCGCCGGACTCCTTGGCCGACTGCTCGGCGAGTGCCTTGTCGATGTCGAGGTCGACGACGGCGTCGATGACCTGCTTGAGCGCGGGCGCGGGGAGCGCACCGGGCTGGGAGAAGACGAGGTTGCCCTTCTTGAAGGCCATCAGCGTCGGGATCGAGGTGATGTTGGCGGCACCGGCGAGCGCCTGCTCGGCCTCGGTGTCGACCTTCCCGAAGACGATCTCGGGGTGCTCTGCGGAGGCAGCGTCGTAGATCGGGCCGAACTGGCGGCACGGGCCGCACCAGGACGCCCAGAAGTCGACGAGGACGATCTCGTTGTCGCTGACGGTGCTCTCGAAGTTCTCTGCGCCGAGCTCGACGGTGGGCATGGGGCTCTCACTTCCGGTATGGGGTCGGTGCGCGCCGGATCGGCAGGCACGTACGTCTCAACGCACGTGCCCCGCCGAGGATTCCCCGTGCGGATTCCTCGTGGGATCAGGGCTGGTCCGGTCAGGGAAGGCGCTTGGCCTTCGGCCCGATCTGCCGCTCGATCCGGCTGCGTGGCTGCCCGGTCAGCTTGGCGACGATCGGAACCCGGAACACGTATCCACCGACAGCAGCTGCGATGACCAGCAAGATAATCCAGAACATGTGATCCAGCGTACGCCGGACCACCCAGACCCCACCTCAGGATTACCCCTGAGATGGGGCCCGGATGAGTCCCGGGTCGGCGTCAGGCGGCGCGGCGGCCGCGGCGGCCGGACTCGCGCTTGCGCAGAGCGTCGGTGAGCAACGAGACCAGGGCCTCGAGCTGTACGTCGGCGGAGTCGGTGACCTCCTCGTCGGAGCCGTCCAGGGCACGAGCCGCGAGGCCGGCCTTGGAGTCGATCAGCTCGGCGATCCGGGTGTCGATGGTCTGCGAGGCGATGATGCGCCAGGCGGTGACCGGCTCGGTCTGGCCGATGCGGTGGACACGGTCGATCGCCTGGGTCTGCTCGGCGTCGGTCCAGGAGAGCTCGGCCAGGATCAGGTTGGAGGCGGCCTGCAGGTTGATGCCGACACCTGCGGCGGTGAGCGAGCAGACGATGACCTCGACCTCGGGGTTGTTCATGAACTCGTCGATGGCCTTCTCGCGCGCCTTCGAGGTCTGGTCGCCGCGGATCGTGGAGTAGCGGATGCCACGATCCTCGAAGAGCTTCTGCGCGGCGTCCATCACCTCGATGTGCTTGGCGAAGAAGACGACCTTGCCGACGTTGCGTGCGAGCTGGGCGGCGTAGTCGGCGGCCAGCGAGGCCTTCGCGCGACCGATGCGGCGCATCATGCCGAAGACGTTCTCGCCGGTGGAGGCGTCCTGGTCCTCGCGCTCCCAGGTGGCGACGCGGCGGACCAGCTCGAGGTCGAGCTCGCCCGGGGCCGGCTTGGCGCCGGTCACCCGGGTCTCGATCGCGGTGTCGTAGCGCTGCATCATCCGCTTGGCCAGCTCGGCCTCGGCGGCCCGGATCGAGCGGCCCTCGGCATCGTCGAGCTCGACCGGCAGGTCGGCCACGCGGCGCGCCGGGATGTCGCTGGCGACGTCGATCTTGCGGCGGCGCACGATGCCCTGGTTGACGACGACACGGCGGGCTGCGCCGTAGAAGCTGTTGTCCTGCGGGGTCAGCCCGGTCTCCTCGAGCCCTTCGAGCAGGCCGTTGAGCGGCTTGACGTCGTCGATCCAGCCGAGGAACTGCCAGATCGCCCGGAAGTCCTCGATGTCGTTGATCAGCGGGGTGCCGGTCAGCGCCATCAGCAGCGGGTTGGCCGTACGCTGCCGGATCTTCTCCGAGAGTGCCAGCACGTGCTGGGAGCGCTGGGAGGACTTGTTCTTGATGAAGTGGGCCTCGTCGACGACCATGCCCTTGAAGCCGAAGTCGCCGAGCCAGCCGACGTGGCGGTCGAGGATCTCGTAATTGACCACGATGATGTCGGCGAAGCCGTCGATGTCCTCGCCGTTGCCGTGGACGACGGTCGCCTTCTTGGACGGCGTCCAGAGGTCGACCTCGCGCGCCCAGTTGGCCTTGACGACGTTGGGCACGACGACGAGCAGCGGGTAGGCGTCGGCTGCCTCGGCGGCCAGCAGGGCCTGCGCGGTCTTGCCGAGGCCGGGCTCGTCGGCCAGCAGGTAGGAGCGGTGGCCCTCGGCCGCCGAGGCGACCAGCTGCGCCTGGTGGTGCATGAGCTCGCGGGTGCCGGGCGCGTCGATGTGGCCGGGGCCGTAGGCCGGCGGCTCGGGCAGCGGCATGCAGGAGGGGCCGGAGTCGGCGTACTCGAAGCTTCGGAACAGCGGCCCGAGGAGCTCCCAGCCGGACAGGCGGCGGGCGTGCACCGGTGGGCGGGCGTTGGTGAAGTCGGGCACCAGGAACGGGTTGGAGAGCTGGCGCTGGATGACGCTGGTCGGGACCACGCGCTTGTCGTGGACCACGACGGTGGGCATCTCGTCCTCGTCCTCCTCCTCGTCCTCCGGCACGTCGACGCCACCACGGGCCATCAGCTCGTGCTTGAGGTCGACGGCGGCGTCGGAGATCTCGGCGTCCTCGGCGAGGAGCTCGAACAGGCGCGAGTCCATGGTCGCGGTCTTGGCGAGGATCGTGGCGATCCCGTCCAGACGCTTGAGCTGCTCGGCGCGGCGACCCTCGTTGAGGGTCTCGTCCTCGAGCACGCGGTGGCGCTCGTCTCGGGCGAGGAGCGCGACGACCTGGAACTTGGTCCGTACGTCGGGCATGGCCGAGCGGCGCTGCACGGCCGACTCCACCTCGCGGACGACCTGCGCGAGCACCGGAATGATGCCCTCGTTGTCCTTGTGGACGCCCTTGCGGCGACCGTTCTGCCCGGACTTGCCGGCATTGCCGTTGCTACGCGAACGGCCGGACCGGTTGTTGCGCCGGGTAGCGGCTCCCTGAGCCAACTGAATCCTCCTTGGGGCCACGCACGGGTGAGTGGCATGTCCAAATGCCGACCCTCATCGGCCGGTCGCCCTCCCAGGGCTCACGCAGATCGATGGCAGACGACTGACGACCGCGTCCAAACAGCGGATACGCGCGATCGGCGCCTCATCGACCGGGCCAGTGACTCGTTCGGTCCCCACGACGAACGTCCACGAGCCGGGCGCTTGCAGCGAGTGTAACCCCACCCACACCCGTTAGCGGAAGTCTCGTTCCGCGTTTTCTGTCAATTGATCAAACACGGGGCTCAGGCAGGCCTCGGATGAGCCTCAGTCGATCAGGTACTGATCCGCCCAGGCCGAGATGATCCGGGCGGCGCGCTGGGCCTGGCCCCTCTTCGTGAGGAGGTGGTCGGAGCCCTCCAGCGCCACGAAGGAGCGCGGGTGGCGGGCGGTGTTGAAGATGTCGGAGGCGTTCTCGATGCCGACCGTGGTGTCGGTCGGGCTGTGCATGACCAGGAGCGGCTTCTTGAGCTGCATGATCTTCTGGCGCAGGTCGGCGCGGCGTACGTCATGGACGAAGTCCTTGCGCAGGGTCAGCGACTTGCCGCCGGCCATCCACGGCGACTGGCCGTCCTCGAGCACGCGGGAGAGCACCGCGTCGTAGTTGTGCTCGACGTGTGCCGGCTGGAACGGGGCACCCACGGTGGCCACGGCGTCGACACCGACGGCATCGTTGGCTGCGGCGAGGACCGCCGCACCACCGAAGGAGTGGCCGACGAGCAGCTCGGCCGGGGTGCCACGCTCGGCCATGAAGCGGGTCGCCTCGACGGTGTCGGCGACCTTGTGGGTGAAGGAGCCGTCGCCCCAGTCGCCCTCGGAGTCGCCCAGACCGAGGTTGTCGAAGCGCAGCATCCCGATGCCCTCGGCCGCGAGCTGCTTGCAGATCCGCGCGGCGGCCGGAGACTCCTTCCCGAGGGTGAAGCCGTGACTGAACACGCCCCAGCCACGCACCTCACCCTCGGGCAGGTCGATGAGACCGGCCAGCATGGGTCCGGACGTACTCTTGAAGGTCACCTTCTCAGCCACGCCAGGATTCTCTCAGAATCCGGCGGGCTTGCCCGGGTCTGCTCAGCGCTCGACGTAGAAGAGTCGCTTGTTGAGGAACTCGTCGATCCCGAGCGGGCCGAGCTCGCGGCCGAAGCCGGAGCGCTTGGTGCCGCCGAAGGGGACGTCGGCGCCCTCGCCGGCCGGCGTGTTGACGTTGGCCATGCCGACCTCGAGCTGCTGGGCGACGGCGATCGCGCGCGCCTCGTCGGTGGAGAACACGGCGCCGCCGAGGCCGTACTCCACCGCGTTGGCCAGCTCGACGGCCTCCTCGTCGGTGCTCACCTTGTAGACGACGGCGACCGGGCCGAAGAGCTCCTCGGTGTAGGCGCGCATCTCCGGCGTGACACCGGTGAGGACGGCGGGGGCGAAGAAGGCGTCGGGACCGTCGGAGATCTCGCCGCCGGCATGGAGCGTGGCGCCCTTGGAGACCGCGTCCTCGATCTGGTCGCGCAGTGCCTCGGCGGCCTTGCGGGCCACCAGCGGGGAGTAGACGGTGTCGTCGCCGTCCTCACCCTCGAGCGGCTTCATCGCGGCGGCGCGCTTGGTGAGGGCCGCGACGAAGTCGTCGTAGACGCCCTCGTTCACGATCATCCGCTTGTTGCCGTTGCAGACCTGGCCGACGTTCTCCAACCGGGTCGCCCAGGCGGTCTCGGCGGCCTCGTCGATGTCGTCGGAGTCGAGGATGATGTAGGGGTCGGAGCCGCCGAGCTCGAGGACGACCTTCTTCAGGTGGCGGCCGGCGGCCTCGGCGACCGCCGTGCCGGCGCGCTCGGAGCCGGTCAGGGACACCGCGCGGACCCGCGGGTCGGCGATCATCGTGGCGATCTGCTCGTGGGTGGCGTAGAGGTTCTGGTAGACGCCCTCGGGAAGGCCGGCGTCCTCGAAGATCTTCGCGATCGCGGCCGAGGAGCGCGGGCAGTTCTCGGCGTGCTTGAGGATGACTGTGTTGCCGGCGACCAGGTTGGGCGCGGCGAAGCGGGCGACCTGGTAGTAGGGGTAGTTCCACGGCATGACACCGAGCACCGGGCCGAGCGGGAGGCGCTGGATGACCGCCTTGCCCTCGTGGCCGGGCAGGTCGGTCTCCGCGAGCAGCTCGGGGCCATGATCGGCGTAGTAGGCGGTGATCTCGCCGGAGAACTCGGCCTCGCCGGCGCCGGAGGAGGCCTTCTTGCCCATCTCGGTGCGGATGATCTTCCCGAGCTCCGCGGCCCGCTCGGTGAAGAGGTCCGCGGCGCGCTTCACGATCGCGGAACGCTCCTCGATCGGGGTCGAGCGCCAGGCTTCGTACGCCTTCTTGGACCGCTCCAGCGCCTCCTCCACCTCGGCGTCGGTGGCGAACAGGAAGGTCTCGATCACCTCGCCCGTTGCGGGGTCGGTCACCTGGTAGGGAGGCGTGGTGCTCATCGTCATCCTCTTCGATCGGGGGCTGCTTTTGGTGCGATGGTACGTGGTTTTAGAGCGCTTTTGATGACGGAACCGTTACTCTTTACCGGTTTTCGCAACTGAATCCGAAGTTAGGACACGTTCTAGAATGTCCGCATGGATCTTGCATTCTTCCGGCGCACCGATGACGGTTTCGAGCCTACGCCGATGGCTCGCAGCATGTGGGCCGAGGACCACATGCACGGAGTGGCCGCCAGCGGCCTGATCGCTCGCGGCCTCGAGGACCAGATCGAGGAGCTCGGACGTGCCTCGGAACTGGTGCCCTCCCGCTATCACGTGGACCTGTTCCGACCGCCGCGGATGGTGCCGACGCGGATCCGCACGAGGGTCGTACGCAACGGCCCGCGCATCGCGCTGCTCGACGCCGAGATGGTCCAGTCCTCCGGCGACGGCGAGGAGCGGGTCGTGGCCCGCGCGACCTGCACCTACCTGCTCGCCGGCGAGAACCCGGCCGGCGAGGTCTGGTCGGCGACCGAGCGCGCCACTCCCCCGCCGCTCGAGGTCGCGCCGCCGACCTCCGAGCCGCACGTACCGTTCTTCGTCTCCGAGAACCCCTGGTCCGACGACTTCGGCAAGCACCAGAACGCCGGGCGCCACGTCACCTGGCAGGTCGCGGTTCCGACCGTTGCCGGCGAGCCGATGACCCCGTTCCAGACCGTGGCCTCCATCGCCGACGCCACCTCGATGGTCACCAACTGGGGCAGCAACGGCGTCGAGTGGATCAACACCGACATCTCGCTCGCCCTCGCCCGGCGGCCGGCGGGGATGGAGGTCGGCCTCGCCACCATCGACCACGTCGCCCACGAGGGCATCTCCGTCGGCACCGCCGAGGTCTTCGACCGCGAGGGCACCATCGGCACCGCCACCGTCACCGCCCTGGCCAATGCCAAGCGCACCGTCGACTTCACCGCTCCGGGCGAGGGTGGTCCCGCCACCCCGGTCTAGCCGAGGCGTCACCCCCGTCGGCCGAGGCGTCACTCGCGTCGGCCGAGATGTCATCGTGGTGACGTCTCGACCGACGTACCTGACGTCTCGGCGGACGCTTGTGCCTTCTCGGCGAGGGCGAGGTTCTGGTCGACGAGGGCGGCCATGAGGGCTCGCTGACGGGTCGGGGTGAGGCCGAAGCCGGAGGGGGTGAGGTCGGGGGTGGCCAGGGACTCGTCGATGTCGTGGAGGCGGGCTGTCGCGTGGTTGACGTCGGCGATGGCCTGCCGGAGGTCGGTGGTCGCGGGGTCGTGGGCGTCGGGGTCGCCGACGAGGTTGAGTACGCCGGTGATGCCGAGCCGGCGCTCCTCGCCGACCCGGTCCAGGGCAGCCAGGAGCGCGACGCCGGCCGGGCTGAGCGGCCCTAGGTCCGCGGGGAACGGGTAGGTGGCGCGCAGGCGCGAGGGGTTGTAGCGGTAGGCGGTGTTGAGCATGGTGCCGCCGGCACGTACGGCCCAGACGCGATGGAGGTCGGAGGCCAGGAACGCGTACGCCGCCGGATCCTGCGTCGGGTAGACGACCAGCCCGTTGGAGAAGACGTGGTCGGCACCGACCAGGACGGGCCACAGGTGCTTGCTGTGCTTGCTGAACGCGATGACGTGCGAGAGCCCGGAGGCGTCGCGGTAGAGCTCGTCGACGGGGCTGAGGAAACCCCACCAGCGCTCCTTGAGCTGGGGGTACTTCACGAACTGGCGGCGGCGCTCGGCACGCACCTTCGACCGCACCAGACGCGCGAGCGAACGGTCCTCGGCGAGCTCCTCGAGGCCCAGCTTGCCGACGTCGAGCACGAAGCGGGAGGCGGTCGAGCCGCAGGGCGTCACCAGGTCCTCACCGCTCAGATAGGGGCGCACGGTGTGCCCGAGCGGACCGCGTCCGAGAGCTTCCGCCTCGGTCGGCGTCAGGACGAGCGTGCGTCCGAGCACGATGGTGCCCTGGTAGCCGTGCGGTAGCGGTACGTCGAGATCCAGCCGCGCCGGCTCCGGGAGCGAGAAGCCGTCCTCGAGGGTCCCGGTGATCGCCGGGACCGAGCGCCCGTCGAGCCACGCGCTGTCGAGCGGCCGGGTGGTGAGCCAGATCTTCGCGAACCGCACGCCCGCCGTCGGCCACGGGGCCGAGCGCTCCGCCCGGGCGACCTGCCAGCCCCGATCCAACAGCGCACCGAGGCCGAAGCGCGCGGTGTCACCCTCGCTGATCGAGTCGGTCGTGATCAGCCCGATCTCGCCGCGAGTGAGAGCGGCTGCCCGGAGCAGGAAGTAGATGACGTAGTCGGCCCGCCTCGTGGTGCCGGCGGCGAGCGTGTGCGCGAGGTAGTCGCGCAACTCCTGGCCGATCGCGTCCCGCACCCGCTTCACCCCGAGGTAGGGCGGGTTGCCGACCACCGCGTCGAAGCCGCCGCGCGCCATCACCTCGGGCGCGGCCAGCGCCCAGTGGATCGGCCGGACGGCGGGAACGGGCAGACGCCGGCACCGGCCCAGCGCTGCGTACGCCTCCTCCAGCCGTCTCCCCGGCCGGCCGCCCAGCGGCAGCGCGACCGCGACCTTGGCATCGGCGTACGCCTGAGGGTCGTCCACGCCGGCAGGCAGCTCGTCCGCGTCGACGAGCCCGACCAGCGAGTTGCCGCACAGGATCCGGTCGTCGAGGAAGGTCAGCGGGAGCGAGGGGTCCTCGCAGAGCAGCCAGAGAGAGAGCTTGGCGATGTCGACCGCGACCGGGTCGATGTCGGCACCGTAGAGGCAGCGAGTGACGATCGCGGCCACGGGCCGCTCGCACGAGGACGCCAGATAACGGGCGGAGGCGAGGAGGAAGACGCCGGTGCCGGCGGCGATGTCGACCACGGCCGCGTCTGCCGAGGCGACCGGTGCCAGGGCGTGGGCGACGACCTCGTCGGCGAGCTCGGGCGGGGTGTAGTGGGCGCCGTTGTCGCGTCGCGAGGAGACCTCGAGGAGCGCCTCGTAGACGTAACCGATCTCCTCCAGAACCAGATCATCGACCGCGGTCCCATCCAGGAACAGATAGTTCGACAGCAGATGATCCGACTTCGGACCGTCCGCGCACGACAACAACCCAGCGGCGTCGAGGGCGGCATCGGTGAGCACCATCCCCCGTGCCCGCGCGAACCCCGCCACGACGCTGCGCATCACCGCCGCCACCGCCGAGGGGCCGCCGCCCAGCTCGGCAACCGCCGACCGCGCTCGAGTGCGCAGTGCCCGGGGCGTGATCACAGGATGAACCATAGAACGCCCGCAGGTTCGGGGAGACGAACCGATGGTGAAGAGTGATGCGCCGGGCTGCCCCCGTTCACCACAACGTCACACCGTGCGTACAGAATCCGGCGCATGTCCATCGACTCGGAGCGGCTCGGGCCCCTCCTTCACATCCGGCCCGGCACGGCTCCCCGCGTGGCGATCATCTCCGCGAGCTACGGCGCCGGCCACAACTCGGCCTCCCGGGAGATCTCACGAGCACTCGGGGAGGCCGGGTGCGACGTCGAGATCTTCGACTTCGTCGACCTGATGCCCTGGCGGCTCGGGCACGGGCTGAAGGTCGGCTACAAGATGCAGCTCCAGGTCAGCCCCGACTCGTGGGGCACCACGATGAGCCTGGTCATGCCGGGACGCCCGCTCCACAAACCGTTCAACCAGCTCCTGCGTCTCTCCACGCGCAACCTCACCGAGGCCATGCGCGGCGCCGACCTGGTCATCTCCACCCACCCGTTCTGCTCCCAGGTCATCGGTCACCTGCGCGCCAGCGGACAGCTCACCGTGCCCGCGGTCACCTATCTCACCGACGCCGCGGTCCCGGCGCTGTGGATCAACCCCGGCATGGACCTCAACCTCGCCATCCACGAGGTCGCCGCACGCGAGGCGCGCATGCTCGGCGGCAACGCGGCGGTGGTCCAGCCGCTGGTCCCGCCGGGGGCGGCGTACGTCCCGGGGCAGGTCTTCCCCGATCCACTCGCTGACCTCGACCTGGAGGGTCCGCGGGCGCTGGTCACCGGCGGCTCGCTGGGCGCCGGTGCGCTCGAGCAGACCGCCCGCGACATCCTCGAGCACAGCGACATGACCCCGGTGGTCCTCTGCGCGACCGACCCCTGTCTCAAGCGCCGCCTGGAGCGGATCCCCGGTGTCGTGGCGCTCGGCTGGCGCACGGACGTACGCGCGCTGATGGCGACCAGCGACTGCGTCGTCCAGAACGCCGGCGGCTTCACCTCGCTCGAGGCCCTGGCCTCGGGCACGCCGGTGATCACCTACCGCTCGATCTCCGGCCACGGCGCCGCCAACTCGGCCAACCTGGACCGTGCCGGGCTGATCCCGTGGGCCCGCGACGAGGTCGAGCTCGCCAAGCACCTGGAAGTCGCCGCCGAGTCGCCACGGTTCAACCGGCTCGCGCTCGGCGTCCCCGACATCGTCCAGCTCCTCACCGACAGCTACGACGAGACCGCCGTGGCCTAGTGGCACGTCCCAGAAGTTCCTAGGCGCTTCGCGCCGCCATGGCACGCACCTCGCCGCGTTGGCGCCGCTCGGAAGACGCCCGGTATGACTTCGCGACGCCGCCTTGCGATGCACGCACCCTGACGACGCCAAGCATCCAGGAACTTCCAGGACGCACCACTAGCCGGCCGGCGGCAACCCGAAGAGCCGCGCGGCGTTCTCGTAGAGCACCCCGCGCGTCCACTCGTCACCGAGCCCGAGACCGATGACCCCGTCGACCGCCTCGAGATAGGGATAGGGGATGTTCGGGAAGTCGCTCCCGAATAGCACCCGGTCACCCAGCGCCTTCAGCCGCGGCAGCTCCTCGGCCGGGAAGGGCGTCGACGCCTCGGTGAAAGCGGTGAAGGCCATGGTGGTGTCCAGGCGCACGCCGTCGTACTTCTCCACCAGGTCGAGGAAGCGCGAGTAGTCCGGCAGGCCCATGTGAGCGACGATCAGCACCAGATCCGGGTAGCGTCCGAGCAACGCCTCCATGCCGGTGGGCCCGGTGAACCGACCTGGAGCGGGCCCGTGACCCGAGTGGATCACCAGCGGCGTACGCGACTGCGAGAGCACCTCCCAGACCGGGTCGAGCAGCGGCGAGTTGGGGTCGTAGTCGCCGACCTGGACGTGCGCCTTGAAGATCCGCGCACCCGCCTCGACGGCCTCGCGCACATAGTCCCCCGCACCCGGCTCCGGGTAGAACGTCGCCGACTGCAGGCAGTCCGGCTTGTCCGCCGCGAACTCCGCGCCCCACTGGTTCAGCCACGCCGCCATCCCCGGCTTGTGCGGATAGGTGAGCGCCGAGAAGTGGCGTACGCCGAGATCCCGCAGCACCCGGAGCCGCTCCTCCTCGGAGTGCCGATAGGCGATCGGCCACGGCTGACCGGTCAGGGGCCCGGCCGCATCGAAGTAGGCCCACACCTTGTCGAGCATCCGCTCGGGCAGGAAGTGGGTGTGTACGTCGAAGATGCCGTCCAGGCCCAGCGCATCGAGCCGCGCGCGGAGCTGCGCGGGCTCGTCGGGGGCGATGGTGAGGGTCGGAGGGTTCACGAGGGCCGAATTTACCCGGCGGTGGCGGAGCCAGAGGCCACGGGCGCAGCGAACGTCTCCGCGATCGCGCGTGCCCTCCCGGGCACCTCGTCGGCGGTCAGCCCCCAGGTCCCCTCGGCGAAACGCCGGGCGAGCTTCGCGAGCGAGTCGGCCCCCTCGTTGAGCGCCTCGCCGACGTGGCCGCGCACCCACTCGAACGAGAGCCGATCGGACTCGCGGCACAGGTCGTCGTGCATCCGGGTCAGGCCGGCGAGCTCGGCGCGGTGCTCGCTCTCATAGCCCTTCGGCATCGACAGCTCACCTCGGAGCCAGTCCTCGATCATCGCGAGCGCGACCCGGGAGTCGGTCCGGATGGTCAGCGTGCGGCGGGGCAGCGCCCGCACCGCCTCCGCGATCGCCTGCAGCTCGGCCAGGACCACCAGCGACTGCGGGTCGCGGATCCGGGCGTTGGGCACCTGCCGGCCGAAGCCGTGCTGACCGTCCCCGGCGAGCCATCCCCAGCCGATGAACCCGCGATGGGCCGAGCCGTCGGTCGCCACCACCAGCGGCGGCATCGGGCCGGCCCGATGGATCGCCATCGCCTCCACCGCCTCCGCGCGGATGCCCGCGTCCTCGTCGGCGAACGGGACCACGGTGACCCCGGGATAGGCGTCCGCGATCTCGTCGGTCAGTATCCAGAACCGCGAGTTGGACGGCAGCGCGACCACGACCTGCACCGGTGCGAGCGACTCCAGCGAGTCGTACGCCGCTCCGACCGCCGCGATGATCGCGTCCTCGGTCCCACGCGCGCCCAGCGATCCCGCCGCTTGCAGCCCTGGACCGGCCAGGACCCAGTCCCATCTCTCGGCGTCGCTGCGCTCCTTGACGACGATGAAGCAACGCATTACAGACCTCCTGACCCGCCCGAACAAGTCGTTCTCGACGTTACCGGGCGGCCCCTGAGAAAGAGACTCCGGCGTCAGGATCCGGACACCGCTGACCGGAACGGTCAGACGAGCCCGAGCTCTCGGGCGCGTACGCCCGCCTGGAACCGGGACGCGGCTCCGAGCGCCTCCATGAGCTCGGCGACCCGGCGCCGGTAGGTGCGTACGCCGAGCCCGAGGGTGCGCGCCGCGGCCTCGTCCTTCACGCCCCGGCCGAGCAGGTCGAGCACCTGCGGCGCGATGTCGCGCAGCTCGGCGATCCGGGCGTCGTAGGCCTCCACCGTCGTCGCCGAGCGCCAGGCCGCGTCGAAGAGCGAGGTGACGCCCTGGACCACCTCGGGCTGGGTGACGATGCTGAAGCTGCGCTCGCCCAGGCGCGGGTCGCCGGCGAGGATCGCGACCCGGCGGTCGATCAGGATCGTCTCGTTGATCTCGTCGGGAGTGATCCGGATCTGGGCGCCGCGGACGTCGCGGATCTCGCGCAGATGGGCGGCGGAGACCGGGTCGAGCAGCACGTTGGGCCGGTAGACCTTCCGCAGCCGCACCTCGGCGCCGTCGCGGCCGCACAGCGCGGCCCTGATACCGGATTCGGTGCGCGCAGCCGACCAGGTGCGCAGGTCGATCGCCGCACAGGCGATGTCGGTGGCGGCCGCGAACAGGTGCGAGGTGCGCCGCACGAGCTCCTCCTCGCCGCGTACGACGGCGACGGTGCCGCCCGTCCGGATCGTCCCCACCGTGTTGGTCACGGCATCGATTCTCCCCCGCCCACCAAGTCGCGAGCCGGCAATCGGCAACAACCTGCCAACGGCGTGAGTACGCGGCATCCGGTCGCGACGCTGGAGGGCATGACCACGAACCACATCACCGCCGGTGCCGCCGGCACCTGGCAGCTCGGCGACAAGCGGATCAACCGGATCGGCTTCGGCGCGATGCGCCTGATCGGCAACCTCTCCACCCCGACCGCTCCCGACCGCGAGAACGCGATCACCGTCCTCCGCCGCGCCGTCGAGCTCGGCGTCAACCACATCGACACCGCGACCATCTACTTCACCCCGACACGCTCGGCCAACGAGCTGATCGCGACCGCCCTCCAGCCGTACGCCGAGGACCTGCTGATCGCGACCAAGGTCGGTCCCACCCCGCGCGGCCGCGACGGCGCCTGGCAGTCCGAGCCCCGGCCCGAGCGGCTGCGCGACCAGGTAGAGGAGAACATCCGCCAGCTCGGCCTCGACCACCTCGACCTGGTGAACCTGCGCTGGGGAGTCGGGCGCGAGCGCGGCACCGGATCGATCGCCGACCACTTCGGCGCCCTGCTCGACCTGCGCGAGGCGGGCCTGGTCGAGCACGTCGGCCTCTCCAACATCGGCCCCGAGCAGCTCACCGAGGCGCTCGCGATCGGGCCGGTTGCCTGCGTACAGAACCAGTACGGGCTCACCACCCGCCGCGAAGACGACGCCCTGCTGCGGCTGTGCGGCGAGCACGGGGTCGCGTTCGTGCCCTTCAACTCGATCGGCGCCGCCGTCGCCGGCGCGGTCCCCGGCGCCGCACCCGACGAGACCGGTCGTGATGTCGTCGAGGCCATCGCCGCGGCGCACTCCGCCACCCCCTCGCAGGTACGCCTCGCCTGGACGCTCCACCAGGGCCCGCACGTGCTCGCCATCCCCGGCACCGCCGACCCCGCCCACCTCGAGGAGAACATCGCCGCCGGCGCCCTCCGGCTCACCGACGAGGAGGTGAGCCGCTTGAACGGCGTCGCCGCGCCGGTGGCGCGCTGACCTCTAGGCCGCGGCGCCCAACGCCTCCCGCACCGCGGCCTGTACGGTCCGGCCGGCCACCTCCAGCGGCTCGGTGGAACGCAGCGACCGAGCCAGGACGAAGGCGCCCTCGAGGCTTGTGATGAAGCCGATGATGAGGCCGCGGGCGGCCTCGGGCGGGACTCCCCGCTGCTCGAGATGCCGCCCGCCGACCTCGATCCAATCGGTGAACACCTCGGCGGTCGCCTGCCGCAGGGTCTCGTTGGTGCTCGCGACCTCGAGCGCGACGGTGGCGATCGGGCAGGCGTCGGCGTAGTCGGTCTCGACCAGCACGGCGGCGGCGGCCGCGAACGCGGTCTCGACGTTGGTGACCAGGTCGTCGGGGCCGACGAAGAAGGCCAGGACCAGGTCGCGGTACTCCCCACCCGCGCGCCGGATCGTCTGGCCCGCCAGGTCGTCCTTGCCCCCGGGGAAGAAGTGATAGATCGATCCGAACGGCGCCTTGGCCACCTCGGCGATCTGCTTGAGTCCGGTGCCGGACATGCCTTGCCGGCGGAAGAGCTCGGTGCTGGCCTCGAGGATCCGCGTACGCGTGTTGGTCATCGGCTGATCTTTCCGGTAGCGCCTGTCGCGATCGCCGGGTTCATTGCCGAACCCAGCTTCGAGATCGGCCATCACGCACCGACGGCGAAGGTGCTCGGCATGGACTACAACGGCTGGCACGCGGTCGCCGGGCTCGCCCTGTTCACGCCCGGCCTGTTCCTGTGCCGCCGCAAATCCTGGTCCGTCCTCTACCTCCTGGCGGCCGCCATCGCCGGCACCGTCCCCGGCATCTGGGCGCTCGCATCACCCCAGGTCATGTGGGTCATGCACATGCCCGACCATGTGACCGACGCGGTGATCCACTTCGCTACCGCAGCACTCCTGGTCGTGATCGCGGTCGTGCAGATCCGTCGCGACGGCGGCTGGGCCAACACGATGTCCGACCTGCGGCGGCCCACGTCGACGCAAGTCCGCGACAGATAGTCCGGGACGTTCCAGCCCATCTACCCATGAGTAACGGACCGGATCGTCCCGGACTACCTGCGGCGAGCGGCAGCACTCACTCCTGCGCGGCGTAGAGCCCGTCGATGATGTCGGCGTACTTCTTGCTCACCACGCGCCGCTTGAGCTTCAGGGTCGGGGTGAGCTCCTCGGACTCGGCGGTCCACTCCTGGCTGAGCAGCTCGAAGGCCTTGACCTGCTCGGGGCGGGAGAGGCGGGCGTTGGCGGCGTCGACGGCCTTGGCGACGGCGCCCCGGATAACCGGGTGCTGGGCCAGCTCGGCGAGCGAGCCGGCCTCGACGCCGAGCTTCTGAGCGACCACGGGAGCGATCTCGCCGTCGAGGGTGAGGACGGCGACGACGTACGAACGGCCGTCACCGACCACCATCGCGTGGCCGACGAGCGGGCTCTCCTTGAGGAGGTTCTCGATGTTGGAGGGCGCGATGTTCTTGCCCGCGGAGTTGATGATCATCTCCTTCTTGCGGTCGACCACGGTGAGGAAGCCGTCCTCGTCGAGCGAGCCGATGTCGCCGGTGTGCAGCCAGCCCTCGGAGTCGAAGAGCGCGGCGGTGGCGTCGGGTCGGCCCACGTAGCCCGGGGTCATGATCGGGCCCCGGAACAGGATCTCGCCGTCATCGGCGATGCGCAGCTCGATCCCGGGCTGGGCGCGGCCGACGGTGCCGAGCCGGAAGGCCTCCGGCCCGTTGCCGGTGGCCGCCCCGGTGGTCTCGGTCATGCCGTAGACGTCGTAGATCTTCAGTCCCAGGCCGGCGAAGAACTTCGCCACCTCGATCGGCATCGGCGCGGCCGCGCTGGCCGCCCACTCGACCTTGTCGAGACCGAGCAGTGCGCGCATCGTCGACAGGACCGCCGCGTCGACCTGTTCGAACTGTGCCTGGAGCTCGGGTGAGGTGGTCCGCCCGAACTGCTGCGACTCCACATAGGCCAGCCCGACCGCCATCGCCTTCTCGACACCGGCCTTCTTGGTCTCGTCGGTCTCGGCGGCGAGCAGCGCGGTGACGCCGGTGCGGATCTTCTCCCAGACCCGCGGCACCCCGAAGAAGCTGGTCGGGTGCACCTCCTGGAGGGTGCCGAGCAGCAGTGCCGGGTCCTGGACCAGGTAGACGTGGCCGCCGTTGAACTGCGGGATGTAGAGGCTGAGCACCCGCTCGGCGATGTGCGCGAACGGCAGGTAGGAGACGAGCACCCCCGGCTCCTCGACGCCGGAGACCGTCAGCGAGCTGGTCGTCTCGAAGACGATGTTGCGGTGGGTGAGCACCACGCCCTTCGGCTGCCCGGTCGTGCCCGAGGTGTAGAGCATCGTGACGGTGTCGTCGGGGGTCACCGCGGCACTGCGTGCGTCCAGCTCCTCGCCGACCTCGGCCAGCGCCGCTGCACCCGAGGCCACGAAGTCGTCCCAAGCGACCGCCCGCGGGTCGCCTTCCACGGCGGTGTCGATGGTGACGACGCGTACGACCTCCTCGCGCTTGAGCCCGAGCGCCCAGCGGGCGACGTGGTCGTCGGTCTCGAGCACGACGATCCGCGGGTCGGCGTGCTGGGCGACGTAGCCGACCTGGTCGGGCGCGAGAGTGTTGTAGATGCTGATCGGGACACCGCCGGCGAGCACCGTGGCCATGTCGGCGACGACGTGCTCGATGCGGTTCGCGGCCATGATCGCGACCGACTCCCCCGGCTGGAGCCCGGCGGCGATGTAGGCGGCTGCCAGCTCGCGGGCACGCTGGTGCAGCTCGCCCCACGTCAGGGTGCGCCAGCCCGTGCCGTCGGCGGTGTGCCGGTCGGAGAAGGCCGGCTCGGAGCCACGGTCAGCGACCACCTTGGTGAGTACGTCGACCATGGTCTGGTCGCCGATCTGGGACTCGATGGCGGCGCGGTCGGCGAGGACGTCGGGCATCGGGGCGCTCCTTCTGTGGTTTGTGACTCGGGTCACAATCGGGGTGCCTCGACCGTAGGGACGAGTTGGCACGGACACAAGAGCCCGTCCGCGCTATTTGGGAATCCACCCAGCGGCGCGCTTTCCATTCAGTGGAAGAGCGCTCTGGCGGCGGCCGCCCGAACAGGAGTTGACTCACCCCCATGGCAGAAGAACGTACGCAGGTTGTGATCGTCGGCGCCGGCCCCGCGGGGATGCTGCTGAGCCATCTCCTCGCCGCCGACGGAGTCGACTCGGTCGTGGTCGAGACCCGGTCGGAGGAGTACGTCGCGGCCCGCATCCGCGCTGGGATCCTGGAGCAGTCGAGCGTCGATCTGCTCACCGAGGTCGGTCTCGGCGACCGGCTGGCCCGCGACGCCGACAAGCACCGCGGGATCTACCTGCAGTGGCCCGAGGAGCGCCATCACCTCGACTTCGTCGACCTGGTCGGCCGGGCGGTCTACGTCTACGGCCAGACCGAGGTCCAGAAGGACCTGATCGACGCCCGGCGCGCCGCCGGGCAGGTCGTCCACTACGAGGTCAGCGACACCGCGCTGCACGACATCGAGTCCGACCTGCCGTCGGTGACCTTCACCGACGCCGCCGGGCTCCCCCAGCGGATCCGGGCGGATGTCATCGTCGGCTGTGACGGCTCCTTCGGCCCCAGCCGCGCCGCGATCCCGGCCCGGGAGAGCTGGGACCGCACCTACCCCTACAGCTGGTTCGGCATCCTCGCCGACGTCGCGCCCTCGACCGACGAGCTCATCTACGCCTGGCACCCCGACGGCTTCGCACTGCACTCGATGCGCTCGGAGAGCGTGTCGCGGTTCTACCTCCAGGTGCCCAACGGCACCGACCCGGCGACCTGGTCCGACGACCAGATCTGGGACGCGCTCGCCGCGCGGCTCGGCCACGGCCAGAACGGCTGGAGCCTGCAGCCGGGCCGGATCACCGACCGCAGCGTCCTCCCGATGCGCTCGCACGTCTCCACGCCGATGCGCCACGGCAGGCTCTTCCTGGCCGGCGACGCCGCCCACATCGTCCCGCCGACCGGCGCCAAGGGACTCAACCTCGCGGTCGCGGACGTCGCGCTGCTGGCGCCCGCGCTCGCCGCGCTGCTCAAGGGCGACCCGCGACTGGCCGACGACTACTCCGAGACGGCGCTGCGCCGCGTCTGGCGCTGCACCCACTTCTCCTGGTGGATGACCACGATGCTGCACACCGCTGAAGACCCGTTCGACACCCAGCTCCAGCTCTCCCAGCTGCGCTGGGTGACCTCCAGCGAGCACGCCGCCGCCGGGCTCGCGGAGAACTACGCCGGTCTGCCGATCGGCTTCTGATCGGCCCGCGGGACCGCCTGGTCAGCGTGTGACCAGACAGCCCCGAATGCCTCAGGCCTTAACCTCGTAGACCAGGTTGAACGGCGTCTCGGCGACGGTGCGGAAGGAGCTGAACCCGCCATCGGCGGTCACCTGCTGGATCCGCGCGGGTCCCGCCTGGGTGCCCAGTGCCGCGGCGCCCTCCTGCGAGACCGACCCCGGCGTGCAGAGCAGCGTCGAGAAGCCGTAGTAGGCCCGCCCGACCGGGTTGAAGTTGTCCTCGACGTGGTCCCCGGCCTTCGGCTCGACGATCATCCACGTGCCGCCGTCCGCGAGCTTGGCGCGGACCTGGCGGGCAGCGCCCACCGGGTCGCCCATGTCGTGGAGGCAGTCGAACATCGTGACCAGGTCGTAGCCCTCGCCGCCGAACGACTGGGCCGTTGCCGCCTCGAAGCGCACCCGGTCGCCGACGCCGGCGTCGGCGGCGCGCTGGCGGGCCATCTCGATGGACGGGCCGTGGGCGTCGTACCCCACGAAGCTCGAGCGCGGGTAGGCCTTCGCCATCAGGATCGTCGATGCCCCGTGGCCGCAGCCGACGTCGGCGACGGTCGCGCCCGCCTCCAGCTTCGGCACGACTCCCTCGAGCGCGGGCAGCCAGTCCGGGATGAGATTGGCGTTGTAGCCGGGGCGGAAGAACCGCTCACAGCCGTTGTGCACGTCGGTGTCGTGGTCGCCCCACGCGACGCCGGTCCCCATGCGGGCCGCCTCGATGATGTGCGTGGTGTCGTGCACGGTCCCGAGGGCGATCTGGAAGAAGCCGGGCAGGAACGCCGGGCTGTCCTCCACGGTCAGCGCCACGGCCTGCTCGGGAGGCAGCGTGAAGCGGTCGGTCTCGGCGTCGTAGGTCAGGTAGTCGCCGGCAGCCTGCGCGCGCAGCCACTCCCGGGCGTAGGGCTCGACGGTTCCGGTACGCCGGGCCATCTCCTCGGCCGTGGACGGCCCGTGGGCCGCGAGGTCGCGGTAGTAGCCGAGCTTGTCGCCCATCACGACCAGAGCCGCGTTGAGCGTCGCACCCACTTCGTCGACAGCCCTGAAGACGAACGCCATCAGCTTGTCGGTGTCGATGTCGGTGACGGTCATTGGTGAATCCCCCCTTCTCGTATGCCCGAGAAGGTCCGGTCGGTCGACCGGATCACGTTCGACGCTAGCCACGGCGCCACCCGCCGGATAGTTCACGATCTGAAGCGGCCGGTTCCTAGCGCACTCTGACGAGATCCTCGCTGACCCGCCACAGGCGTGCGGCGAGATCCTGGTTGTAGCTGAGTGGGGCGGAACGCCGGGACCTGCTGTTGGCGAAGTAGCCGCCCGTGGCCCCCACCAGCTCCGGGGCGGATGCCGCGTAGATCGAGGTCTCCGCGCCCTTGGCGGGGCTCTTCATGAACGGCCTCAGGAAGGGGACGAGGATCCGTTGCGTACGCCCGGGGTCCTCGGCGCCGAAGGCGGTGCTCACCACGCCGGGATGCAGCGCGTTGGCCGTCACCCTCGGCTGGCGCCGCGCGAGCTCGTGGGTGAACAGGATGTTGGCGAGCTTGGACTGGCTGTAGGCACGGGCTCCGGAGTAGGCGCGCTCGCCCTGGAGGTCGTCGAAGTCGATCCACCCCTGGGCGTGCGCCTGGGACGCGACGGTCACCACCCGGGCGTACGCACTCCGCTTCAGCCGGGGCAGCAGCAGCTCCGTCAGCAGGAACGGGGCGAGGTGGTTGACGGCGAGGGTGCGCTCGATCCCGTCGACGGTGAGCTGGCGGGTGTCCCAGTAGCCCCCGACGTTGTTGACGAGCACGTCGATCGTCGGCAGGCGGTCGAGCGCCTCCGCGGCCAGCCGGCGTACCTCGGCCTGGCTGGACAGGTCTGCCAGGAACACGAGGACCGTCGCACCGGTGGCCTCGCGGATCTCCCGCGCGGCGTCCTCGGCACGCTCCGCATCACGGCCGGTGATCGCGACGTTAGCGCCCATCCGGCCCAGTCCCATGGCGGTCGCCCGCCCGATGCCACCGGTGCCACCGGTGATGAGCGCGGTTCTACCGTGCATGGCGCCTCACTGAGCCGGCCTGTCGAACGCAGCCGGGTCGAATCCCTTGATGATCAACCAGAGTGCGAGCGTGATCTCGAAGATGGCTCCGGGAATGAGGAGCACGAGACTGATCGGGGCACCGAAGAGCTCGGCGCCGGAGCCCAGCATGTGCAGCGCATAGCCGAGCAGGCCGAGCGCCGCCAGCCACCGGGGAACCAGACCGGTGCGGAAGAGGAGCGCACACAGGAACAGAGCGCCGAACGCGAGCGAGAGCTGCCCGATCTGGTACGCAGTCTCGTTCGCGTCGACCGCGAGCGACCCGAGCGCCTGGGCGGTGTCGGCGCCGATCTCACTTGCCCGGTCGGCCAGCGGGATGACCATGAGCAGCGCGAGCACACCGACGGTCATCATCGCCATCTCGAAGACCATGGTGGCCAGGTAGGCCACGGCCGTACGTCTGCCGTTGCGCTCCAGGACGGGGAAGAAGATGACGGCTTTGCCGATGTCGATCGCCGTGGTCGCGATCATCAGGAACGCGCCGAGGGCGAGAGTGGTCTCCTGGGCACCGACCCCGGCGAGGAAGTCGTCGCCGTCGAGGACCGAGGTGACGAGGAACGAGCCTGTTCCGTAGACGACGAACCCGGCCAGGAACAGAGCCCCGATCAGGCGCGAGGCCCACATCCGGGAGCCGGTGTCGAGACGCCGGGCACGTGTGCCGGCGGGTGGTGAGGTGGCCATGGTGTTCATGGAGCGTGCCTCGAATCCGTGATTGTCGAATCCGAGACGGGACGTTCAGGTCGTGATGATGGCGACCTTGCCGCGTACGCGGCCGGAGTCGAGGAGACGCATCGCCTTCGGGACCCGGTCGAGCGGGAAGGTGTGGCCGAGGCTCGGTACGACGGTGCCGTCCTCCAGGAAGCCGGCGAGGCGCTCCAGGTCGCTGGCGCGCTCCTTGGCGACGTACATGGCGAACCGCTGCCCGATGAACGGCGTGAGCAGGAGCGCCCGGAGGGACCGATTCATGCCACCGGTGAGGTTGCCGCCGTGCTCGCCACCGACCAGCACCACGGTGCCGGTCGGGGTCAGCGCTCGCCGCAGCCGGGACAGGCCGGGGTTGCCGGCGATGTCGAGGATCAGGTCGTAGTGGTTGGCGCCGTCGGCGAAGTCGGCATGGGTGTAGTCGATGACGTGGTCGGCGCCGAGCGAGCGGACCAGGTCCAGCTTCTCCGTGCCGGCGACGCCGGTGACCTCGGCACCGAGTGCCTTGGCGATCTGGACGGCATAGCTGCCCACACCGCCGGACGCGCCGATGACCAGCACCGACTGGCCGGCCTCGAGGTGACCCTGGTCGGTCAGCGCCTGCAGCGCTGTGCCCGCCGAGATCGGCACCACTGCGGCCTGCTCGAAGGAGAGCCGAGCGGGCTTGTGGGCGAGCTTGTCCTCCGGTGCCACCGCGTGCTCGGCGAAGGTGCCGCGGCCGATGCCGTAGACCTCGTCGCCGACCGCGAACTTCGTGACCGCGGACCCGACCGCCTCGACGACGCCCGCGAGATCGCGACCCGGCACCCGGTCCTTGGGCCCCCTGAAACCCATCCCGGCGATCCGCATGACGTACGGCTTGCCCGTCATCAGGTGCCAGGTGCCGCGGTCGAGCCCGGCGGCGTGGACGCGGACGAGAACCTCGTCGACGTCGGGCTCGGGAACGTCGATGCGGTCTAGGTGCAGGTCGCCGGCGTCGCCGTATCTGGTCTGGACGATCGCTCGCATCCTGGTGGACGCGGCGGTGTGCTCAGTGACCATGGTCGACTGCTTTCAGAGAGTAGGACCACGCTATGGGCCTACCCGGCAGCGACGGGTGGCGGCGATCGTCGCTCACCGGGATTGGGTAGGGATCGCCCTCACGATGTGAGCAGCAACTCTTGCTCGATCAGCCGTAGTCGTGTTTAGGTAAGCCTTACCTAAATAGGAGGTGCCATGGATTCGACCGCCAGCCTTGCCCGCAGCATCCTGTCATGCCCCCGCGGCGGCAGCGTGGTGATCGACGGCATCCCCTACTCGATGGAGGAGCTGGAGATGCAGGGCTTCGCCGACGACGGCGGCCGCCCGACCTTCCTGTGCCCGCCCGAGCAGCGGATGGCGTACGCCGGGCGCCGCGGCAGCCATGTCGTGCTGGTCCTCCAAGGCGTGCTCGGCAACGGCGAGGCGGTCCGCCTGACCGGGAGCCTGAGGTGGCTGCGTACCGATGCCTGCACGTGCTGCGAGACGGAGTGGGAGGAGGTCGTCATGGACGTCTCCAACGTGATGCTCGTCCGCCGCACCGGCGAGGCCGTCCCGATCCCCCTCGACGCCTTCACCGACCGCGACCTCGACCTCAACGACGGCGTGCTCCACCGCAACCAGGACCATCTCAACAACCACCACGGAAACGAGCTCCGCGAGGCGGTCGCGACCCGTTCCTACATCCCGGTCGACACGATCCTCGCCGCCCAGATCACCGGGCTCTGCGCCGAAGGCTTCGAGTTCCAGTGGGTCGACGAGGGCGGGGCGCACAGCGCACGCACCACCTTCGACCGCCCGGCCAGGACGCCGGAGGACCTCGTCGCCGGCGTCCGGAAGGCCCTCGCCGCCGAGATCTGCTGAGCGGAACACGCGGGCCGAACCTGTTTCCTGGTACACAAATCCCATGTACCTTGAGGACGTATCAACGTCGTGCAAGGAGGCTCGGATGGTTGTGCAGACACTTCGCTCGATCGGTGGCTACGTGGGTGCGGTCGCCGGCACCCCGGTCCGGATGATCACGCCGACCAGGCCCGAGCCGCGCAGGGAGTACGACGAGACGCTGCGTACGTTGTCCGAGGCGTCGGTCGAGATGTACTTCAACGCCTTCAAGGACGTCACCTGGGACGCGCCCGAGATGGCCCTGTCCGAGGACGACGAGCGGTGGATCCTGCCCACGCTCGACCCGCTCGGCGCCCACCCGTGGTACCAGTCGCTGCCCAAGGCACGGCAGATCGAGGTCGGCCGGCACCGGCTCACCGCCATGGTGAAGACCGGCTCCCAGTTCGAGCAGCTGCTCCTCCTCGGCGGCACCCAGTTCCTGATGGGCGTCGACAACGGCGACCCCGAGTTCCGCTACTTCATGCACGAGCTCACCGAGGAGACCCATCACATCCAGATGTTCCAGGAGTTCACCAACCGGGTCTGCCCCGACGTCGCGGGCGCACCGGGCTGGCTGATGCGCACCATCCCGCTCGTGGGACATCTCGGCGGCCTCTATCCCGCCCTCTTCTTCGCAATCATCCTCGCCGGCGAGGAGCCGATCGACCACGTGCAGAAGGAGGCCATGCGCGCCGGCGGAACCCACCCGCTCCTGGACCAGATCATGGCCATCCACATCGCCGAGGAGGCCCGCCACATCGGCTTCGCGCACGCCTGGCTCGAGGAGCACGCACCCTCGCTCAACCCGGTCTCGCGCCTCGCTCTCGGCATCCTCACCCCGCTCGCGATGCGGCTGGGCTCGGACGCGATCATCATCCCCTCGCGCGCCGACCGCGAGCTCATGGGACTGCCCGACTCGATCGTCCGCGAGGTCTGGGGCACCGGCGCCGAGGCCGCCGCGTTCCGCCGTCATCTCTTCGCCGACGTCCGGATGCTCTTCGACAACCTCGGGCTGCGTACGCCGCTGACGCGGTGGTCCTGGAAGGTGCTCGGCGTGGATGGACGGCCGGCGCGTTTCCGCGCCGAGCCGCCGACCGCCGCTGCTTGACGAGCAGAGTTGAATGGCATCACCGACTCAACCGAGGAGCACGATGCCGAACAACGACAATGGCCGCGCGAACATCGGCGTGGTGGGACTGGCCGTCATGGGGTCCAACCTGGCCCGCAACCTCGCCTCTCGCGAGGGCAACACCGTGGCGGTCTACAACCGCACCTACGCCCGGACCGAGGAGCTCATCACCGAGCACCCGGAGGCAGGCTTCCTCGCCTCCGAGACGATCGACGACTTCGTGGCGACGCTCGCCACGCCGCGTACGGCGATCATCATGGTCCAGGCGGGCAAGGGCACCGACGCGGTGATCGAGCAGCTGGCCGAGCGGTTCGAGCCGGGCGACATCATCGTCGACGGCGGCAACGCCAACTTCAACGACACCATCCGGCGCGAGCGCGAGCTGCGCGAGCGTGGCCTGAACTTCGTCGGCACCGGCATCTCCGGTGGCGAGGAGGGTGCACTCAACGGCCCCTCGATCATGCCCGGTGGCTCGCCCGAGGCCTGGACGACGCTCGGCCCGATCCTGAAGAGCATCGCCGCGGTGGCCGAGGGCGAGCCGTGCGTGACCCATGTCGGCACCGACGGCGCCGGCCACTTCGTGAAGATGGTCCACAACGGCATCGAGTACGCCGACATGCAGCTGATCGCGGAGGCCTACGACCTCCTCCGGCGGGTGGGCGGGCTTTCGGTGGAGCAGCTCGTCGACGTCTTCAAGGACTGGAACACCGGCGACCTGGAGTCCTACCTGATCGAGATCTCCGCGGAGGTGCTCGCCCAGAAGGACGCCGAGACCGGCCAGCCGCTCGTGGACGTCATCCTCGACGAGGCGGGCTCGAAGGGCACCGGCGTCTGGACGGTGCAGAACGCGCTCGGCCTCGGCATCCCGGTCTCCGGCATCGGCGAGGCCGTCTTCGCCCGGGCGGTCTCCTCCAAGCCGGCCCAGCGCGGCGCGATGCGGGCCTCGGTGCTGGCCTCGACGAGGGCACGCCCGAAGGCGCCCGAGGTCCCCGACACGTTCGTCGATGACGTACGCGCGGCTCTCTACGCCTCGAAGGTGGTCGCCTACGCGCAGGGGTTCGACCTGATCGTGGCCGGGGCGAAGGAGTACGGCTGGGACATCGACCTCGGTGCGCTCGCCAAGATCTGGCGGGCCGGCTGCATCATCCGGGCGCGCTTCCTCAACCGGATCGTGGATGCCTACGCCACCAAGCCCGACCTGGAGACGCTGCTGGTCGACCCCTACTTCGCCGACGCGGTCGCGTCCGGCGAGGAGGCGTGGCGGCGCGTCGTCGGGATCGCGGCCGCCTCCGGCGTACCCGCACCGGGGTTCTCCTCGGCGCTCGCCTACTTCGACTCGCTCGCCGCCGACCGACTCCCGGCCGCGCTCATCCAGGGCCAGCGGGACTTCTTCGGCGCCCACACCTACAAGCGCGTCGACAAGGACGGCACCTTCCACACGCTGTGGTCCGACGACCGCTCGGAGATCCCGACGACGCCCTCGACGCACTAGGGCGCCTGCGCCTGGAGATACCGAACTTGGGGCTGTCGGCGTAGCCAACGGCGGACCTAGCCTGAAGCATGGGGTTCGACGTTGCGGCGGAGAGGTATGCCCGCTTCATGGGCCGCTACGCCGAACCCCTCGCACCCCACTTCGCGAACTTCGCCCGGGTCAGCATGGGCCAGCGGGTGCTCGACGTCGGCTGTGGACCGGGCACGCTCACCCGCCATCTCGTGACCCTCACCGAGGCCCACCTGGTGGCCGCGATCGACCCCTCGCCACCGTTCATGGAGACGGTCGCACGGCAGCTGGCCAGGGTCGATGTGCACACCGGTGTGGCCGAGGCGCTCCCCTTCGCCGACAACTGGTTCGACGTCTCGCTGGCCCAGCTCGTCGTGCACTTCATGACCGACCCGGAGGCCGGGATCAGGGAGATGGTCCGGGTCACCCGGCCCGGCGGCACCGTCGCGGCGTGCGTCTGGGACGGCGACACCGGTGCCGTCGCGCCGTTCTGGGCCTGCGTGCACGAGATCGACCCGGAGGCCGAGGACGAGGCCCTGCTCGCCGGCTCCCGGCTGGGTGACCTGGAGAAGCTGTTCAAGAAGGTCGGCCTCCGCAAGGTCGAGCCGAGCGGCCTGGTCGTCCGCATCACCCACCCCACGTTCGAGGACTGGTGGGACCCGTACACCTTCGGCGTCGGGCCGGCGGGCGACTACGTGCAATCCCTCGACGACGCCGGGCGCACCGCGCTCGAGGAGGTCGCTCGGCGCCGGTTCGGCAACGGCCCGTTCACCGTGACCGCGACGGCCTGGGCGGCCCGCGGCACCGTCGCCTAGCAACACGCCCGGTCCTGCCGGATTTGCATTGGACCCCTATCCTCCATATGGTTGTAAAAGTCAACCAACTTGGAGGGATGATGATCGGGCACGCGACGTACCAGGAGCTGATCCATCAGCTCAGCGAGGTCGGAGCCGTACGGAAGGGCCTCGTACGCAGGCTTCCGCCCGAGCTGTCGGCCGGCTCCGCGGGGGTGCTGACGATGCTGCGTCGACACGGCGACATGACCATGAGCGAGCTCACCGAGCTGCTCGCCGTGGACATCTCGGTGACCAGCCGACACGTGGCGTGCGTCGCCGACCAGGGCTGGATCGAGCGCTCCCCCAACCCGGCCGACGGCCGCTCCCGCATCCTCCGTCTCACCGACGCCGGGCGCGACCTGCTCGACAACGCCTCCCACCAGCTCACCGACCTCATCGCAGACCGGCTCAGCGGCTGGGACGAGCGCGACGTACATGAACTCGTACGGCTCGTCACCAAGCTCCGCGACAGCCTCGGCCACTGCGGCACCACCAGCAACTAGGCAGCACCACCAGAAAGGAAGTCCATGGCAACGACGACAGCCGCGCGGACTCACGCCGGTCCACCGGGACGCCCGTCCGAGGGCTCACCCACCTCCCATGGCGAGATGTCCCACCGCGAGATCATGGAGGCGCTCTCGGGCCTGCTGCTCGGCATGTTCGTGGCGATGATCTCCTCCACGATCGTCTCCAACGCGCTGCCCGAGATCATCGCCGACATCGGCGGCGGGCAGTCGGCCTACACCTGGGTGGTCACCGCCTCCCTGCTGACCATGACGGCCACCACCCCGCTGTGGGGCAAGATGTCCGACCTGTTCAGCAAGAAGCTGCTCATGCAGATCGCGCTGGTCCTCTTCGTGGCGGCCTCGGCCGTCGCCGGCTTCGCCCAGAACCCGGGTCAGCTCATCGCTGCCCGGGCGGTCCAGGGCATCGGCATGGGCGGTCTGACCGCACTGGCGCAGGTCATCATGGCCGCGATGATCTCCCCACGTGAGCGCGGCCGCTACTCGGGCTACCTCGGCGCCGTCTTCGCGGTCGCCACCGTCGGCGGCCCGCTGATCGGCGGGGTCATCACCGACGCCGACTCGCTCGGCTGGCGCTGGTGCTTCTACGTCGGCATCCCGTTCGCGGTGATCGCCTTCATCGTGCTGCAGAAGACCCTGCACCTGCCCGTCATCAAGCGCGAGGGCGTCAAGGTCGACTGGGCCGGCGCGTTCTTCATGGCCGCCGGCGTCTGCCTGCTGCTCGTCTGGGTCACCTTCGCCGGCGACAAGTACGACTGGGCCTCCTGGGAGACCGCAGCCATGGTCGGCGGCTCCGTGCTGCTCCTGCTGATCTTCGTCCTCGTCGAGTCGAAGGCCGCCGAGCCGATCATCCCGCTGCGGCTCTTCGCCAACCGGACGATCACGCTCTCCTCGCTCGCCTCGCTCTTCGTCGGGGTGGCGATGTTCGCCGGCACGATCTTCTTCAGCCAGTACTTCCAGCTGGCTCGCGGCGAGTCGCCGACGATGGCCGGGGTGATGACGATCCCGATGATCGCAGGGCTGTTCCTCTCCTCGACCGTCTCCGGCCAGGTCATCACCCGCACCGGGAAGTGGAAGGCCTGGCTCGTCGTCGGCGCCGCCCTCATCGTCGGCGGGCTGGGCCTGCTCAGCACGATCCGCTACGACACCGAGTACTGGCACGTCGCCATCTTCATGGCGATCCTCGGCCTCGGCGTCGGCATGACGATGCAGAACCTGGTCCTCTCCACGCAGAACCAAGTCGCACCCGCCGACCTCGGCGCGGCCAGCTCCATGGTGACGTTCTTCCGCAGCCTCGGCGGCGCGATGGGCGTCTCCGCGCTCGGCGCGCTGATGGCCCACCGGGTCACCGACTACGTCCAGGACGGCCTTGCCGACCTCGGTCCGCGCTACGCCGCGCTGGCGCAGGGCACGTCGGGCGAGATCCCGGACATGGACAAGGTCCCCGAGCCGCTGCGGTCGGTGCTGGAGAGTGCGTACGGGCACGGCATCGCCGACATCTTCATGGTCGCCGCGGGCGTAGCCGTTATCGCGCTGCTGTTCGTGGTGTTCATCAAGGAGGTCCCGCTGAAGACCAAGGGCGGGCTCGCCCAGGCCGCCGCGGAGGCTGCCGAGGTCGACCGACCTGCAGCGGTCGCCGAGGCCGTCGCCGGGGTGCCCGAGCAGCACGCTGCCGCCCTCGCGCCGGTCAACAACGGGATCGCTCTGCACGGCTTCGTCCGCGGCGCCGGAAGCATCCCCATCCCGCACGCCGCGGTCACGCTGATCTCGCTCTCCGGGCGCCAGCTCGGCCGCTCGGTCGCCCACGCCGACGGCTCCTACGCGGTGGACGCGCCGGGGTCGGGGACGTACGTCCTGATCGCCTCGGCCGACGGCTTCCAGCCGCAGGCCTCCACGGTGGTGGTTGGCGGTGAGCCGGTGGCGTACGACCTCCTGCTCAGCGGCACCACAGGCCTCAAGGGCATCGTGCGCGGCGGCGAGGACGGCGCGCCGGTCAAGGACGCGATGGTGATCGTGACCGACGTACGCGGCGACCTGCTCTCCACCGGAACGACCGTCGCCGACGGCACCTTCTTCATCGACGAGCTGGTCCCGGGGCCGGCGACGGTCGCGGTCAACGCCGAGGGCTACCGCCCGCGCGCGGTGCCGATCGAGATCGGCGCCACCGGCCTGACCCGGATCGAGGTGGAGATGGTCACCGGCGCTCGCCTGACCGGTGTCGTCAAGGCGGCCTTCGGGCCCCTCGCCGACGCCCGGGTGACGCTGGTCGACGCGGCCGGCAACGTGGCCGGGACCGCGACGACCGGCCCGGACGGGGCGTACGCCTTCGCCGATCTCGACAGCGGGGACTACACGGTCCTGGCCACCAGCTACCCGCCGGCGGCCGGCGCCGTGAGCCTCACCGGCCACGGTGTGGACGGCCACGAGATCGTCCTCTCCCACCCCGAGGACTGATCCGCGATGGCACTGACCGCAAAGATCCGCACCCGCGACGGCTGGGCCGTGGCGCACGCGGTCGTCACCCTCACCGACACGGCCGGCGGTCAGGTGCTGCGCGCCGAGGCCGACGAGGACGGTGTCGTCACCGACGACACCGTCCTCGCCCCCGGGCCGTACGTCGCGATCGTCACCGCGATCGGCTGGTCCCCCACCGCGGCGACCGCGATCGTCACGGCCTCGGGGACGGCTGCGCTCGGCGCGGTCACCCTGACTCGTCAGGGGGACACGTCGCTCCCGGCCCCTGGGCCGTGGACGATCGACCCCGCCCACTCCACCGTCGGCGCGGTCGCGCAGCACCTGGGCATCTCCAGCGTGCGCGGCCGGTTCACCGACTTCGCCGGGGTCGTCGAGATCGCGCCGGACCATCTGGAGAAATCCCGCGTCGAGGCCGTCATCCGTGCCGCCTCGATCGACACCGGCAACCGGATGCGCGACGACCACCTTCGCAGCGGGGACTTCCTCGATGTCGAGGCGTTTCCCCAGATCGTCTACCGCTCCACCGGCCTCACCCCCGCCGGATCGGACCGCTGGACCGTCCACGGTGAGCTCTCGATGCACGGGCAGACCCGCTCCGTCGACCTCGACGTCGCCTACCTCGGCACCGGCCCGGACGCCTGGGGCGGCACCCGGGCCGCCTTCCGCGCCACCGCTCAACTGCGCCGCGAGGACTTCGCGATGAACTACAACCAGGCCGTCGCCGCCGGCATCGCCGCCATCGGCACGACCCTCAAGGTGGAGCTGGACATCCAGGCCGTCCAGGGCGACTCCCTGCCAGCCTGAGCCCCACGACAGCCGAGACGTCAGTTGCGTCGGCCGAGGCGTCAGTTGCGTCGGCCGAGTTGGCAATGCGGTGCCATCTCGGCCGACGTACGCGACGCCTCGGCCGACGTACGCGACGCCTCGGCAGGCTGAATCAGTGCCGGACGACTGAGACTCTGCGAATATGAGTGCATGGAGCTGCGCCATCTTCGCTACTTCGTCGCGGTCGCCGAGGAGCGGCATTTCGGCCGGGCGGCCGAGCGGCTCCACATGGCGCAGCCGCCGCTGTCACAGCAGATCCGCCAGCTCGAGGCCGAGCTGGGGCTGACCCTGCTCACCAGGACGACGCGGCGGGTCGACCTGACACCGGCTGGTGCTGCGTACCTGGAACGGGCGCGGGAGATCCTCGGCGCCGTGGACGCCGCCGCCCACGAGGCCGCGAGCATCGCCTCGGGGCGGCGCGGGCGGCTGCTGATCGGGTGCGTCGGGTCGGCGACGTACTCGCTGCTTCCCGCCCTAGCGCGCACCCTGCGCGCCGAGCTGCCGGAGGTGGAGTTCGGGTTCCGGGGCGAGATGCTCTCGCCGGATCAGGCCGCGGCGCTCACCGACGGCACCCTCGACCTCGGCCTGCTCCGCCCCCTTCCCGACTCCCCGGGCCTCTCGATCACCCACCTGCGGCAGGAGAACCTGCTGGTCGCGATGCCGAAGGACCACCGGTTCGCCGGCCGTCGCCGCGTACGCATCGCCGACCTCGACGGCGAGGGCCTCGTCATCCACGCCGGCGGCGGCCGCTCGGCGATGAACGCGATGATCCAGGAGCTCTTCGACTCCGCCGGGATCCGCAGCCACATCGCCCATGAGGTCGCCGAGACCTCCACCCTGGTCACCTTCGTCGCAGCCGGCCTCGGCGTCGCCATCGTCCCCGAACCCACCGCGGCCCTCGCCGTCCCGGGCGTCGTGTACGTGCCCCTCACCGGCACCCCCGGCGTCGAGCTCGTCGCCGCCACCCGTGCCGGTGACGAGAGCCCGCTGCTCACCCGCGCGCTCGCCATCCTGGCCGGCCTCAGCAACAGCTAGCCGATTCGGCGAGGGGGTCAGCGGCAGCGCAGGGTCTGCGACGGGGTGACGCCGTAGGTCTGGCGGTAGGCGGCGGCGAAGCGGCCGAGGTGGGTGAAGCCCCAGCGGTAGGCGACCTCGGCGACGGTGTCGCCGCGGCTGGCGAGCAGGTCGGCGTGGACCCGTTCGAGGCGGATCTCCTGCAGCTTCTGGGTCGGCGTGCGGCCGAGGTAGCGCTGGAAGCCCTGCTGGAGGCGGCGGATGCCGACGTCGGCCTCGCGGGCGAGATCGGAGACGGCCCATTCGCGCGCCGGGTCGGCCTCCATGGCCTCGACGACGCGGGAGACGATGCGGGGCCGGACGGAGCCCACGGCCGGCTCCTCGGGGAAGCAGGCGGCGACGAAGGCGGCGGTCAGCGTCCCGGCCAGCCGCGTCCTGACCCGCTCGTCGCCCACCAGCGCCGGGTTGCGCATGGCCTCCGTGCCGAGCGAGCCGAGCAGCCCGATCCAGGCGCGGGCGCCATGGGCACGCAGGTCGAGCTGGGCGGGCAGCCGGTCGGTGTGCAGGCCGACCAGGGCCGCGACCTCCTCGACCAGGTAGTCGCGGTCGACCCGCATCCCGACGATGGAGCAGTCGGCCGACCAGCGCGTCATCTTGGTCTGCCGGTCGGGCGGGCACACGGTCGCCTGGCCGTCGAGCGAGAGCACATGGGCGCCACCGACGTTGGCCTCGAGCACACCGCTGCGCGGGACGTTGACCGCCCAGGCACCCGGGTGGTCCGACTCCACCGACACCTCCGCGCCCCAGCCGATCCGGGTCAGCCGGACCGGACCGAGGTCGACCGCACGCAGCTCCGCCGGGCGCGCGGGTCGGCCGCGCATGGTCAGGGCATGCGGGAAGTACGCCCGGGCGACCTCGTCGGAGAAGCTCTCCATGTCGCCGGACGATGCGGTGAGAGTGCCGGTGCTCATCTGTCACCCCCTAGTGACGTCCTTCACATTAACAGCGCATTCACCCCTCGCCGAGGGCGTCCGGAAACCCGGTGCGCAATCCGGACAGCCCGTTCGCAGAGCGGATCGCCGCCCTCGTGATCCGGATCTAGCGTCGTCCTCCGACGTGACCGCCGGCACACATCCTGCGGCCCCGACGAAGGAGGAGCTCCATGGACCCACGCACGCTGCGGTCGACCTTCGGCCGCTTCGCGACCGGCGTCACCGTGATCACCTGCCGCACCCCCGACGGCGCCCACCACGGCGCCACGGTCACGGCGTTCACCCCGATCTCGCTCGATCCGCCGCTGGTGCAGGTCGCCCTGACACGTACGTCCAAGGCGGCCGCCTATCTCGAGGGCGCGGCCTTCGCGGTCAACGTCCTCGCCGCCGACCAGAGCGACGTCGCCATGCACTTCGCCGGCCGCCCCGGCAGCGACCCGCTCCCCTGGCGCGAGGGTGCGACGGCGCCGCGGCTGGGCGGGACGGCCGCGACGCTGGTGTGCCGCCCGTGGCGTACCGACGACGGCGGGGACCACCTGCTGTTCCTCGGGGAGGTCGTCGAGGTGATCACCACCGACCGCAAGCCGCTGCTCTTCCACGACAGCGCCTTCCACCACATCGGCAACCCGTCCTCCGAGGTCGTCTGGCTCGGCTGCCAGGACGACCCGAGCACCGGCTGGTTCGACGCGACCACGTCGTTCACCGCCATCGAAGTCCCCGCGATCCCGCGATCCACCCACTACTGATCCGACCGAGACCCGATCCAAGGAGAAAGACCATGACCGACACCCTCGCCCCGGAGCAGCACTCAGGCCCCCCGACCACCAATCCCGCCGCCGGTTCCCCGGCCAACAAGCAGACCAACTTCGCCTCCCGGCCGATGACCGGCGATGAGTACATCGAGAGCCTGCGCGACGGTCGCGAGATCTACCTGCACGGCGAGCGGATCGAAGACGTCACCACGCACCCGGCCTTCCGCAACCCGGTGCGGATGACCGCGCGCCTCTACGACGCGCTCCACACCGGTCCGCACGTCGACGAGCTCACCGTGCCGACCGACACCGGCAACGGCGGCATCACGATGCCGTTCTTCAAGACCCCGACATCCTCGGCCGACCTGCTCAAGGAACGCGACGCGATCGCACGCTGGGCCCGGATGACGTACGGCTGGATGGGCCGCTCACCCGACTACAAGGCCAGCTTCCTCGGCACCCTGCACGCCAACAAGGAGCTCTACGCCCCGTTCCAGGACAACGCCGAGCGCTGGTACCGGGAGTCCCAGGAGAAGGTTCTCTACTGGAACCACGCGATCATCAACCCGCCGGTCGACCGCCAGCTGCCGCCGGACGAGGTCGGCGACGTCTACATGAAGGTCGAGAAGGAGACCGACGCCGGCCTGATCGTCTCCGGTGCGAAGGTCGTGGCGACCGGAAGCGCGATCACCAACTACAACTTCATCGCCCACTACGGCCTGCCGATCCGCAAGAAGCAGTTCGCGCTGATCTGCACCGTCCCGATGGACTCCCCCGGCATCAAGCTGATCTGCCGCTCCTCCTACACCGAGCAGGCTGCGCAGAACGGCGAGCCGTTCGACTACCCGCTGTCGAGCCGGATGGACGAGAACGACACCATCTTCATCTTCGACAAGGTGCTCGTGCCCTGGGAGAACGTCTTCATGTACGGCGACGTGGAGCGGATCAACTCGTTCTTCCCGCAGTCGGGGTTCCTGCCGCGGTTCACCTTCCAGGGCTGCACGCGCCTGGCCGTCAAGCTCGACTTCATCGCCGGCCTGCTGATGAAGGCGCTCGACGCCACCGGCTCGGGCGGCTTCCGCGGCGTACAGACCCGGGTGGGTGAGGTGATCGGCTGGCGCAACCTGTTCTGGTCGCTCACCGAGTCGATGGCCCGCGACCCCGAGCCGTGGGTCGGCGACGCGGTCATCCCGAAGCTGGAGTACGGCCTGACGTACCGGATGTTCATGATCCACGGCTATCCGCGGGTCAAGGAGATCATCGAGCAGGACGTCGCCTCCGGGCTGATCTACCTGCCCTCCGGCGCCGCCGACTTCAAGAGCCCCGAGGTGCGGCCGTACCTGGACAAGTACGTCCGCGGCTCCAACGGCATCACCGCCGTCGACCGGGTCAAGGTCATGAAGGCCCTGTGGGACTCGATCGGCTCCGAGTTCGGCGGCCGTCACGAGCTCTACGAGCGCAACTACTCCGGCAACCACGAGAACGTGAAGGCCGAGCTCCTCTTCGCCGCCCAGAACCGCGGCGGGGCGGACGCGATGAAGGGGCTCGCCGAGGAGTTCCTGGCCGAGTACGACCTGGACGGCTGGACCGTGCCCGACCTGTTCTGACCGACAGGTCTTCCGCTGATCAGGCGGCGCCCCTACCCCCTGGGGGGCGCCGCCCTCAGCGCAGGATGTACCAGAGCCCGACCGCCGCCGGCAGGACACCGAGAATCAGCCACGGCGTGAACGGGCTGCGCCGGTGGATGAGGAACCCGCCGGCCAGGCCCAGCACCCCGAAGGCTGCCGCGATGATGCACAGCCCGATCCGCGAGCTCTGGTAGACCGGGTCGATCGCCACGGCCCCGATGACCAGCCCGACCGCCAGGTGGGCGACGGTGAACACGACGAGGACGGACGCGACCCACTGCTTCACGTGGGTGAGCGACTTGTCGTTGACGGGCCGGATCGGGTTGTCCGGGTCCATCAGGTGGCGTGGTCGTCGCGGTTGATCGTTCACGGTCTCATACTTACCAGGCCAACTGTTTGCGCACCAACTATTGGTACGCTAACTCACATGCCGACGAAGAAGGATTCCCTCTCGGAGATCGAGAACCCGCTCGCACTCGATCAACAAGTCTGCTTCGGCCTGGCCGTCGCCGCACGCAGCGTCATCGGCCTCTACCGGCCCCTGCTCGAGCCCATGGGGCTGACCCACCCGCAGTATCTGGTCATGCTGGCCCTCTGGGAGGAGGAGCCTCTCCGTGTCTCCGAGCTGAGCCGCAAGGTGCAGCTCGACCCCGGCACCCTCTCGCCGCTGCTGAAGCGCCTCGAGGCCCAGAACTACATCCGTCGCGAGCGCAACAAGCTCGACGAGCGCTCGCTCGCCGTCGTCCTGACCGAGCGCGGTCGCGCACTCCGCGACGACGCCGAGAAGATCCCACCCGCCATCGTCGAGCGCCTCGACATGAGCGTCGACGAGCTCATGGAGCTCCACCGCCGGCTGCTGGAGGTCATCGCCGCGGCGACCCGGTGAGCCCCGCCCAGCACGCTAGGAGCTGGATGCCAGCGCGTCCGCGAGCGAGTCGAGGACGCCGGGGACGATGGAGAAGTAGGCCCACCGGCCGCGCTGCTCGCGGGTGACGAGCCCGGCCTCGACCAGCAGCTTCATGTGATGGGAGACCGTCGGCTGGGAGAGCCCGACCGGCTCGGTGAGGTCGCAGACGCAGGCCTCCTTGTCCTCGGCGGCGGCGATGATCGAGAGCAGCTTGACCCGGTTGGGGTCACCGAGCGCCTTGAACATCCGCGCCAGCGCCTCGGCCTGGTCGTCATCGAGGACGCCTGCGGTCACCGGCGAGCAGCAGGCAACGGCGGCGGACGGAAGCACGGGAAGAACGGTCATGAGGAAGAGTCTACCGAATGATATTGACGAACGTCGATACGTAGCCTAAGGTCGCCGTCATATCGACGTTCTTGAATCTGAGGAGCATCATGACCGACCTTCCCGTTGCCGTCATCGGCGCCGGCCCCCAGGGCCTCGCGGCCGCTGCCCATCTCCTCGAGCGTGGCCTCACCCCGCTCGTGCTCGAGCAAGGGAGCGAGCCTGCGGCAGCCGTCGCCGAGTGGGGCCACGTACGTCTCTTCTCGGCCTGGCCCGAGCTCGTCGACAAGGCCGCCGCCCGGCTCCTGGAGCCGACCGGCTGGACCGCGCCCACTCAGGGCTACCCGACCGGTGCGCAGTGGCGCGAGCGCTACCTCGCCCCGCTGGCCGACACCCTCGGCGACCACGTCCGCTACCGCACCACGGTCACCGGCGTCTCCCGCAAGGGCCGTGACCGCCTGGTCGACGCCGACCGTGCCGAGCAGCCGTTCGTCGTCCACGTGACCGGCGCGGACGGCACCGAGGAACGCATCGAGGCGCGGGCCGTCATCGACGCCTCCGGCACCTGGCGCCGGCCCAACCCGGCCGGTGCCGACGGGCTTCCGGCACTCGGGGAGCGTGCGGCGCACGCCGCGGGCGCGCTCGGCTACGCCGTTCCGGACCGCGCCCACCCTGAGGCGTACGCAGGCCGGCACACCGTCGTGATCGGCGCGGGTGACTCCGCGTTCAACGCCGTCAACGAGCTCACCGCGATCGCCAGGGAGCACCCGGGAACGAAGATCACCTGGGCGATCCGCCGCGCGGTCTCGACGAACACCTTCGGTGGCGGCGAGGCCGACGAGCTCCCGGAGCGGGGCGCCCTCGGCGTACGCGCGAGGAAGGCGGTCCAGGACGGCTCGGTCGAGCTGGTGACCGGGTTCCGCACGGAGCGGGTGGATGGCGCCACCGTCATCGCCGAGGACGGTCGCGCCATCGAGGCCGACCAGGTGGTCGTGCTGACGGGATACCGGCCGGACACGAGCTTCCTCAGCGAGATGCGCCTCGACCTCGACCCGACGCTGGAGGCGCCGCGCAACATCGCGGTCCAGATCGACCCCAACCTGCACTCCTGCGGCTCGGTCAGTGCGACCGGCGCCAAGGACCTCGCCCAGCCCGAGCCCGACCTCTACCTCGTCGGGATGAAGTCCTACGGTCGCGCGCCGACGTTCCTGGCGATGACCGGCTACGAGCAGGTACGCAGCGTGGTGGCCGAGCTCGCCGGCGACCACGACGCGGCCGCCCGGGTGGAGCTCGAGCTCCCCGACACCGGGGTCTGCGGCGGCGCCGGCGTCTTCGACGACCCGGAGAGCGCCAACGGCGGTGGCTGCTGCGGGACCCCCGCGCCGAGCGAGGAGATCTTCACGATCAGCCGGACGCCGATCACTCTCTCGTGATCGAGCGCTCCGGCGTCACGCCGAGCTCGCCGAGCAGGGTGAGCACTCGCTGCTCGATCTCGTCGCGGATGCCGCGCACGTGCTCGATGCCGCCGCCCTTCGGGTCGGTGACCTTCCAGTCGTCGTAGCGCTTGCCGGGGTAGAACGGGCAGGAGTCGCCACACCCCATGGTGATGACCACGTCCGCGCTCCGGACGACCTCGTCGGTCCAGGGCTTGGGGAACTCCCCGGAGATGTCGATCCCGAGTTCACCCATGGCCTGGACCGCGACCGGGTTGATGGCGGCGGCCGGAGCCGAGCCGCCGGACCAGCCGATCGCCTGGTCACCGGCGTAGTGGGCGAAGAAGCCGAGCGCCATCTGAGAGCGGCCGGCGTTCTCGACACAGAGAAAGAGGACGGCCGGCTTGGCGTCCGTCGCTGATCCGTCGGTGTTCATCGAGTGGTTCTCCTTGCGTGGGGTGTGGGGTCAGGAGTCGAAACGGGAAGCGAGCGTCCGGATCCGGTGCTCGAGTTCGACGTACGCAGTGTCGAAGGCCTCGGGGCCCTTGCCCACCGGGTCGGGGATCGACCAGTGCAGCTCACCGCGGACCTTCGGCGCCTCATGGGCGCGGTCACAGACGGTGACCACAAGATCGTCCGGGTCGAGCACGTCATCGAGATGGCGGGGATCGACGACGGGGAGATCCAGGTCGTGGCGGGCGGCGACATCGACCGCCCCTGGATTGATGTGCTCGGCGGGGTGGGTGCCGGCGGATGCGGCCGGGATCGGGCTGACCTGGCGCCACAGGGCCGCGGCGAGGTGGGATCGCGCCGAGTTGCCGGTGCACACGAACAGGACACGCCTGGGCACCGCCACGGGGGACGCGGTGCCCAGGCTCTCGAGAACGTCCTGCTCGAGGTGCAGGTACGTGCGCCTCCCGTCGCCCTCGGAATGATGACGGGACACGACGCCTGCGCTCACCAGAGTCTGCACGTGGTGAGCAAACAAGTTCGACGGGACATTCAGCATCCCGGCGAGCTCTGTGGGGGAGGCATCACTCATCTGGAGGCTGTCGACGATCCGAAGTCGCACCGGATCACCGAGCGCTGCGTGCATCTTGGCCCGGCGTACCAGCTCCGGCTGTCTCTCAACCTCCATTGACTCAATGTTGACTGAGTAATCGTCGAACGTCAAGAATGCGAGCGTGATCTCTTCCCTTCCGCGCCGCCTGCTGGCCGAGTTCCTGGGCACTGCCCTGCTCGTCGCCGTGGTCGTCGGCTCCGGCATCGCCGCCCAGCAGCTCTCCCCCGACGACGTCGGCCTGCAGCTTTTGGAGAACTCGATGGCTACCGTCTTCGGGCTGGCCGCGCTGATCCTGATGTTCGGTCCGGTCTCGGGGGCACACTTCAACCCGGTGGTCTCGCTCGCCGACTGGCTCCTCGGGCGTAAGGCCGGCAAGGGACTCTCGCTCGCCGAGGTCGGCGCCTACGTGGTCGCCCAGGTCGCGGGCGGGATCAGTGGCGCGGTGCTGGCCAACCTCATGTTCGACCTGGACGCGGTCACGATCTCGACCAAGGACCGCGCCACGACCGGCCACTTCGTGGCCGAGATCGTCGCCACGGCAGGCCTGGTGGCCCTGATCTTCGCCCTCGTACGCAGCGACCGCGGCGCCCTCGCAGCTCCTGCGGTCGGTGGCTACATCGGCGCTGCCTACTGGTTCACCAGCTCCACCTCGTTCGCCAACCCGGCCGTCACGATCGGCCGGGTCTTCTCCGACACCTTCGCCGGAATCGCACCGGGCTCGGTAGCCCCGTTCATCCTCGCGCAGCTCCTGGGCCTGGTCGCCGGCGTACTCCTGATCCTGGCTCTCTACCCCGACGCCGGCGAGCGGGCCGACGACGTCGTCGTCAGACCTGGCTGACCGCGGTGAGCAGGTGCGACCAGGCCGTCGAGGTCGGATCGCCCCAGGCGGTGTGGTCGGCGCCGTCGACCACCTCCAGACGTACGCCGGGGTGTGCTGCCGCGTAGCGCTCGGAGATCGCGAGCGGGATCACCCCGTCGGCGGCGCCGTGCAGGATCCGCACGGGGATCTGAGGCGCGAGGCCGAGCGGGTCGGCGGTGGCGTACGCCTCGGGTGTCTCGGACGGGGTGCCGCCGAGGAACTCCTCGACCGCGCCGTCACCGAGACCCTCCTGGCTCATCGTGGCCAGCGCGGCGGCGGGAGCCAGGGCCACGACACCGGTGACGAGGGTGCCTTCGCGGGAGGCCGCCCACAGGGCGAGCTGGCCACCGGAGGAGTGCCCGACCAGGGTGATCCGGCGGGGTGCGTCGTTGTGGATGGTCCACTCCCGGCCGCTGAGCTGGATCGACTCGATCGCGGTCTCGACGTCCTCGAAGGCCTGCCGCCACTGGCCGGGGCCGTGCCGGTACTCCACCGTCGCGGTCAGATGGCCCGCCTCGGCCAGCGCCCGGCCGGCCGACCAGGTGCGCATCCGGTCGGAGTCGCGCCACATCCCGCCGTGGAGCAGCAGCACGAGCGAGTCGGTCGCCTCCGCCGGTTCGAAGACGTCGGCGACCTGACGGGCGGTGGCGCCGTAGCGCATCGTCGCGTCGGGATAGGTGGTGTCGGTGGTGGTCATGACTTCTCCCTGGTGTTGTTTCGGCCGTCGTGGTCGAGCAGCACGCTGACCGCGACACCGACCACCAGCCCCCAGAAGGCGGAGCCGATGTTGAAGACGGTGATGTCGGCGACGGTCACCAGGAAGGTGACCAGCGCGCCGGTGACGTACGGCCCGCTGAAGGCGGTCTGGAAGGCGCCCTGGAGCGGCTTGAGCATGGCCAGGCCGCCCAGCACGGCGACGTACGCCTCGGGCATGGTGGTGATGACCCGCACCATGCCGGGAGCGAGCAGGCCGAACCCGATCGCGAGTACGCCGCACCAGATCGCCGCGGCATAGTGCCGTCGTCGCTCGCCCGAGGCGGTGACCAGCGCGTTGGTCGGCCCGGCCAGACAGGTGGACACGCCGCCGAACGGGCCTGCGACCAGCGAGGTCACCCCGCACCAGCCGGTCACCTGGTTCATCCGCGGGTCGTGGCCGGCGGCCCGCAGGACCGCCATGCCCTGGCCGTTCTGGACGACCAGGACGGTGATCAGGAGGGGGATGGTGAGCTCGATGAAGGCGGACCCGGTGAAGGCCGGCGTGGTCCAGACCGGGTCGATCATCCAGCGGCCGGAGACCTCGACGGCCGGCCGGTCGGCGAGGCTCACCGCGATCGCGCCGACCGCGAGCGCGACCAGCACCGCCGGGAGCCAGCGGGCGAGCCGTGGGACCGCGCTGACGGCGACGAAGGCGACCACCATCGGCCCGGCGATCGCCAGGTCGCGGTCGACGGCGAGGACCAGGTCGGTGCCGAATCGGAGGAAGACGCCGGCCACCATCGCCATCACGATCGGCATCGGCAGCAGGTGCATGACCCGGTCGACCTGCCGGGTCAGGGCCAGGGCGACCAGGAGCAGGGCCGCCATGACGAAGCCGCCGACCGTCTCCGGCCAGGTCGTGCCGGCGGCCATCGCCTGGCCGACGACCACGGTGCCGGGGATCGTCCAGAAGTAGACCAGCGGCTGCCGGCTCCAGCGCGAGGCGATGATCGTCAGCACCCCGTTGAGACAGAAGACCGCGCTCACCCAGGAGGCGACGACACCGGCGGAGAGCCCGGCACCCTGGCCGACGGCGAGAATCACCGCGACCGGTCCGGTGCAGGAGAACAGGAAGCCGATGAAGCCGTTGACCAGCTCGTGACGGCCCAGGTCGCGCCGCAGACCAGCCCTCGGCTCTCGGACGTCGAGGTCGGTGCTCATGGCTCCTCCGTCGGCTCGGCCGCCATCGCCGCGAGCTCGGTCCGGCTGCGTACGCCGAGCTTCGCGTAGATGCGGGTCAGGTGGTACTGCACGGTCTTGGGCGAGACGAAGAGCTGCGCGGCGACCTCGCGGTTGGAGAGTCCCGAGGCGACCATCTCGGCGACGGTCTCCTCCTGCGGGGTCAGGTCCACCGGGCCACGCTGGCCTCGCGGCGCCCGCACTCCCCCGGCGCGCAGCTCGCGCTGGGCGGCGTCGACGTAGGTCAGCGCCCCGATCCCGTCCCACAGATCGCGCGCGGAGGAGAGCAGCGCCTCGGCGTCGCGACGGCGGCCGGCCCGGCGCAGCGCCTGGCCGTAGGCGAAGGTGACCCGGGCGCGCTCGTAGCGCAGCGGCAGTCCGTCGAGCAGGCCGAGCGCGCGGTCGAACGTGTCCCGGACCCCGGCGAGGTCGCCACGGGCGCCGTGCCAACGGCCCCGGGCGGTGGCCAGCCTGGCCTGGGCGGAGCGGTGCTGCTCCTCACGGGCGCGGGTCTCATGGGGGCGGAGGAAGCCGTCGGCCTCGTCCAGCCTTCCCTCCGCGATCAGCGCGGCGGCGTACGTCTCGGCCCACGGCCAGATGGCCGGCTCGGTCAGCGCGCTGCCGGCTGGGGCCTGGGTGAGCGGCTCGAGGATGCGGAGGACGGCACGGAAGTCGCTGCGGGCCTCGGCGATGTGGGCGCGGGCGAGCAGCGCGGGCACGCGCATGATCTCGTAGCCCTGCGCCCCGATCTCCGCGGCGCGGGCGGTGCGGGCGGCGTCCTCCCAGCTGCCGCGCAGCAGGTGGGTCTCGGTGGCCGTCCACTCCAGCAGCGGGGTGACCAGGGCGATGCCGGACTCGGCGGCCAGCGCCCGGCCGGCCGCGACCGTCTGCAGGGCCGCCTCGCCCTCACCGGTCAGGAACTGCACGCGCGCCAGCCACGCCAGGGCCCACATCGAGATCCGGGTCGAGCCGCCGAGGACCCGCGGGTCGGTGACCCCCTCCAGGCGGCTGCGGGCCTCGTCGGGCTCGTCGGAGAGTACGTCGAGCCAGCCGCGGCCCATCGTGACCCGCTGGGTCTGAGCGCTGTGCCCGACACGGCGGGCGGCCAGGGCGTACGCCTCGTGGGCGTCCTCGAACCGCCCGGCCATCGCCAGCCCGAGCCCGCGGATCGCCGCCGCCTCGACTCCTGCCGCCGAGTCCCGGCCGGCAAGCGAGATCGCCCGGTCGGCCCAGGTGACCAGCTCGTCACCGCGGCACAGCGCCAGCGAGTGCAGGACGTGCCGGGTGGCGATCAGCGCGGCGGTCTCCGGCTCCCGGTCGGCGTTGACGATGTCCCAGGCGCGCTTGAGCCGGACGTCGGCCTCGGTGGCACGGCCGCGCAGGATCGCCAGATAGGCGAGCACCGCGTCGCGCAGCGGCGTCTCGCGCAGGCTCTCGACGATGGGGACCAGCGCCGCGGCGCCCATGCCGTCGCCCGCCGCGACCAGCGCGTCGACGGAGCGGATCAGCCGGTCGTCGCGCCGCACCGGGTCCTCGGTGAGTCGGCTGGAGTCGCGGTAGAGAGCCGCGGCCTCCGCCCAGGCGCCCTCGTCACCGCGTCGTTGGGCCAGCCGGGCGACCTCGTCGGCGAGGTCGGCGTCGGGCAGCGGGGTCGCGGCGACGAGATGCTGGGCCCGGCGGACCTCGTCGTCGACGATCGCGGCGGCGCGCTGGTGCGCGTCGGCGGCCCGGCGAGCGCCCATCGTGGCCAGCACGGCGACGCCGACCAGCGGCGTACGCCACCGGGGGCGGTGGTCGCGGGTGGTCTCGACCAGCCCGGCCGCGGCCAGGGCGTCGACCGCGGAGAGCGGGTCCTCGAGCCCGGCGAGGGCCGCGGCCTGGCCCAGCGACGCGTCCTCTCCCAGGATCGCGAAGGCCTCGGCGAGCGAGCGTCCGGCGGCACCGCACCCGGCGAGGGCGAGCTGGACCTCGTCGCGTACGTGGACCGGCGCGGGCAGCTGGGTGTCGGGCCGTGCCCAGCGGGTCGGCGGCAGCTCGTCGAGCAGCGCGACCGCGTCGCGCGGGCTGCCCGCCGTATGGCGGGTGAGGACCTCGGCCATCGACGGGTGCAGGACCCGTCCGCGCAGCGCGGCGAGCTCGCCGACCGCGGCCGCGTCCAGCCCCTCGATGCGTACGGTCTCGGCGGCGATCTCGCCGAGGAACGAGGTGGTGCGCGTGGCCGCGAGCACCACCAGCACCGGCACGTCGCGGTGCCGGCGCAGCGCGGACGCGATCGCCTGCAGCGAGAGCGTGTCGGCGAGGTCGGCGTCGTCGACCAGGACCAGTCCGGGCTCGTCGGCACACCCGGCCAGGGCTCGCGCGACCAGGGCATCGGCTGCGGCGACCGGGTCGGCCGGCGGCTCATCTCCGAGCAGCTGGCGGAGCACCGCTCCCGGCGAGTCCTGCTCCCAAGCACCGGCGCGCGCCGTCAGCGCCGGCGTCGCGACCCGGTCGGCCAGGCCGCGCAGCAGCGCGGTCTTCCCCAGGCCCGGGTCGCCGAGGACGAGGACGGCGGCGGAGCCGGAGGTGCGGGTGAGGGCCAGCCGCGAGGTGAGCTCGACGAGCTCCTCCTCGCGACCGACACACCCAGCTCGTTCTATGAGCACGGTCACACCCTAGGCCCCCTTCAGGCCGGTACGCCGTCGTCGAGCGTGACGCTCACGACGGTCTCTTCCGGGGACCGGGGCACGGCGGAGGCGACCACGGCACCGAGCACCGCGACGCCTGCGAAGATCTGGAAGGCGGTGGTGCCGCCGACCCCGGCGGCGACCAGTGCGCCGCCGATGATCGGTCCGACGATCCCGCCCAACCGGCCGAACCCGGCGCACCACGCGACGCCCGCGCCGCGGGCCCGGGTCGGGTAGTAGTTGGCGACGAGCCCGTAGATGAGCACCTGCGTACCGATCGTGCCGACGCCGGCGATCGCGACCGCCGGGAACAGGACGGCGAGCGGCAGCCCGAGGGGCAGCAGCAACAGCATCAGGGCGGCGAGCACGAAGGTCGTCGAGACCACCTTCTTGGCGCCGGTGCGGTCGGCGACGTACGAGGCGAGGAGGCCACCGAAGATGGCGCCACCGTTGAGCACCAGCAGGAAGGTGAGTGCGTACCCCTTGCCGTAGCCGTTGTCCTCCATGATCTTCGGCAGCCAGGTGTTCAGGCCGTAGGTGAGCAGCAGGCCGGAGAAGCTCATCAGCCCGAGCACCAGGGTCGGGAACGCGAGCGGGCGGCGGGCCAGGGCGCTGAAGCCGACCGCCTCCTGGGCGGTGGTCGACGCGACCCGGCCGCGGGAGTCGAGCCACAGCTGCGACTCGGGCAGCTTGGCGATCGCGAAGGGCAGCAGGAGCACCAGCGGGGCGGCGCCGATCGCCATCAGGATCCGCCAGTTGGAGCCGCTCGGGTCGATGATGAGCGCCATCACGGAGGCGGCCACACCACCGGCGGGGATGCCGCTGTAGACGATCGCGTTGAGCCGGTTCTTCCGCTCCGGCGGCGCGAACTCGGCGACCAGGGCGCCGACGGTCGCCAGGATCGCGCCCAGCCCGATGCCGGTGAGGAAGCGGAGCATGCCGAAGACGGCGATCGACTGGGCGAACGCGGTCGCAGCCATCCCGAGCGAGAACCAGGTGATGCTGGCGAGCACGACCTTCCGGCGGCCGATCCGGTCGCTGACCGCACCGGCGCTCAGCGCGCCGACGAGCACCCCGACCAGCGCATAGCTCCCCAGGGTGCCCGCCTGGCCCGCGGAGAGCTGCCCGATCTGGGATGGATCGGCCATCAGGGTCGGCAGCACCGTGCCGTAGACCACGAGGTCGTAGCCGTCGAACATCAGGGCCAGCGCGGAGAGCGCGACGACCCAGGCGAGCTGGCGCCCGGTCTTGGCCCGAGTGATTTCATCGGTGTTTTCGGACATGGGTGATCTCCATGGGTGACGCGAGCGTGCTCGCGAAGGGAGGGACGGCCCCGAGAGAGGACCTGGTGGCTCAGCCGAGGTCACCGCCGGCGACGGGAAGGACCGTGCCGGTGATGTAGGAGGCTTCCTCGGAGGCGAGGAAGCAGATCGCGGCGGCCTGCTCGTCGAGCGTGCCGTAGCGGTGCATCAGTGAGGTCTCGAGGGTCTGGTCGATGTGGGCCTGGAACCACGCCTTCTCGGTGTCGGTACGCGGCTGTGGTGTGCCCCGGGAGATCCGGCGCGGCGGAGCCTCCGTACCTCCCGGGGCCGTCGCGGTGACCCGGACGCCCGAGCCGGCGTACTCCAGCGCGAGCGAGGCGGTGATCGCGTTGATCCCGCCCTTCGCCGCGGAGTACGGGATCCGGTGGATGCCCCGGGTCGCGGCCGAGGAGACGTTGACGATGACGCCGTGGCCGCGCTTGACCATGCCCGGCAGGGCGGCCCGGCAGGCGTACAGCGTGGTCATCAGCGACCGGGTGATCTCGGCGTCGATCTGCGCAGGCGTGAACTCGGTGAACGGCTTGAAGTTGATCGCGCCGCCGACGTTGTTGATCAGCACGTCGATCCGGCCGTACGTCTCCAGGGCCCGCTCCACCAGCGCGGCCGCGCCCTCGTAGTGCTCGAGGTCGCACTCGACCGCGGTGACGCTCGCGCCCTGGCCGGTGAGCTCGTGGGTGACCTCGGCGACCAGCGGGGAGCGGTCGGCGAGGACGACCTTTCCGCCCTCGGCGGCCACCCGGCGGGCCACCTGGGCGCCGATGCCCTGGGCCGCGCCGGTGACCACCACGACCTGGCCGGCGAACCGGCCCGGGGTGATGAACCGCGGCCTGGTCGCGGTGGCCGACTCGGCCATGGCGCGCCGCATCGTCTCCTGCGACCGCTCGCTGTGGGCCTTGATCAGTTCGCGGGCTGCCGCCCGGTCGCCGCGCTCGAAGGCCCCGACGATGTCGAGGTGGTCCTGGGTGCACCGCGGGTGGCACCACGTGGCGTTGCGCAGCACGTCCTCCATCCGGCCCTTGACCCCGAGCGCCTGGTAGGCGGCCAGCAGGTGGCTGTTGCCGGTGAGGGTGAACAGGTAGTCGTGGAAGGCGGCGTTCGACTCGGTGTAGCCGTGGGCGTCGAGGAACCGGTCGCCTTCGACGTACGGGAGGGTGGACTCGGCGAGCAGCCGGTAGCCGGCCAGCTGCTGGGAGTCGAGCCGTCCGATGGTCAGATCGAGCGCCCCCACCTCCAGCGCCGCTCGGGCCTCGAAGATCGCATCCGAGGCCGAGATGTCCGGATGCTCCTCACCGATCGTGTAGCCGTCCGCCGTCGTCGAGGCGTCTCCCGCGTCGACCGAGGCGTCAGTCGCGTCGGCCGAGAGGTCATCACCGGGCGGGAACACCTCCTGACCACCGATCCGCCGGGCGTCATCGGTCACGGTCAGACCGTCGTCCTCGAGCACGACACCGTCGACTCCGTCGAGTGCGGCCGGCGCGACCAGCTGACCGGCGATCCGGCGTACGACATCGCCGTCGTCGCGAGCCACGGCAGCCGACCCGCTCGGTCCGAGGTCGAGCGCCGGGAGGATCTGCTGCCCCGCGATGGCCCGCGCCTCCGGATGGGTCTCCAGCTCGACGGGCACGGGTGACGCTTCGGCCGACGCGGGCGACGTCTCGGCCGATGCGGCTGACGCCTCGGCGGGGACTGCCAGGGCGAACTTCTCGTAGTAGAACCCGGTGGGCTGGATGCCGGCACCGGCGACATGCGTACGCACCGCCTCGACCATCGGGGGCGGGCCGCACAGGTAGATCGCGACGTCGCCGTCGTGCAGGTCGTCCTCGCCGATCAGGCTCATCACGTAGCCCTTGTTGGCTGCGGTCGAGTCGGGGGCGGAGACGCAGTGGTCCCAGCTGAACCCGGGCAGCCGCGAGACCAGCTCACCGACCTCGTCGAGCTTGACCAGGTCGTCGTCGGTGCTGACGCCGTAGACCAGGCGGCCACCGCGGTCGCAGCCGTCGACCTCGAGCTGGCGCAGCATCGAGAGCACGGGTGCGAGCCCGGTGCCACCGGCCAGCATCAGCACCGGCCGGCGTGCCTCGCGCAGGAAGAAGGAGCCGTTCGGCCCGGTGAAGGTGACCTCGTCACCGACGGCGGCGCGCTCGGTCAGCCAGGTCGACATCGCACCGCCCGGGGTGAGCTTGACCAGGAAGACGAGCCGCTCCTCGTGCGGGGCGTTCGCGAAGGAGTACGAGCGGGTCACCTCGGTGCCCGGCACGGCGATGTTGACGTACTGACCCGGCAGGAAGGCCAGCTCGCCCCGGTTGGGGATGTCGATGGAGAGCTCGACCGTGGTCGGGCTCAGCCGGTCCAGGCCGACGACGGTGCCGGTGTAGCTGGCGGCGCCGGTCTTGGCGACCTCGGAGGTGGTGGCGATCTGCAGCGCGAGGTCCGAGCGCGGCTTCATCGAGCATGGCAGGGCGTACCCCTCGGCGGCCTCCGCCTCGGAGAGCGCGTCCTCGATGTAGGTGCCACCGTCGTACTCCCCCGACTCGCACAGCGCCTTGCACGTCCCGCAGGCGCCGTCGCGGCAGTCCAGCGGGATGTTGATCCGCTGCCGGTAGGACGCGTCGGCGACGGTCTGGTCCTCACGCACGGTGATGAACCGGGTCACCCCGTCCTCGAAGGAGAGGGCCACCTGATGGGTCGCGATCTCGGTCTCGATTGCAGTCATCGCAGGCGCCTCAGACGTGGTAGATGTCGACGACGTGGTGGATGTAGTCGTTCTTCAGCACCACGCTCTTGCGGCGGATCAGCGGCTGCTCGCCAGAGAAGTCGATGGTGTAGAACGACGTGCCGTAGTAGGGGTCGACGGTCTTGTAGCGGAAGTACATGGTGTGCCAGTTGAAGCGCACGTCGACCAGGTCGCCGCGGCGCTCGATGACCTCGACGTTGCTGATGTTGTGCGAGGTACGCGGCTCGGGAAGAGAGGTGGCCGAGGACCGCTCCGTACGGATCCGGAAGACCCGGTCCTCCAGGCCGCCCTTGTTGGGGTAGTAGATGAGTGACATCTCGGTCTGCGGGTCCTCGGTCAGGAGGTCCGCGTCGTCCCAGCAGGGCATCCAGTAGACGACGTCGTCGGCGTAGCACTCGAGCCACTTCTCGAACTCGCGGTCGTCCAGGAAGCGCGCCTCGCGGTAGAGGAACTGCTCGATCATGCCGTGGGTGATGAGCTTCGCCCCCGCGGGAGCGGCGTTCTGCGTGATCGTCATCGTCAGTTGCCCTTCTCGTTCGCGATGGCCGCGCGCATCTGCTCGGTCCACTGCGCGTGCATGACCGGGTAGAGGCCCTCGTCCTCGTTCTTCGCGCCGGCCGAGATGACGCCCGGCATCTCCAGCGCCTCGGCGACCTCGTCGGGGCCGGTGTGCCAGTGCTCGGCACCGCGGCTCATGTCGTTCCACGGCGCGGCGGAGGCCTGGTAGGTCAGGAAGCAGGAGCGGAACTCCTCCAGGTCGTCGGGCGTGGCCATGCCGGAGGCGTTGAAGAAGTCCTCGTACTGCCGGATCCGCCAGGCCCTCGACTCCGGGCTCTCGCCCTTGGGAGCGATGCAGTAGATGGTGACCTCGGTCTTGTCGACCGAGATCGGCCGGAAGTGCCGGATCTGGGTCGAGAACTGGTCCATCAGATACACGTTCGGGTAGAGCAGCAGGTTGCGCGAGCCCTTGACCATGAACTCGCCCTTCGCCTCGCCGAACTTCTCCTTGAGGACGTCCATCTGGTCCCACAGCGGCCGGTCGGCGGGGTTGGCCGCCCAGGTCCACAGGCACAGGTGGCCGTTCGGGTAGGACCAGTAGCCGCCACCCGCCTTGCCCCAGCTGCCGGCGTCGACGGTCTTGGTGGTGTTCTTCGACTCGCCGGTGTTGCGGCGCGAGGTGGTCGCCGCGTAGTTCCAGTGGGTGGCGGTCACGTGGTAACCGTCGGCGCCGTTCTCCGCCTGGACCTTCCAGTTGCCGTCGTAGGTGTAGGTCGAGGAACCGCGCAGCACCTCGAGCCCCTCGGGCGACTGGTCGACGAGCATGTCGATGACCTTGACGGTGTCGCCGAGGTGCTCCTCGAGCGGCAGTACGTCCTGGTTGAGCGAGCCGAACAGGAAGCCGCGGTAGCTGTCGAAGCGAGCCACGTGAGTGAGGTTGTGGGAGCCCTCGGTGTTGAAGCTCTCCGGGTAGCCAGCGTCGTCCGGGTCCTTGACCTTCAGCAGGGTGCCGTCGTTGCGGAACGTCCAGCCGTGGAACGGGCAGGTCAGGGTCATCCGGTTGTCGGTCTTGCGCCGGCACAGCATCGCGCCACGGTGGGCGCAGGCGTTGATCATGCAGTGCAGCTCGCCGTCCTTGTCGCGAGTGATCATCACCGGCTGCCGCCCGATGTAGGTGGTGAGGTAGTCGCCGGGGTTGGGCACCTGGCTCTCGTGGGCGAGGTAGATCCAGTTGCCCTCGAAGATGTGCTTCATCTCCAGCTCGAAGACCTCCTCGTCGGTGAAGATCCGGCGGTTGGCGCGGTAGATCCCGGCCTCGCGGTCCTCGACCACGGCGTCCGACAGGACGTTCTCGATGTGGCCCAGGCTCTCGGTGAGCGGTGCGGTCATGGTGATGCCTCCAACGGGTGACGGTCACCACACCCTCGCAAGACGTGGCGGCCGTCACACCAGGCGAATGCCCAGTTCCGACCTAGGCACCCATTGATCATTCGAATCGATCAATAGGCGGCAGTTTCGTCCTTGTTGTTTATCTATCGCAGACCTAGTGTGGCGGTCATCACCACCTCGTGAGGAGCGCTTCATGGAGCTACGCCACCTGCGGTACTTCGCCGCAGTCGCCGAGACCTGCCACTTCGGGCAGGCCGCGGCGCAGCTGCACATCGCCCAGCCGGCGCTCTCCCAGGCGATCCGCCAGCTCGAGTCCGAGCTCGACGTCACCCTGTTCACCCGGACCACCCGCCAGGTCTCCCTCACCCCGGCCGGCGAGTTCCTCCGCACCGAGGCCGCCCGGGTCCTGGCCGCCGTCGACGACAGCGTCCGAGGCGTACGCCGCATCGGGGCCGGCCGCCACGGCCTGGTCCGCCTGGGACTGACCGGCACCGCCTCGTTCTCGCACCTGCCGGGCATCGCCCGGGTCGTCAAGCGCGAGCTGCCCGAGGTGGCGCTCGAGATCCACGCCGACCTGCTCACCCCGGCCCAGTGCGAGCGGCTGCAGAGCGGGGCGCTCGACCTCGGCGTACTGCGACCGCCCGCCACGGGCGAGGGACTGACCCTGCGCACCCTCGAGGTCGAGCCCCTCGCGCTCGCCATCCCCGTCGACCACCGGCTCGCCGTCGAGCCCGTCGTGGCCCTGGCCGACCTGCGCACCGAGCCGTTCGTGGCCTACAGCGCCCGCGACTCGGCGGTCAACGAGGCGGTCCTGCGCAGCTGCCGCGAGGCCGGGTTCGTGCCGCGCCGCGAGCACGAGGCACCGAGCACCGCGGTCCTGCTGGCGCTGGTCGCCGCGGGCCTCGGCGTCGCGGTCGTCCCGGCCTCCGTCCGGGCCCTTCCGTTGGAGGGCGTGATCTTCCGCGACCTGCTCGACGCGGGCAGCGTCGAGCTCTCCCTCGCCTATCGCACCGACGACGACAACCCCGTCGTCGACGCCGTCATCGAGGTCCTCGAGGCCGCCGACCTGTTCACCGCACCCCGTCTGGAAGCTCCCCGGTCATGAAGATCACCAAGATCGAGGCGATCCCGTTCGCCATCCCCTACCGCAAGCCGCTGCGCTTCGCCTCCGGCGAGGTCCACACCGCCCAGCACGTGCTCGTCCGGGTGCACACCGACGACGGCGTCGTGGGCGTCGCCGAGGCGCCGCCGCGGCCGTTCACCTACGGCGAGACCCAGACCGGGATCATCGCCGTCATCGACCAGCTCTTCGCCCCGCAGCTCGCCGGGCTCACCCTGCTCGAGCGCGAGACCGCCCGTGTCCTGATGGAGCGCACCGTCGGCAACCCGACCGCGAAGGCCGCCGTCGACATGGCCATGTGGGATGCCCTCGGCAAGACCCTGGACCTGCGGGTCGTCGACCTTCTCGGTGCCTTCACCGATCGGATGCGGGTCTCCCACATGCTCGGCTTCGACGGGCCCGAGGCGATGGTCGCCGAGGCGGAGCGGATGCGGGAGACGTACGGGATCTCGACGTTCAAGGTGAAGGTCGGCCGCTCCCCCATCGAGCTCGACACCGCCGTCGTCCGTGCGCTGCGCGAGCGGTTCGGCGCCGAGATCGAGCTGTACGTCGACGGCAACCGCGGCTGGACCGCGGCCGAGTCCGCCCGCGCGATGAAGCAGATGGCCGACCTGGACCTGCTCTTCGCCGAGGAGCTCAACCCCGCCGACGACGTGCTCGGACGGCGCTGGCTGGTCAGCCAGCTCGATGTGCCGTTCATCGCCGACGAGTCGGTCCCGACGGCTGCCGACGTGACCCGCGAGGTGCTCGGTGGCTCCGCCACCGCGATCAGCATCAAGACCGCGCGCACCGGCTTCACCGGGTCGCAGCAGGTGCTGCATCTGGCCGAGGGCCTCGGGCTGGAGGTCGTGATGGGCAACCAGATCGACGGCCAGCTCGGCAGCGCCTGCTCGATCGCCTTCGGCGCGGCCCACCGGCTCACCTCCCGCCGCGCCGGTGAGCTCTCCAACTTCCTCGACATGGCCGATGACCTGCTCACCGAGCCCCTCGAGATCCGCGACGGCGAGCTCGCCGTACGTCCTGGTGCCGGCCTCGGGGTCGAGATCGATCCGGAGAAGCTCGATCGCTACCGCACCGACAACTGAACACCTGACCCCACCGCAACACGAGAGGACACACCCATGACCACCGACCAGACCCTCGAGTCCACCAAGGCAGCCACCGAGGCAGCCTCCGCGGCCGCCTCGGGCGCCTCCGCCACCGAGCGCTTCGCCGCCGACAAGTCGCCCTTCGACGCCGTCAAGGACACCCCGCCGGAGCGCGTCGACACGCTGGCCAAGCGCGTGCTCAACGCCGTCTACGACACGATCCGCGAGGAGAAGGTCAGCTACGACGAGTACAACGCGCTCAAGGCGTGGCTGATCCAGGTCGGCCAGGACGGCGAGTGGCCGCTCTTCCTCGACGTCTGGGTCGAGCACGAGATCGAGAAGGTCGCCACCGAGCACCGCGAGGGCAACAAGGGCACCATCGAGGGCCCCTACTACGTCCCCGACGCCCCCGAGCAGGGCTCGAACGGCACCATCCCGATGCGTGACGGCGAGTCCGGCACCCCGCTGACCTGGACCGGCACGATCACCTCCACCGACGGCACCCCGCTCGACGGTGCCAAGGTCGAGCTGTGGCACGCCGACGCCGACGGCTTCTACTCGCAGTTCGCCCCCGGCATCCCGGAGTGGAACCTGCGCGGCAGCTTCACCGTCGGGGACGACGGCGCCTTCGAGATCCACACGATCCAGCCGGCGCCCTACCAGATCCCGACCGACGGCTCCTGCGGCAAGCTCATCGCCGCCGCCGGCTGGCACGCCTGGCGTCCCGCGCACCTGCACGTCAAGGTGTCGGCCCCGGGTCACGAGCTGCTCACCGCCCAGCTCTACTTCCCCGGTGACGAGCACAACGACGACGACATCGCCTCGGCGGTCAAGCCCGAGCTGGTGCTCGCGCCCGTGGCCAACGGGGACGGCTCGGTGAGCGTCGACTATGGCTTCGTGCTCGACCCGGCTCGCGGCTGATGCTCTATCACGTACGCATGGACGTCCGGATCCCGCACGACCTGGATCCGGACGTCCGCGACGACACGATCGCCCGCGAGAAGGCCTACGCCCAGGAGCTCCAGCGCGCCGGGAAGTGGCCGCACCTGTGGCGGATCGCCGGGGAGTACGCCAACGTCTCGGTCTTCGACGTCGAGTCCCACGACGAGCTCCACCAGATCCTCTCCGGCCTGCCGCTGTTCCCCTACATGGACGTCCAGGTCACCCCGCTGGCCAAGCACCCGTCCAAGGTCGACTAGAGCTGCCCGAGCACCCGGTCGGCTTCGCGCCGCAACGGCGCGAAGCCGTGCTCGGCGGCCAGCTGCCGCCCCCGGCGGGCGTGGACCCTTGCTGCCGTGGTGTCGCCCTCGGCATGGAGCGCCTCGGCCAGCCCGATCCGGGCACGGGTCTCGGTGAAGGAGGCGACGTGCGTGTGGCTGAGCCGGACCGCGTACTCATACGTCTCGGCGGCGTCGCGGTGGTTCCCGGTCGCATCGAGGGCGGCGGCATAGCTGCACGCCGTCGACGCGACGAAACGTACGTCCCCGTGGGCCCGCGCGGTCCGGTGGGCCCGCTCGGCGAGCTCGAGCGCCGAGGCGTGGTCGCCACGGACCAGGGCGAGCAGGCTGAGCTCCTCGAGCGCGTTGGCCTCGGCGAACGGGCTCCGGTTGCGGGTGGCCTGCGCCAGCGCCGACTCCAGCCGGTCGCCGGCTGAGTCGAGCAGGCCGAGGGCGCGCTCGGCCGCCGCCAGGGTCGCGAGCTCGAGCGGGGTCGCGCTGCCCTGCACCTCGCTCAGCTCGACCGCTTGAAGATGGTGGACGCGTCCCTCCTCGAATCGGCCCTGCTCGGTGCAGGCGATGCCGAGGGCCTGATGCGCCCAGGACCGCAGCCCCTCGGTGCCCTCGACGTCGCCGAGGATCTTCAGCGCGTGCGTGTAGGCGACCTCGGCCTCGCGGCCGGAGTCCGCGACCCGGTGGCGGTGGCCGTCGACGATCGACGCGAACGCCAGCCCCTGCGGCCATCCGCTCGTGTCGAGCAGACTCCAGGCGCGGTCCGATTCCGCCCAGGCCTCCTCCATCCGCCCCAGGACCCCGAGCACATCGGCTTTCAGCGTACGCAGGAAGGCCTCGGCCCGCGCCTCGTCCTCGAGCATGGCGGCCTCGGCCCCGACCGTCACGAGCTCGAGGTAGGTGGTCACGTCGAGGCGGGTGCGGTAGTGGATCCGGGCCTGGTCGACGAGCTTCCAGGCGTAGTGACGCCGACTTGGGTCGGTCGCTGCCTGCTTCGCGAACGCGATCAGCAGCTGCGCCTCGCGGTCGAGCCAGGTGCGAGCGTCGTCGGCCGAGTCGAAGCGGCTGCCCGGCGAAGGTTCGATCTCCAGCGCGCGCAGGCGGCCCGGATAGGCGGTGCCGGCGGCGCTGACCGTGGTGTCGAGCAGCCAGTCGGCGAGCCGGCGCTGCGCCTTCGGTTGCTCCTGGTCGGCCGTGGCCAGATCGCCGGCGTGGAGCCGGAGCAGGTCGTGGTAGTGGTAGCGCCCGACGCCGTCGGCGGAGTCGGCGGTCTGCAGCATGTTGGCGTCGACCAGGTCCTCGAGCAGCCGCTGCGTGGTGTCCGGGTCGCGGTCGAGGACGGCGCAGGCGGGTGCGGGGTCGAAGTCGTAGGCCGAGATCAGCGAGCACAGCCGGAACGCGCGCCGCGCTTCGGCGGGCATCGCGGCGTAGGAGATCTCGAGACTGGCTGCCACGCTCACCTCGCCGACGGCCAGCTCGGCGAGCCGGTGGGAGCTCTCGCTCAGCCGGTCGGCATACGTCTCGATCGACCATTCCGGGCGGCTCAGCAGTCTGGCCGCGGCGATCCTGAGCGCCAGCGGGAGACGGCCGCACGCCAGCGCCAGCGACTCGCTCGCGTGCGGCGCTGCGGCGACGCGCTCATGGCCGACGATCGCACCGATGACCTGGACGGAGACGTCGGTGCTGAGCTCGCCGAGGTGGATCTGGCGGCCCAGGTCGATCGTGCCCGCGAGGGCCGGCAGCCGGTGGCGGCTGGTGAGGATCGTCCGGTTGGCGCCTAGCCCGGGCAGCAGCGGAATGACCTGGCCGGGGCTGTCGACACTGTCCAGCACGATCAGCATCCGGCGGTCGGAGAGCTCGCTGCGGAGCAGGGCCGCGGCGTCGGCGGCGTCGGTCGGGATCTGCTGGCCGGAGAGGCCGAGCGAGCGCAGGAAGCGCCGCAGCACCGTGCCGGGGTCGACCGGCTCGCCCGAGACGCCATGGAGGTCGGCGTAGAGCTGGCCGTCGGGAAAGTCGCCGCTCAGCCTGGCCGCGGCGGTCAGCGCCAGCGCGCTCTTCCCGGAGCCGGCCGGCCCGGTGACCAGCACCGCGGCACCGCCGCCCTCGCCGAGCCCGGCCGCCAGCATCGCGAGCTCGGCGTCACGCCCGATCAGCGCCGGCGCCGCCGGCACCTCCCGAGGTACGTCCCGCCGGCGCGCGCCCTCGACCAGCGTCGGGCGCCGGGTGTGCCAGCGGCCCTCCAGCGTCCCTTGGCGGACATCCTCGAGGACCGGGCTCGGGTCCAGCCCGAGCTCCTCGGCCAGCACGGACCGGACCGTCTCGTAGGCGGCGAGCGCCTCGGCCTGCCGCCCGGCCGCCGCCAGCACCTTCACGTACGCCGCCCACAACGGCTCGTCCAGCGGCCGCAACCGGGCGAGCTCGCCCACGACCGGGAGCGCCTCGATGGCCAAGCCCTCGGCAACGCCGAGGGTCGCCCATCTGAGCACGACCGCGACGTACTCGTCCTCGATGGTGCTCGACAGCCAGGGCGCCTGGTCGAACCCGTCAGGACGCCCACGCCACAGGCCGACGGCCTCGGTCAGCGGGGCCATCTCGTCGGTCGCGGTCAGCTCACGGAAGCGGACCAGGTCGAGCTCGTCGGCCGAGGCGTCGAGGCGGAGGGCGCTGCCGTCCTGGGTGACCGCGATCGGCGCGACGAGGGCGCGCAGACGCCGGAGCAGCTGGGCCAGCCGTCTGCCCGACTCGGCCGAGGTGAGCTCGGGCCACAGCAGGTCGAGCAGCTCGTCGCGCCCGACCTTCTCCCCCGGCTCCAGGGCCAGCCGCCGCAACAGCAGGCCGACCTGGTCGGCCATCTCGACCGGCACTCCGTCGCGGACCACGACGGTCGGCCCGAGGACGGCGATGCTCACCACCGCGCCGTCGGCCTCGCGGGCGGGGGTGAAGGCCTCGGCGAACCGGGCCGTCTCCTCCGCGCTCAGGTCCAGCGCCTCGGCGAGCGCACGCAGCGAGGCCGCCCTCGGACGCCTCGTCCTCCCCTGCTCGAGGTCGCGGATCGAGGCGACGCTGAGCCCTGCGGCCCGCGCCAGCGCGCCCTGTGTCAGCGAACGCGACTCACGCAGCCGGCGGAGCCTGGGACCGAACATGTCCTCATGGCGCACCCCGGCCTCCGTCAAGACCCCGAGCCTGGCGAATCACCACGAAATCCTATCGGGTCGCGCGGCATCCGGCCTGCAGGATCGTCGGACCTGCGAGGATCGCACCGAGGTGATGAGATGTCGATGATCGACTATGCCGCTCCCGCGGGTCCGACGCGTGGCTACCTTTCGGTGCCCGAGGGTGCCGGGCCCTGGCCCGGCGTGGTGGTCGTGCAGGACATCCTCGGCATGACCTCGGACATCAAGCGGATCAGCGACCGGTTCGCGGCCAACGGCTACCTGACGCTGACTCCGGCGCTCTACGAGCGCCGCCCGAAGGTCGGGTGTGTCGTCAGCACGATGAAGTCGCTGGTGACCGGCAAGGGCACCGCGGTCGACGATCTGATCGCCGCTCGCGACCACCTCGCCGAGGATCCACGCTGCACCGGCAAGGTCGGCGTCGTCGGCTTCTGCATGGGCGGCGGTTTCACGCTCCTGCTGGCTCCGCGCGGCATCTTCGACGCTGCCGCGCCCAACTACGGGGTGCTGCCCGGAAGCCTGTCCGCGCTGAGCTCCTCGTGCCCGATGGTCGCGAGCTACGGCGCCAAGGACCGCCTCCTGCCCGGCGCCGCGGCCAAGGTCGAGGCGGCGCTCGCCGCGGGCGACGTGCCCCACGACGTCAAGGATTATCCAGACGTCGGGCACAGCTTCATGAACGACTGGGGCTTCCCCACCCCGGCCCCCGTCCTGGAACGCGTGGTCGGCTTCAACTACTCCGAACCCGAGGCGGAGGACGCCTGGCGGCGCATCCTCGCCTTCTTCGGCGAGCATCTCGACCCGAAATAGCGCGGAAACCTCGGCGTTCTACTGTGGTGGCGCCCGAGTTCAACGGACAGCAAGGCCTCCTGGCCGGGAAAGCGGACACCTCCGGGCACGACCACCCGTCTGCTCCGAACAGGGAGAACAACCGTGAGCACATTCCATGTCCCCGCCGTCGACATCGCAGCGTACGTCCAGGGCGGAACGCCCCAGGAGAAGGCGGCCGTGGCGGCCGCCATCGACGCCGCCTGCCGTGAGGTCGGCTTCATCCAGATCCTCGGTCACGGCGTCGCTCCGTCCGCGGCCGTTGGTCTCGCCGCGGCCATGGACGACTTCTTCGCCCTGCCGCCGGCCGAGAAGGCCCGGTGGCGCCGACCGGCCGCCGAGAACCGTGGCTACACCCCGCCGAAGTCGGAGACGCTCGCGCTCAGCGCCGGCGTCCAGTCCGAGACGCGGATGAAGGACTTCTTCGAGGCCTTCAACGTCGGCTCGTCGGTCTCCGACCACCCCGCCGCCGATCTCGTCGCGGCGCACTACGCGGAGAACACCTGGCCCGCGGTGTCGGACTTCCAGGCGCGCATCGATGCCTGGCGCGCCGAGGCCGCCCGGGTCGCGCGCACCATGGTCACCATCTTCGAGGACGCGCTCGACCTGGAGCGCGGCGCGATCGCGAGCCTCGCGGCCCACCCGATCGAGGTCCTGCGGATGAACAACTACGCCCTCCCGGAAGGCACCCGGGTCGAGGTCGACGAGGACATGATCGGGATGGGCGAGCACACCGACTACGGCATCGTCACGATCCTGTGGGCCGACCGGGTCAAGGGTCTCCAGGTCCTGCACGGCGGCGATTGGCATGACGTCAGCCCGGCCGAGGGGGCGCTGCTGATCAACCTCGGCGACCTCACGACCCGGCTGACCAACGAGCAGTGGCTCTCGACCCTGCACCGGGTCAAGCCGCCGATCGTCGCCGGCACCATCCAGCGACGCCGGTCGGCTGCGTACTTCTTCGACGGCGACGCCGAGGCGATCATCGGCCCGCTGCCGGGGTTCGTCGACGCCGAGCACCCCCGCCTCTACCGCGACGTCACCGTCGACGAGCACATCGCCGCCAAGCTCGCGGGCTCCCGTGCCGGCGTCCTCAACGCCGCCGCCGGCCGGGAGGCAGCCCGCGTGCTCACCGCAGGCTACTGACAGGCGCCTCCTTGGCGTGCCGGCGGGAGATCGCGGCGGGCCACCAGATCTTGTCGCCGACCAGGGCGAAGACCGCCGGCACGACCACGGTGCGGACGAGGAAGGTGTCCAGCAGGATGCCCAGGCCCACGATCAGGCCCACCTGGGTCAGCGTGATGAGGGGCAGCACACCCAGAACCGCGAACACCGAGGCAAGCACGATGCCGGCGCTGGTGATGACGCCACCGGTCAGCCCGACAGCCATGACCATCGCATCGACCGTGTCGTGCTCGGCAGTCTCCTCCCTCGCCCGCAGGACGAGGAACACCGTGTAGTCGACGCCGAGCGCCACCAGGAACAGGAAGGCGTAGATCGGTGTGCTGACGTCGAGCGCAGGGAACCCGAAGACATGCGTGCTCATCCAGGCGCCCAGGCCGAGGGCGGCGAAGGTGGCGATCACACTGATGGTGACGAGCACCAGCGGCGTCACGATCGACCGCAGCACCGCGAAGAGGACGAGCAGCACCACCAGCAGGATCAACGGCACGACGACCTTGAGATCACGCTCGGCGCCGTTGCGGCTGTCCAGGTCCTTGGCCACGCTGCCACCGACCAGAGCGCCAGTGCCGGCCAGCTCGCTGCGCATCGTCTCGATCGTCTCGATGCTCTCCGGGGTCGCCGGTGCGTCCTCCAGCGTCGCGGTGATCTTCACCAGGTCGCCGCTCTCGCCCGACGGGCGAGCGCTGTCGACGCCGTCCATCTGGTTGACCTGGGCGAGAACCGCGTCGGCCTCGTCGGCGCCGACCACGATCGTCACCGGATCGGAGGCACCGGGCGGGAAGTGCTTCGAGAGGGTGTCCAGACCGTCGACGGACTCGGCGTCGACACGGAACTGGTCGGTCTGCGAGAGCCCGACCTTGACGCCCAGAAGGCCGGAGGCGAGTACACCGAGGATCACCGCTGCCACGGCCAGCACCACTGCCGGTCGGCTCACCACGGTGCGCGCGATCCGGAACCAGACGCCGTCGCGAGACTTCTCGTCCTCGCCGTTGCGCGGCACGAACGGCCAGAACAGGCCACGACCGAACAACGACAGCGCGGCGGGCAGGGCGAAGAGAGCGAAGAGCAGGGCCACCAGCAGGCCGATCGCAGCCGAGACCCCCAGGGACCGGGTGTTGGGAGCGACGCTGAACACCAGGGCCAACAGTGCGAGTACGACGGTGAGGTTGCTGGCCACGATCGCCTCGGCGGAACCGCGCACCGCGGCGGCGAGGGCATCGCGGTGGTTCTCATGTCGCCGGAGCTCCTCGCGGTAGCGCGAGACCAGCAGGAGCGCGTAGTTCGTGCCGGCACCGAAGACCAGCACGCTGGTGATCCCCGACGTGGAGCCGTCGAGCCCGTTGCCCGTCCAGTCCGCGACGATCTGGGTCACCACCGAGGCGGTGCGGTCGGCGACCGCGATCACGATCAGGGGCACGAGCCACAGCACCGGCGAGCGGTACGTCAGGATCAGCAGGATGGCGACGACCGCGGCGGTGACGAGGAGAAGCCGCACGTCGGCACCTTCGAACGCCGAGGAGATGTCGGCGGCGAAGGCGGCACCGCCGGTGAGCTGGACCGTGAGGCCGTCGGGCCGGTCCTCGTCGACCGTCTCCCGCAGCTCGCCGACGAGCTCGGTGAGATCGAGTCCGGTCACGTCGGCGTCGACGTCGATGGCGACGATCAGGGCATCGCCGTCGGTCGCCGGGATCGGCGGCGAGACCTCGTTCCCGGTGATCTCGGCCCAACGCTGCGACACCTCGGCGACCCACGCCCGGTCCTCCGCGGTCAGCCCACCCTCACGCTCGACCACCGCGACGGCGGGCAGCACGTCCCCGCCCGGAAAGCTCTGCTGGAGCTCGGCGACCTGGGCCGACTCGGCGTCCGCCGGCAGCGGGTCAGGCGCCGAGCTGGCGGACTCCAGGGAGGATCCGACGACCATCACCGCACCGGCCAGGAGGACCGTGATCACCAGGACCAGCCACGCGGTGGCCTTTCTCGTGGTGAGTTGCGCGAGAGCTGCTAGCGCGGAGCGCATGGTCGGGCCTTCCCAGTAGGGGTGATGAATGCGTCGGGTGGCATCGGAGCTAAGGCCTCTCCAGGCCGGCGGCGGCCGCCGCCCATCTCCACAGCGCCTCGGCCTCGCCGCGACCCGGGCGGGTCGCTGACCGATAGCTCGTGGGCCGCTGGCGACGGTCGTGCCAGAAGGTGCCGGACGGCGGGGCGGGCTCGGTGGCCGCGAGCCACACCGCCGTGTCCGCGCCGGCTTCGGGCGGTCGCAGGAACGGTCGGGTCAGCGTACGGAAGGCGGGGAGCGAGCTGGCGAGACCCGGTGTGTCCGCCCAGCCAGGGTGCATGACGAAGGTGGAGATCCGGTCCGGTGACCAGCGCCGGTCCAGGGCCGGTGCCAGCTCGACCTGCATGCGCTTGGACCTCGCGTAGGCCACGGCACCCTGGTATGTGCCCTGCTCGAACTCCGGGTCGTCCACGGGAAGGGGCTGGGTGTACATCCCGCCCGAGGCGACGAAGACCTGCCTGGCGCCGTGCTCCGAGCGGCGCAGGGCCGGCAGCAGGTGCTCGGTCAGCCGGATCGGCCCGAGCACATGGGTGGCGACGGACAGCTCGTGGCCCTCGACCGACTCGGTCCGCTCGGGCGGCATGACCCCTGCGTTGTGCACGAGCACGTCGAGAGCGGTGCGGCCGCCGTCACGCGCGCAGAATTCTTCGGCGAAAGCGTCGATCATCGTCGGATCCGAGACGTCGCAGCGCTCCGTCCGAAGCTCGGCGGCCCGCCCCTCGACGCGCAGCAGACGCTCGATCCGTGCGACCGCGGGTGCGGCGCGTTCGGGCGAGCGTACGAGGATGTGGACGCGTGCACCGAGCCTGGCCAGGCCCAGGACGGTGGCCTCGCCGAGACCGCTCCCGCCGCCGGTGACCACGGCGGTCCGCCCTGCCAGCGCTTCGGGGCGCGGGTCACCCTCGGCCCAGCGACGGCGACGGATCGCGTAGCCGAGGCGGGAGTAGCCCAGCACGACCGTGCGGTCGAGCACGCGGTCGAGACCCTGGTCGGGTGCTGAGGCCCCGCTCATTCGCGCACGCTCCCGAGGACGTGTCGCAGCGCCTGCTCGGCCTCGACGAACCGGAAGCGGTGGTCGAGCCCGAGGAGGCGCTGCGGGATGACCCGCTGGTCGGCGAAGGCCACCTCCTGCGCTCCTTCATTCCCCAGGAGCAGACGGGGACCGAACGACGGCGTCGGCAGGATCGCCGGGCGGTGCAACGCTCGGCCCAGAGCGGCGGCGTAGGCACGCTGCCGCAGAGGCTCCGGCGCGACGGCGTTCACCGGGCCCGAGAGGCCCTCGTCCACCAGAGCCCGGTGGTAGATGTCGACGAGATCGTCGATGACGATCCAGGACTGCCACTGCTCCCCCGACCCCATCGGGCCGCCGAGGCCGGTGGCGAACAGCGGTCGCTGCAGGCGCAGAGCTCCCCCTCGCGGGCTCTGCACGATCCCGGTGCGCACCAGGACGACCCGCATCCCGGCATCGGCCGAGGCCAGCGCCGCCTCCTCCCAGTCGCGGACGACGCGGGCGAGGAAGTCGTCCCCGGGCGTGGAGTCCTCGGTGAGGACCTCCTCGCCGCGGTCGGCTCCGTAGATCCCGATCGCGGACGCGCAGACGAAGGCACCCACGCCGGCCTTCGCACTGGCCCGGGCGAGCAGGCGGGTGGGTCCGATGCGCGAGCCGCGGATCTGCTCCTTGTGCCTGTCGGTGAAGCGGCCGGCGATGCTGTGCCCGGCCAGGTGGACGACGGCGTCGACTCCGGCCAGCGAGGCCGGGTCGGGATCGTCGGGGTCCCAGGCACGCTCGTCCGGCGCGGTCGGCCGGTGGCGTACCAGGCGGACCACGGTGTGTCCGCCGGTCGTCAGGAAGGCAGAGACCGCACTTCCCACCAGCCCGGATGCGCCGGTGACCGCCACGGTGAGCCGAGGTGTGCCGGCAACTGAGCGGTGAGCCGCCAGGTCGTCGGCGAGCTGACGCTGCCGGTAGGCGAACATCGGCTCGAGCAGCCGCCTCGGCAGTGTCGTCGTGACCCTGTCGATCACTGTGGTGCCCTCACCGGCGCTGTCGAAGTCGTGGCGATGGTGCCATGAGACCGGCACCAGGAACGGACGCGAGACCAGCCGGTCGGCGAAGCTGTGCCCGTCGACGTACTCCTCAGGGAGGTGCTGGGCCACCCAGCGCCGGCCGGCCGGGAAGTCGAGCACCGCCGTGCCTCCGGCGAGATCCTGGGCCTCCTCGGCGATCCGGACCGGCTGCCACGGGGGCACCAGCCGCTGGAACGCGCCGGATCGGCCGTGCCAGCCGAAGACGACGTCCGCCGCGTCCGGCACCGTGTGCCGGAACTCGTGGGTCGTCGTACGCAACAAAGTCATAGGGTCGAGTCCTTCAGCTCTGTCAGCCGGGCCAGCGCCTCGCGGCGCTCCTCGGCATGGTCGACGACGCGTTCAGGGTAGCCGTCGGTAAAGCCCTCGGAGTGGCGCCACGGCTCGTGGGCGGATGCCCCCGGAAGGTGGCGAAGCTCAGGTACCCAGCGGCGGACGTAGTCACCCTGCGGGTCGAACCGGAGCCCCTGGGTGATCGGGTTGAAGACCCGGAAGTAGGGCGCGGCGTCGGTTCCGGTCCCGGCCACCCACTGCCAGCCGTGACTGTTGGAGGCCAGGTCGCCGTCGAGGAGATGGTCGAGGAAGTGCCGGGCGCCGGCCGGCCACCAGATGTGCAGATCCTTGATCAGGAAGCTCGCGACGACCATCCGCACCCGGTTGTGCATCCAGCCCTCCGCGAGCAGCTGACGCATGCCGGCATCGACGAACGGGAAGCCGGTCCTGCCCGCCTTCCAGGCCTCCAGCAGCTCGGGATCATCGTCGTACTGCATGCCCTTCAGCCCGTCCCGCAGGTCACGCCAGGCCGACCCGGGGTCGTGCCAGAGCACGTCGGCATAGAACTCGCGCCAGGCCAGCTCCGCGACGAAGCGCTCGACGTCCTCTCCGGAGGCACCGCTGCCGTGCTGATCCAGATCGGCGAGGAGCGTACGCGGATGGATCTCGCCGAACTTCAAGGCCGTCGAGATGCGGCTGGTCGAGTCGAGGTCGGGCCGGTCCCGGGCCGAGGCGTAGCCGGCCAGGTCCTCGGCGCAGAAGTCCTCCCAGCGGTGGAGTGCCGCACGCTCGCCGGCCTCCTGGTCCAGATGCTCCGGATGTTCCGGCAGCGGGTCCGACTCGAGCTTCGTCATCCACTCGACCTGGGCGTCACCGGCCGGCGCCCTCCACCCGTGCTCGCGCCAGGCCCGCAGGAAGGGCGTGAAGACGCGGTAGGGGGCCCCGCTTGCGTTCCGGATCCTGTCCGGGGTCACGGCGTAGGGGCTGCCGGTGCCGACCAGGCCGATGCCAGCATCCGCCAGCCGCTGCTCCACGGCCTCATCACGTCGCCGGCCGTAGGGAGTCGTCTCGGTCGAGACGTGCACCTGGCCCGCTCCGGCCTCGGCGGCGACCTGGGCCACCACCTCGGCCGGGTCGCCCTGACGGATCACCAGTGCCCCGCCCATCTCCTCGCGCAGCGCGGCGAGCGAGGCGAGCAGCCGCTCCCACCTCCGCCCGGAGCCGGCCAGGCGCGGGTCGAGCACGAACAGCGGCACCACGGGCCCCTCGGCGGCTGCGGCCTGCAGGGCGGGATGGTCTCCCAGCCGCAGGTCCCGCCGGAACCACATCACCGACGTCGTCATGAGTGGTCCCGTTCCCCGGCCTCCAGCCGGATCTGGGCGACGTCGATGGCTCCGGTTCGGAAGCCCGCCTCGCAGTAGGCCAGGTAGAACTCCCAGGTGCGACGGAACTCCTCGTCGAACGCCTCGGACCGGATCGCCGGCCACGCGGCCAGGAAGGCGGAGCGCCAGCGGCGGAGCGTCTCGGCGTAGTCGGCGCCGAACCTGTCGGTGCGGGTCACGCTCAGGCCGACCAGGCCGGCCTGCTCGGAGATCGCCCTGGTGGACGGGATCAGGCCGCCCGGGAAGATGTACTTCTGGATCCACCCGTAGGAGTTCCGGGTCGCCAGATAACGCTGATGCGGCATCAGGATCGCCTGCAGGGCGACGGCGCCGCCGGGACGGACCAGACGGGACAGGGCGGCGAAGTAGTCGGGCCAGTAGCGCTCGCCGACCGCCTCGATCATCTCGATGCTGACCACGGCGTCGAAGGTGCCGACGACGTGCCGGTAGTCCTGCACCAGCACCTCGACACTGTCGGTGTACCCCGCGTCCTCGATCCGCTCCCGGGCCAGCGCCGCCTGCTCGACCGACAGCGTGATGGTGGTGACCCGGGCGCCGCGGCGTGCTGCCTCGATCGCGAGGGTCCCCCAGCCCGTACCGATCTCCAGGACCTCGTCACCGGCACCGACGCCCGCCAGGTCGAGGGCCGCGTTGACCTTGCGCAGCTGCGCCTCTTCCAAGTCCTGATCGGCCACCGGACGGCTGCGGTCGAACAGCGCCGAGCTGTAGCTGAGGCTGGGGTCGAGGAACGCGGCGAACATGTCGTTCCCCAGGTCGTAGTGGGCGGAGATGTTCTCCTGGGTGTGCTCGACGGCGCCGCGCTGGTCGGCGGGGATCGGCAGGTCGACGAGGCGGCTCAGCCGCAGCATCCAGCCCGGCACCAGCCCGGAGAGGCGTTCGGCGTACGGCGCCAGCGCGTCCGCGAGGTCGGTGTCCTCGGCCGCGTGCCAGTCTCCGGCCGTGTAGGCCTCGCCGAGGCCGATCTTCGGGTTCTCCGCGAGTCGTCGGTAGAGCGACTCCGGGCGCTGCAGGACGATGCCCGGCCGCCCCTCCGTACGCGTCCCGCCTCGCTGGTTGAGCAGGCTGCCGTCCGGGAGCACGAGGTCGACCGGGACCTGCCGGGTGACCAGACGCAGAATCTGCTTGGCGACACCGGCTCGTAGGCCCGCGGCGGCCGCGGGCTCCCTCTGCACCGGCAGCTCGAGCGAGACCGGCTCTGCACTCATGATGTGACCTCCTTCGATGGGGTAGGACGGGGGACGATGGGCAACCTGCGCAGCCACAGCCGGATCCCGTGGAACCGGATGAGCGCGCTGACCCGATGGGGCATCAGCAGGTGGGTGAGGCTGACCCGCAGCAGCGCACGACGCGTCGCGGGCTCCGGGGTCCCGCGGGTGGTCGCGGTCAGCACGCGCCCGCCGTCGCGGTCGAGGCCGACGGTCACGGCGACCTGTCCCGGGTCGACCTGTAGCCGGATGTCATAGGTCCCGGCCATGTCGTTGAACGGCGAGACGTAGAAGGCCTTGTCGGTGCTGGCGCGCCCGCTTCGATCGATGTCGAGCAGGTAGGCGTGTCGGCCGCCGTAGGTGTTGTGCACCTCGAAGACGACCGCGCGCAGCACACCGTCGTCCGACTGCACCCAGAAGACGGTGAGTGGGTCGAAGACATGGCCCAGAACGCGGGCGTTCGCCAGCATCAGCACCCGGTCGGTGGGCGCGAGATCGACGCCGCGGCCGGCGAGAAACACGCCGAGGTCGCCACGGACACCACGTCCTGACGAGCCCCCGTCGAGATGGTCCTCGGCCCGGAACCCGGCCAGGGGACGCAGCCAGAACGGCAGTCGAGGCAGATCGTCGACGTCGATGAGCCACTGGTAGCTGCGGTGACGGAACGCGTGCCGCAGCGGCACCTCTCTGGTGTGGCCGACATGACCGACGACCAGCGCGGGAACCTCAGGAAAGACCGGCGACGGGATCACCACGTCACCCCGAACGACTCTGCCGCCTCCACGCCCGAGCGACAGCCGTCCTCGTGGAAGCCCCAGCCGAGGTGGGCACCGGCGAAGGCCAGGCGAGGTCCGCCGGCCGTACGCAGCCGGGCCGCTGCCGCGACCGCCTCGGTGGTGAAGACCGGGTGCTCATAGCTCATCCGTGCGGTGACCTTGGCCGGGTCGACGTGCTCGGTGGCGTTGAGCGTCACCACATGCTCGTCGTCGTCCTCGAGACCCTGGAGCCGGTTCATCCAGTAGCTGACGACGACCTTGTCGGCGCCACCGCCGCACGAGGCGAGGCGATAGTTCCACGATGCCCGGGCACGGGGCGAGGCCGGCAGCAGGGTGGCGTCGCGGTGCAACCAGGTCTCGTTCCGCGAGTACCCGATCGCCGCCAGGTCCGCCTTCTCCTCCGGGGACGCATCGGCCAGGAGCCGCAGGGTCTGGTCGGCGTGGGTCGCCAGGACCACGCGGTCGAAGTACCTGGACCCGGCCTCGGTGCGCACCTCGACCCCGTCTGCGTGCCGCTCCACGGCGGTCACCGCTGCGCCGATACGGACCTCACCCACCTGCTCGGCGATCTTGTCCACATAGGCACGTGAGCCGCCCACGACCGTGCGCCACGTCGGCGACCCGGTCACCTGGAGCATCCCGTGGTGGTCGAGGAAGGCGAACAGGTGCCGCGCCGGGTAGGCGGCAGCGTCCTCGTCACCGCACGACCAGACGCAGGAGACCAGCGGCACGGCGAAGTGCTGGACGAAGTAGTCGCTGAAACCGCCCTCGTCGAGGAACTGCCCCCACGTCAGGTCGCTGTCGGTCTCGAGAAGACGGCGGGCGCGACGGTGGAACCGCGGCACCTGCGCCAGCATGCGGAGGAAGCGCGGGTCACCGAGGCGACGCGGGTCGGCCAGGATGCCGCCCAGCCCCTTGCCGCCGGCGTACGACAGACCGCAGTCGTCGCAGTCGATGCTCATGCTCATCTCGGTCGGCCGAGTCTCGACGCCGAGCTCTCCGAAGAGGCGGAGCAGGTTCGGATAGGTGCGCTCGTTCATCACGATGAAGCCGCTGTCGACCCGGAGATCGGCACCCGACGCGGTCGGGACATCGTGGGTGTGCGCATGGCCACCGAGCCTCCGCTCGGCCTCGAAGAGCGTGACGTCATGACTGCGGCCGAGGAGGTACGCCGCGGTCAGGCCCGAGACTCCGCCACCGATCACGGCAACCGTTGGCCGCGGTGTTTGGGCCGCTCGGCTCATGGGACCTCCCTCGTCAGGCAAACGGCATGGCCGCTGGCTAGTTTCTGAGATTGAACGTACAATGTTTGTACAAGGTATGTCAAAGGTTTGAAAGGGGCACGACATGAGGATCGATCGAACCGTGGAGACCTCCGCACCGACCGCCCAGGTGTTCGACTTCCTGGCCGACTTCACCAACACCGAGGAGTGGGATCCGGGCACGGTTCGCACCGACCGCATCTCCGGAGACGGAGGGGTGGGCACGGCGTACGCGAACACCTCTCGTTTCCTCGGGCGCAACACCGATCTCACCTACGTGGTGGAGGTCTACGAACCCGGCGCGCGCGTCGTGCTCCGCGGCGAGAACAAGACGGTCGTGGCCCATGACACGATGACCTTCCTACCGACAGCCACGGGCGGCACCTCTGTGCGTTACGTGGCCGAGTTCGAGCTGAAAGGCATGGCCAGGATGGTGGCCCCACTGCTGACCCCCGCGTTCACCCGCCTGGGCGACTCCGCGTCCGAGCAGATGCGCACGACCCTGGATCGACTGGGCCGGTAGCCGAGCAGATGTACACCATCAAGCACGCCGCGCAGCGGGTCGGCATCACCACCGCGACGCTTCGTGCCTGGGAACGCCGGTACGGCGTCATCGCTCCCCACCGGTCCGAGAGCGGCTACCGCCTCTACGGCGACCACGACGTCGCCGTGCTGCGCTCGATGAAGCAGCTCGTGGACCAGGGATGGTCGGCCGGCCTGGCCGCGGCCGAGGCGATCCGGCTCGATCGCGCGCAGCCCGCTCACCAGATCGGCATGGACGGGCGGGGCGACGGAGCCAACCCCTCTCCCGACCTCGCGGAGCGACTGACGACCGCCGCGTCAGCACTCGACACCACCGACCTGGCCGCGACCCTGGACCAGGTGTTCGCCCTCGGCGGCTTCGAGACGGTGATGACCGACCACGTCTTCCCCGCCCTGGAGGAGCTCGGGGACGCCTGGGCCGACGGCCGGGTCAGCATCGCCGGCGAGCACCTGGCCTCGAATGCGCTGATGCGGCGCCTCGCCCTTGCGTACGAGGCGGCGGCCGCCCACGGCCACGGGCCCCGCATCGCCCTCGGGACGGCCCCCAACGCTCGCCACGAGATCGGTCTCTTCGCCTTCGCTGTCGCCGCCCGACGGCACGGCATTGACACCGACTACCTGGGTGCCGACCTGCCGATCGACGACTGGCTCGGCGTCGTCGACGATCCCGACCTCGCCGCCGCGGTGCTCGTGATCCCCACCACCGCCGACATCATCGCCACCTCCGCGGTGATCACCGCTCTGCACGACCACCGCCCCGATCTCCTCGTGGCCGTCGGCGGAGCCCAGCAGGGACATGCTCCCGAACCCGCCGTACGCCTCGGCCACGACATCGTGGCCGGCGCGCGGACCCTTGCGGCCCTGATCTCCCAGAAGCAGCGCTGACCTCCTTCTCTGACTGCGACCGGCGGAAGGCTCGCCGGCATGTCACACGGCGTCGCGTCGTCTCGTCTCCAGTGGTGAACCCACGGACAAGGAGAGAACTGATGCACATCGCCCTATGGATCACTGCCGGACTGCTGGCTCTCGTCGCCCTCGCAGGAGGCATCACCAAGACCTTCATGCCACTGGAGAAGCTCGCCCAGCACGACGGCGCCGAATGGATCCGTAACTCCAGGCCGTCCTTCGTCAGGACCCTCGGCGTACTCGAGATCCTGGCGGCGATCGGGCTCACCCTTCCCGCCCTGCTCGGTGTCGCACCTGTTGTCGTGCCCATCACCGCGGCCTGCTGGATCGCGTTGATGATCGGCGCGATGATCACCCACGGCCGTCTCGGCCAGGCGAAGCTGGTCATGGTCAACGTGGTCTACCTCGCCCTGGCCGTCTTCATCGCCGTCGGCCGCTTCGGACCAACACCCTTCACGGCCTGACTCCCCCTCAGGCGTCCCCAGACTCCAGTCGCTCGGTCTCGGCCTTCAGCGCCTCGATCACACCGGTGATCCATCGTCCGATGGCGGCCAGCTCGTCCTGATCGAATCCTTGGTTCATCTCTTCGATCCGCCCAGCGAGCCCGGCGGCCGTCGGGCGCGAGGTCTGCTGGAAGTGAGGCGTGGTGTGGATCCGGAACGACCGGCGATCACGTGAGCTGCGCTCACGCCGTACGTAGTCGGCGGCGACCAGCTTGTCGACGATCTTCGTGACGGCCGCATTGCTGAGGCCGGTCGCGGCCGAGAGCTCGCCGGGGGTGATGCCGTCGGGATGGCGGGCCACGAGATCGAGCATCTTGTGCTCGCTGTTGCTGACACCCAGCCGGCGGGCGATGGCTTCGTGGAACATCACCACACGAAGGCTCAGCTCGGAGCCGAGCCGGTTTCCGTCCTCGGACATGCGGCCCCTCCCGTCTTCCCGAAATTTGTTTCACCTTAGTGAAATAACAGGTTATTCTCCAGCCATGGAGATCGAGCTCTCGCCACCCCGGACGACCACTGATTCACTTACCTTCGCCGGCGCCCTGCTCCGGTGCTACGTCGCCGCACTGCTCGTCGGAGCTCCGCTCGCCGCACTGCTGCTCACCCCGGGGCTCATGCGGAGCCGGGTTGCCCTGGTCCCGGGGGTCACCTCGTTCGGCATCACCGCGTTCCTGGTGCTGTCGTTCCTGCTGATCGCGGTGGCGCCACGACTCTCGGCCCGGGTCGCGCCCGGCGACGGCTGGCGGCCGGGGCTCGTCCGCAAGGTCGGTCCCGCGCTCCGTCGCGAGCTGCCTCGCCAGTGGTGGGGCCGCGCCGGTGAGGCCCTGCTGATCTTCGTCGCGTCCCAGCTCACCGGTGGCTTCATCGCCTGGATGATGCCCTACATCTGGGCCGACCCGGCCTCGCGCGACGACCACGTGATCTGGGTGCTCCACTACCCCAACTACGCGACCCAGGCCGTCTCGATGTACCTCGTCATCTGCCTCGCCGCCGCCTGGTTCGGCACGCGGCTGCGCCAGTTGGCCCTCGGCATCGACTTCGTCGACCACGGACAGCCGGTGTCGTAGCCGGCTCCCGCCAGCGCTCGGCGCAGGCTCAGCGCCCGAGCACGGCGCGGAGCCGATCCACCTGGGCGGTGCGCTCGGCGAGACGCTGCTCGTCGAGGCTCCGGCTCGACGCAGCCGCCAAGAGCTCGTGCGTACGCCGCACCGCGGTCGCATCATGGGCGACGAGCGACCCGACCAGCTCGATGAGGGCCGAGTCCAGCTCAGCGGCCGGCAAGACGCTCTGCGCGAGCCCGATCAACTCGGCCTCAGCAGCGCCCACCCTGCGCGCGGTGGCACAGATCTCGAGCGCTCGCGAATAGCCCACGGCGTCGACCAGCGGCTTGGTGCCGGCCAGGTCGGGAACCAGCCCCAGCGCAGGCTCCTTCATGCAGACCCAGGCGTCGTCGGCCATGATCCGCAGGTCGCACGCCAGCGCCATCTGGAAACCCGCCCCGATCGCGTACCCCTCGACGACCGCGATCGAGATGAACCTCGGGTCCGCCAGCGCCGCGAACGGCCGCTGATACTCCCCGATCAGGTCGATGACCTCCTGGTCGCTCCGCGCCAGCGTCGAGACCAGGCTCCCCGCCACCTCGGTCTGACTCGGGTCGACCAGCGACAGGTCCAGCCCCGCGGAGAACGTGCCGCCCGCCCCGCGCACCACCACGACCCGCACCTCAGCCGGAAGGGACTCGAGGAACTCGGCGATCGCCGCCCACATCGCCGGATGCTGGGCATTGCGTACGTCGGGACGGTCCAGTAGCACGGTCGCCACCACACCGTCGATGCTCAGATCCACACCTGGTTCGTTCATGTTCATGGCTTCGCCGATCCCTTCAGTCAGGAGTACGTCGAGCGACGCGGCACCAACCTAGAGGACCTCTACGTTGGCGTGTAGACGGCAGTGCCATGCGTCCGGCGGGAGCATCGCGCAGCCACCACGGTCATAAGGTCGCCTCATCATCGCTCGTTTCCCGGCAGAGCGATCCAACCCGAGACGGCCGCAGGCCCGGCGCGATGCGCCGGGCCTGCGGTGGTGGTGCTCCCAGCACGAAGCCGGGTCAGCGGGTCCCTAGGAGCGGGCCGCCTCGATCTGGGCAGTCACGTCGTAGGGGAACTCCGAGGTGATGCCGATCTTGTCGTACTCCATCTTCGAGGCGTCGAACCCGTCGTTCCAGTTGCCGTTGGTGACCTCGTTGCACTGGTAGGACTGGTAGGACTGGTCGGTGGTTTCTCCGACCTCGATGTTGGCGAAGGAGAACCCGCAGCCGCCGGCGTCCATGTGGATGCCGCGCGTACCGGAGTCGGGCATCTCCCCGACCGGGTCGGTCAGTACGTCACCGATCACCATCTGCTCCACCTTGTTCTTGACGGGGTGCGGATCCTGGTTGGCCACGCCGTACGTGTAGAACGCGCCCATGTCACCCGAGTCCAGGCCGGCGTTCTGGATCTCGATGTAGCGGAAGGTGTTGTTGTCGGTGTACTGCTCGCCGTCGATGACCTCCGGACGCGACTCCAGGCTGATGCCGTACCGCGCGGAGTGGTTGACGAAGACGTTCTCGACCAGGTTGTTGCCGGTGTCCATCAGCTCGATCCCGGAAGCGTCGCCGGGCACCAGCTCGCCGATGTGGTCGATGAACACGTTGGAGATCGTGTGTCCGTGGCTCAGGTCGCCCTCGCCGGGCCAACCGCCCTCGATCTTGATCGCGTCCGCGCCGATGTTCTCGAACAGGCTGTTGGTGACCTTCAGCCCCTCGTTGGCGAACAGGGCGTAGACACCCATGAACCCGGTGTCGGAGACATGCAGGTTGGTCAGCGTGATGTCCTTGGTGTTCTCCAGCGTGATCGCACCGAACCGGTTGCGCGGCATCTCGATCTGCCGGTCGTACTCGGGGTACTTGTGGGGCTCACCCGAGTCGCCCGCCGAGATCCATCCCGCGCGGTACCAGTCGACGAAGTCGCTGTGCTGCAGCCCGATCCCGTCGAAGGTGATGTCGTGTGCGCGCCGCTCCGGCGTCGCACCCTTCACATCGATCAGCTTCTTCACCGTCGGCGCCATGATCCGCACCTTGCTGATGTCGCCCTTCGGCTTGTAGTAGACCTCGTTGTTGGCGTAGTCGAAGTAGTACTCACCCGCCTGGTCGAGGAACGGGAGAGCGTTCTGGATGAAGTAGCGCGAGCCGCCACCGCTGTTGACCAGCGCGTAGCGGGTCCAGTACTTCAGCGTGGTGAAGCCCTTGCGGTAGTCGGCCCCACCGAGCGGCACGGTGTCGGTGAACCAGCTCCAGGAGCCACCGGACCACACGGTCACCTGGGCGTTGGCCAAGGGGTTGCTGGTCGGGGTGTCGTCCCATGCCGGGTCCCAGTCACCTTCCTCCCAGTACAGCCACTGCCGCACAGCCTCCTTCTCGGGCTCGCCGAGCTTGGAGAAGAGGTACGGCCCGTGCGAGTCCTCCGACCCACGGTTGGGATAACGGGCGACCTCGGCTCGTGCACCGTCCTCGAACAGCGTGTAGAACCGCTGCCCCGGCTCGACCTTGGTCTTGTAGATCCCGTCGCGGAACGGCTCCCACCCGGTCAGCTCCTTCGCGCCGGTCACGACCGCCTTACCCGGTCCGTCCACCGACCGGTAGACCACGTCGTGGCCGTTGCTCCCGCTGTCGCGGTCATCGAGCTCGAGCGTGGAGTCCACCTGGTACTCGCCGGCCCGGACGTTGACCGTGACGTCGCAACCCATCTGGGCATTGAGCTTCTTGTCGCGGATCTGGTCGCGGGCACGCTCCAGGGTCGCGAACGGCGCGCTCTCCGACCCGGCGGCCTTGTCGCTGCCGTCGGTCGAGACCCAGAGGGCCTTGCACTTTCCTCCCGCCGCGTCGGCGGTTTGCGTGGTGACCGCGAAGCCGGTGACCGCTACGACGGCCGCCGCGGCCAACGCGCCCAGGCGGCGCGTCATTGGTTGCTGCATGGTCCGTTCCCTTCTCTATGGGGGCGGAGCGCCCGGCGAGAGACAGAAGGACCACCCAAGGGTGGCCGTGCGGCCTCCGAGACGAGCTCCGTGTGACATACGCCACGCAACTAGGGTGATGTCATACATATGACGTGTCAAGAGCTGACTGGATGATGAGATGCCTCGCATGGGTCCACGCCGCACGGTCAGATGAGCGTCGCGGCGACGTACGATGTCCTACACTTCCGGTTATGCCGCAACCGCTTTCCCGGACCACCACGGTCCTCTCCCAGCCGCGTGACCGGCAGCCGATGCTCGGCGTGGTCGTCGTCGACGAGCTCGTCGACGCGATCGTCTCCGGGCGCCTGGCTCCGGGCGACGCGCTGCCGCCCGAAGGACCGCTCAGCGAGCAGTTCGGCGTGAGCCGCACGGTCGTACGCGAGTCCGTGAAGCGCATCGAGGAGAAGGGCCTCGTCACGATCGCGCGCGGGCGTGGCACCGAGGTGCGCCCGATGACGGCGTGGAACACGATGGACCGAGTGGTCCTCTCCGCCTTGATCAAGCACGACGAGACGCTGGGCATCCTCGACGAGCTCAGTGTCGTCCGCGCCCAGCTCGAGTCGGTGATGGCGGCAGAGGCCGCCCAGCGGCGATCGGACGAGCAGGTCGCCGAGCTCGACCGGGCGATGCAGCGGATGCGAGAGAGCACCGCCGACGAGGACGTCTTCCGCGCCGCCGACGTGGCCTTCCACGAGACCGTCATGGAGCTCTCCCGCAACCGGCTCGCCGGCAACATCGCTCGTACGCTCATGGACCACGCACTGGAGAGCTCCCGCTACCACGGGGTCGACACACCCGACGCGTTTGCCGTGACCCTGCGTGAGCACGAGGCCGTGCATGCCGCGATCTCCGAGGGCGACTCGGTGCGGGCGCAGGACGCGATGAACAACCACATCCTCGAGGCATGGCGCCGCCGCAGGCTGCCCCTGCCCGACGCCGGCAACCGCGAGGACTGAGCCCGTGCGTGGGCGGCCACCCGGCCGCCCACGCCTCACCCCTTGACCGCTCCGGCGGCCAGGCCGCTCATCACCCAGCGCTGCGTGAGCACGAAGATCACCAGGATGGGCAGCACGGCCAGCAGCAGAGTCGGAAACACCTGCGTGTAGTCGGCGGAGTACTCCCCCACCGAGGCGTAGACACCGGTGGTGACCGTGTAGAGGCCCGAGCCGGGACCCAGGATGAGCTGCGGGCTGGCGAAGTCGTTCCACACGCTCAAGGTGTTCAGGATGAACACGGTCGCCACGATCGGCTTCATGAGCGGCAGGATGATCGTCCACAACGTCCGGTACGGACCGGCGCCGTCGATCGCCGCCGCCTCGTCAAGCGAGGCGGGCAGCATCCGGATGAACCCGGTGAAGACGAAGATCGTGAACGGCACCGTCGCCGAGGCCATGAAGAGCACCAGCCCGGGGAACGTCGACATCAGCCCGAGCGCCCGGAGCACGAAGATCACCGGCACGAGGATCACCTGGGTCGGGATGAACATGCCCGAGATGAAGAACAGCAGCGCCGCACCGAACACAGGGCGAGGCGAACGGGCGATGACGTACGCCGCGGGCGCGCACACACCGATGGAGACGATGTTGACGCAGATGACCAACCCGATCGTCACGGCGTAGCCGAACGCGATGTCGAAGTCCGGGTTGTTCCAGGCAGCGACGAGATGCTCGAGCGTGAACTGGCCGGGCGAGAGCGAGAAGGGCCTGCTGACGATGTCGCGCTGGTCCTTGAACGCGTTGACGACCAGGAGGTACATCGGGACCAGCATGAACAGGCACAGCGCGGTGACCGCGGCGTACCAGGCCGGCGTACGACGCTCGCCGGTCAGGCTCCGGCGACCCGTCAGTGCTCGCAGGGCGCTCATTCCTGGACTCCCTGGTCGTGACGGCGTCGCAGCGCGAGCACACCGAACGCGAGGATCGCAGCCACCAGGATGAGGACCACGGCCTCAGCCGAGGCCAGCCCGACCTGCCGCTTGGGGAACTCCACGGCGAGGATCTGATAGGCGAAGGTCTTCGTGGAACCCGCCGGCCCGCCGCCGGTCAGGGACACGACGACGTCGTAGGTCTTGATCAACGAGATCATCGAGGTGATCAGGGCCACCGTCACCGACGGCGCGAGAGCCGGCCAGGTGACGTGGCGGAAGGTCTGCCAGCGATTGGCGCCGTCCATGCGCGAGGCCTCCAAGAGCTCGGCGGGCACGGCCTGGAGCCCGGCGAGATAGATGAGCAGCTGGACGCCGAACTGCGCCCAGGCGATGACGAGGATCAGGGTGGCGAGCGCCCAGGTCTCGTCGCTGAGGAACGGGAGCGGGCTGCTCCCCACGCTCTCCAGCAGCGAGTTGACGGCGCCCTGCGGGCCCAGGATCGCCGACCAGAGGAAGCCGACCACGATCAGGCTGAGCACGTGAGGGTAGAACATGACCACCCGGGCGAACGCGGTGAAGCGGGTGGTCCGCCACAGCAGGAGAGCCAGGCCCAGTGCCGCGGCGTTGATCACCATCGACCCCGCGACCGCGACGATCGCGGTCACGACCATGGAGCCTCTGACGTCAGCGGACTCGAAGAGCCTCACGTAGTTGTCGAAGCCGACGATCTCCGGAGTCTGTGTCGGGAAGCCGTTGTAGTCGGTGAAGCTGTAGTAGACGGCGTACCCGACGGGCACGACGAGGAGGCCGACGAAGACCACCAACGCGGGCAGCACCATCGAGGCCTCCACCCACCGCGAGGTGCGTGGACGGGAACCAGATGACCGGCCGATCGGCCGGCGAGGCCGGCGAGGCCGGGCCTCTCCCTCCCGCGGCAGGTCCGCTGCCGCGGGAGGGGTGTCGGTGTTGCTGGCGCTCATGAGAGCCATCATCGTTCTCCTCGTCGTGGCCCCGAGGGGTCAGCCATTCTGCTCGGCCCAGTCGTCGAGCGCCTTCGCGGCATCCTCGGGGCTGGTTCCGGTGTAGAGGCTCTGCACGATCTCGGTGAACTTGTCGTTGAGGCCCACGACGGGCAGGCGGATGTCGCCCGCGCCCTCGCCCACCGTCACCAGCTCGGGTGCCTCGTCGATGATCGCCTGGATCTCCGTCGCGACCGGGGACTGCTCGACGGAGGCTCCGGCACGGAACACGCCGTCGGCGGTCAGCTGGCTCTCGATCGCAGCCTGGTCGGTCACGAGGTACTCGACGAGCTGGAGGGCTTCGTCGGAGCGCTCGCTACCGGCGTAGACCATGTAGGGGCTGGCCATGGTGGCGCCCTGGGGGCCGGGGTAGGCCATGCCCTTGTCCACCGGCGGGGAGAAGACGCCCACCTCGAAGGGGAGCTCGCCCGCGTTGTCCAGGCTGGCGACGAGCCAGCTCCCGAGCGGGTACATCCCGACCTTGCCGTCCATGAAGTTGGCGTCGGCCGTGGTCGGGTCGAGGCCGACATCGGTCTTCTTGATGTAGCCGTCGCCCAGCCAGGTGGCGTAGTGCTCGAACATCGGCTCGAAGGCGTCACCGAGGGTCAGCTTCTCGTCGGCGACGGCCGACTGCCACTCGGGCTGCTCGGTGTTGAGGGTGGGGTGCCACAGCTGCTGGAGCTGGAGGCCGGTCTCCCACTGGCCCGCGGTCTGCAGCGGGGTGTAGCCGGCCTCGGCGAGCTTGCCGAGCGCGGCGTCGAACTCGTCCCAGGTCTGCGGGGTGGCCTTGACGCCGGCCTTCTCGAAGGCCGTCTTGTTGTAGTAGACGAGCGACTGCGCCTGGGAGCCGACACCGGCGACCAGTCGCTTGCCGTCGATGGCGTAGGTGTCGACCATCGGCGTGTCCTCTACCCAGCTCTCGTCGGAGAGGTCGAGCACCTCAGGAGCGATCTGGTCGTCAGGGAAGATCGACTGCACCACGTCGGGGGCGGTGCCCGCAGCGAGCTGAGAGCTGAAGGTCTCGCTCACGTTGGTGCCGGTCGGACCCTCGATCTTGACGTCGATGCCGGTCTCGTCCTCGAAGGGCTTCACCAGATCGTTCCAGAAGTCCTTGGTGAGGTTGTCGGTCAGGTTGACCAGCACCCGCACCTCCTTGCTGTCGTCGCTGGCGGCGCCGTTGCCTCCGCAGGCCGCGGTCGCGATCAGGGGAAGCAGAACCGCTGCGACAGCACCCGCCCTCCACAAGCGTCGTGTCTCCACAGGAATCTCCGTTTCGTCGTCCGTCGATCTTCATCCGACGGAGGTTGTTCGCGTGGACTCTGGCGATTCGGACTGCCGACCACCGGAGTGAGGAAAGCGCTATCCCGGGCGCCAACGTGACGAAGATAACACATCTTATGTTTAAATGGGCAAGCCCAGATCTCGCCGTTTCCGAAACGGCCCCGACAGCCTCGACGACCGAGAGGATCCGCCTCGTGCGCGCCGCTTTTGCGATGACTCCCCATCTTCAGCATCGGTTCTTCGATGCACCCCTCCTGGCCGAGCTGGGCGAGCTCGTCGACATCGATGCCGACGAGGTGCTGACGTCCTACGACGACCCACGTGCCGCCGAGGTGGAGGTGCTCATCACCGCCTGGGGCACGCCGACCATCGACGCGTCGGCGCTCGCCCGGATGCCACGGCTGCGCGCGGTCGTCCATGCCGCCAGCTCGGTGAAATATTTCTTCACCTCGGCAGCCTGGGAGCGTGACCTCCGGGTCACCTGCGGCGTGGAGCCCAACGCCCGCCCCGTCGCCGAGTACGCCCTGGCCGCGGTGCTGTGGGCGACGAAGTCGGTCCTGCCGCTGACCGAGCGGTTCCGCGCCGAGCGCGTGGCTCCCGATCTCACCGTCGACGACACCATCGACGGTGCGTACGGCACGACCGTCGGCGTGCTGGGCGCCTCGGCCACGGGCCGGGCACTGATCGAGCTGCTCGCCCCGTTCGACCTCACCGTCCTGGTCAGCGACCCCACGATCGACGCGGCGCGCGCCACCGAGCTGGGCGCCGAGCTCGTCGACCTCGACCAGCTCTTCGCGCGCTCGCGCGTCGTCTCGCTCCACGCACCGCTGCTGCCGCAGACCCGGCACCTCGTCGACGCCCGCCTGCTCGGGCTGATGAGCGACGGCGCGACGCTGATCAACACCGCCCGAGGAGGGATCGTCGACCACGACGCGCTCCGCGCCGAGCTGGTGTTGGGCCGGCTACGCGCGGTTCTCGATGTGACCGAGCCCGAGCCGCTGGCCGCTGACGATCCGATGTGGAGCCTCCCCAACGTCACCCTGACCCCGCACATCGCCGGCTCGCAGGGCAGTGAGCTGCACCGCCTGGGCCGCGGCGCCGTCGACGAGGTGCGTGCCCTGATCGAGGGCCGGCCGCCTCTGCGCCCGGTCGACCCCACCAGCCTGGCCACCAGCGCATGACCGACACCTTGAAACCGGAGACCGATGTGACGACCCCCACCCCTGCGCCCGACCTCGCCCACCTGACCCGCTGGTTCCTGACCTGGGTCACCGACGAAGGGGCGATCAACGGCTTCCACAACCACAGCGTGTGGGGCACGAACCCGGCGACCTTCCTCGACTGGACCAGCGGCCACGCCGCCTTCTCCGCGCCGGCGCTCGGCGCCGTCGCACAGCTCCTCGCCGCGCAGCCCGACGACCGGGCCGCCGAGGTGTGGCGCCGGATGATGCGCTTCCAGAGCAGCGCCCTGCAGGACGACGACCAGTACAAGCACGTCGGCTTCCAGGTCGGGGAGTCGGCCACGACCGGCCTGATCCACAACGCCACCGGCAGCATCGGTCTGCTCCTCGGGCTCAAGCACGCCCGGCACCTGCTCGACGACGCCGAGGTCGACCGCATCGTCGACGTCGTCCGCCGCAACCTGGTCGCCCTCCACTCCTTCGGCGGCGGCCGCCCGGCCGAGGACGGCACCTGCAACCAGGAGTACGCCCGGGTCTGGGTCAAGCTGCTGCTCTCCGAGGTGACCGGTGACGACAGTGGGCTGGCCGAGATCGGCGAGGACCTCGACGTCCTCATCGCCCGCCACCACGAGCCCGGAGTCCCGGACGCCGACTCCTCGGGCACCTGGCGGCAGGCCGAGGATCGGGTCACCGGCGGGATCCTCGAGCCCGCGGAGTACTACGGCCTGATGATCATGCCACTGCTGCTCGGCCATCTCCGCCTGGGTGAGCAGCGCTACCTCGACGAGGCGGTGCGGCTGTGCCGCCACGTGGCCCGCTCGGCGTGGACCGACGCGGACGGCCAGACCCGCTTCCACCGCTACTGGTACGTCGCACCCAGCACGACCCTGAAGAGCGACACCCCCATGCTGATCGCAGGCATGGGACTGTCGCTGCACGGCATCCGCGAGGTGTGCCGGGTGCGCCCCGACGCCGAGCTCGAGGAGTTCATGGCGCGTTGCCGGGCGACGTACGCGCACTATCAGGCCCCGGCCGGCTACTTCGCCTCGGCGACCCACTGGGGCACCGAGGCCGACGTCGCCCCGAGCACCGCGTGGCACGCCCACGACCTGGTCTTCCTCGCCGACGACGCCGAGGACCCGGGCCCGGACTTCTGGACGACGGTGCTCACGCCCGACGAGCGCCAGTCGGTGCTGATGACCAACCGTGCCGTGTGGGCGGAGCACGGCGTGCACTGGTGCATCCGCAGCCCGCTCACCGCGGGCGACCTCCACCTCTACGGCCGCAAGGACCGGGCGGTGTTCGGGCGCGACTTCTTCGCATGGACCGACAAGGTGCCGCTCGACGACGAACTGCGCTATCCCGAGGCGCCGCTCTTCCTCGAGACCAACGACGGCATGCGTCGCGTGGACACCTCAGATCGCCCCACGGACGTCTCCACGCTGGGCACGACCTACCGGGGCGCGCTCTGAGCACGCCCACCGGCCGGCCCCTGCTGCGTCCCGGGCTGTGCTCCGTCACGGCCCGTCACCTCCCGACGGACCGGGTGCTCGAGGCCGCCGCGGAGGCCGGTCTGGCCTGCATCGAATGGGGCGCGGACGTCCACGCCCCGCCTGCCGGCGACCTGCGCGGTCTGGCCGACGCGACCGCTGCCGCCGGGCTGGTCGTCAGTTCTTACGGCACCTACTGGCGGGCCACGCCGGACGACGGGGTCGCGCTGATCGGCGCGGCCCTGGCGTTGGGTTGCACACGCCTACGCATCTGGGCCGGCACCACCGGCTCGGCCGAGGCCTCCCCCGCCGAGCGCGCCGAGGTCGTACGCCGCGTACAGAGACTGGCCGACGAGGCGGCTGGCCACGGCCTCGAGCTCGCCTTCGAGCACCACGACCTGACGCTCGCGGACACGGTCGAGTCCACGCTCGATCTAGTCGCCGAGGTGGACCGGCCGAACGTCGGCACCTACTGGCAGCCCCGGGTGGGCGAGCCTGCGGAAGTGGCCCTGGCCGGGCTGGCCCGGCTGCTCCCGCACGTACGTGCGGTGCATGCGTTCTCCTGGTGGCCACGTCACGAGCGCCTGCCGTTGGCGGCCCGCGCCGACCTCTGGCCGGCGGCCCTGGAGATGCTCGCTGCCACCGGGCGACCGACGGACGTCCTGCTGGAATTCCTGCCCGACGACGACATGTCGCTGCTGCCGAGCGAGGCAGGTCGCCTGCGCGAGTGGATCGCGCAGACGACCTGACTGCTCTGTCCGGGAAGGCTCAGCCGGCGGCCGGGCCGCCGGGGAGCCCGATGCCGTCCCTGGTGACCAGCCGGTTCCAGTTCGCCACCCACTTCCGGCCGAAGGTCTGCGCGACCTCGCCGGTGTAGCTGAAGCTCAGGGTGTCGAGGTCGAGCCCGGCGGCCTCGAGCGAGGCAGGCTTGCTGAGGTTGGTGTTGATCTTGTCGCTCCACGTGGCGAGGCGATAGGTCGCGGCCGGGTCGGCGAACGAGTTCTCCCCGGCGCGGTACTCGCCGCCGCCGATGATGACCGAGCGGTCGATCGCATTGCGAGCGGGCACATAGAGGGAGTTCGGGTTCTCCCACACGGTCGCACGGTCGCAGCCGTTGGTGGCAGCGGGCGCGTAGTCCGCCTTCTTGCAGTCCTCGCCGGTCGCGGTGACGCGCGGGACGTACCAGTCCCCGATCTCCGGGAACACGATCGGCTTCCCGTCGGAGTAGCGGGCCTTGCCGCCTGTGTAGTGACGGTGCCAGCGGGCGACGTCCTCATCGGTGGCCGAGTACTTCTCTCCCGGCCGTACGTCGAGGAACGAGTTGTAGCGGCTCTGCACCACCCAGCCGTTGGGCACCGGCAGGCCGGTCTCGCCGTTGCGGTGGTAGAGCTGGTCGTGGCCGGTCTGGTCGACGTCGATGAACACGTTGTCCGTCGCATTGTTGCTGTGGCCCGACTGGAAGAACACACCCGAGTGCGCGTTCTTCACCACGTTGTGGTGGAACCGCATCCCCGAGACGCCGTCATCCATGTAGAACGCGTCGTTGGAGCCGCCGATGGTGTCGAAGAAGTTGTACGCGACCTCGTTGCCCAGATAGGTGTAGTCACGCCCGGTGTAGACGACGCCCTGGTCGCCGGCGTTCTTCACCAGGTCGTAGAAGAAGTTGTGGTTGACGCGCATGTCGTTGCCCATGATCTGCACCGCCATGTGGGGCGCGTCGTGGACGTAGTTGTTCTCGAAGCTGTTGCCGACGCCGTACAGATAGCCGGCCGGCGTGTAGGTCGCCAGCCGCGAGAAACGAGCGATCTCGTTGTTGCGGGCCACGTTGTCGCCGCGCTCGAGAGTGCTGCGATCACCGCCGCCGAGCAGGACTCCGCCGCCGCCGAGGTCGTGGAGGTAGGAGTTCTGCACGACGTTGTCGTGGCCGCCGCGTACGGTCTCGTAGTCGGGCAGGGCGGTGATCGACTCGGTGGTCTCGCCGATGCGGATCGCGTCCATGCTGACGTTGGAGATGTCGACGCCGTCGATCAGCGTCTTCTCGGCGTCGAGCAGCTGGACCGCGCTGATCAGCGAGTCCGACATCGACAGGCCCTTCAGCGTCACGCCCGTGGTGCCCTCGAGCCGGAAGATGTTGTCGTCGAAGGCGCGCAGCGTCGCGCTCTTGCCCTCCATCGTCCCGCCCGCCGGCTTGTAGTAGACGACGTCGTTGCCCGCGTGGCGGTCGATGTAGTACTCACCCTCGGCATCCATCTCGGAGAGGATGTTGATCGCCTTGACCTTGGTGTAGTCGTTGCGGGGCCAGTACATCGAGGGGTACTTGGCGTACATCGTGGTGCCGCTCCAGGAGACCAGCCGCACCATGTCGTTGGCGTAGTTGTTGCCGAGGTATCCCGAGAGCCACGCCTCGGTCTCGTACGTCGCGTTGTCGACGTCGGTGAGCTCCTGCGGGTCGGCCTGCACCGGGATGTGGGAGTAGGCACCGAAGCCGCGGGTGCCGTGATCGATGATCTCCGGCACGCCCTCAGGCGCCCAGCCCTGGTAGCGGTTGTTCTCGAGCAGACGGCCACCGACCTCGTAGAGGGGAGGGGTCATCTTGCGCATCTCGTCCTGGGACCAGGTGTCGCGGTCCGCGGGGTTGGCGAGCTGCTGCTTCTTGTCCTCGAACTGCGCACGCGGCGTCGTCCCGCTGATCGCCCAGTCGGGCTCCATCCCGAACCGGTCTCGCAGCGTCCACTGGATGAGGTCGTTGGTCGCCGGGACCTTCCACTTGCCGCCGTCGCCGTAGAGGTGGCAGCTGGAGTCGGCCCCGGTGCAGCCCTCCTGGTTGGGGAACTGCGCGAGCGTCTGCGTCCCGCCGTCGACGACGAGCTCGGGAGCGAAGGGCTGCGGCAGCCAGTTGAACCCGTTCTTGTAGAGCGTGCCGGGGTCGATGCCCTCGGCGCCCAGGTCGTAGACCCACACGCCCTCACGCAGGGCCGGCGAGTCGAGTCGGGCGTTCGAGGAGAACCGCGGCTGGGCGAGCTCCTCCTCGGACAGGTCCGCAAGCGGCCGCCAGCCCTGGGATTCCAGGGCGTGCGCTCCCGTGAGACGGACCTTCTCCCCCGCCGCGGCACGGTAGGTGACCCAGGAGTGCTCGGGACCGGTCAGGTCGATCGCGTCGTCGAGGACGTACTCGCCGCCGTGGACGATCACCGTGCCTCGGTCCTCCGCGGAGGTACGTCCGGCCAGCGCGTCGCGGGCCGCTTCCACCGTCCGCAGCGGCCGGCTCTTCGTGCCCGGGTCGGCGTCGTCGCCGTCAGGGGCGACGTGGACCGTGAGGGTCGTCTCGGCCGCGGTGGCGGGCTGCGTACCGGTGACGAGGACCGTCGAACCGAGTGCTGCCAGGACCACGGCCGCCGCCGCGCGGGCGCGGCGTGTCGTGCGAGTCTGCATGTCCGTCTCCTTGAGATATGACGTATGACATGTGTCTAACATCACAGGCAAGGTGTGGGCAAGCGTTTTCCAATGTTTCCGGGCGACGCCGATTCAGGTGGCGAGGCCGTAGACCCGAGCGGCCGTGCCACCCCGGACGTCGGCTCGGCCGGTGTCGTCGAGCCCGGCGAGCACCGTGTCGGCGAGGTCGATCACCGCGCCGTAGGACGAGCGCAGCAGGCAGACCGGCCAGTCCGATCCGATCATGGTGCGCTCGGCGCCGAAGACGTCGATGACGTGCGCAGCCCAGGGAAGCACCGCGTCGATCGGCTGGTCCGGGGCGAGCTCGGTGACGAGCCCGGACAGCTTGCACGCCACCGAGTCGTGGCGGGCTAGCGCGGCGACGTGTCCCGCCCACTCGTCGAAGGCGGCGGGGTCGATCACGGGCTTGCCGACGTGATCGAGCACCCAACGCCCGCCGGGGACCTGCTCGACAGCGCCGACGGCTGCCGGCAGCTGGGGCTGGCGCACCAGCAGGTCGTAGACGAGGCCCGCATCAGCGACAGCGGTGAGCCCCCGCAGCACGTCGTCACGGAGCAACCACTCGGGATCGGGCTCGGACTGCACCAGGTGCCGGATGCCGACCAGGAGGTCTCCCCCGGGGCCCTCGCGCAGCTCGGCGAGCCGGTCGGCGACGTCCGAGGCGGTGAGGTCGACCCAGCCGACGACCCCGAGGATCTCGGGGGTGGCCGCCGCCAGCGCGAGCAGTTCGGGGGTCTCCTCGGCGACCGCGACGGTCTGGACGACGACGGTCCCGGCGATCTCGTGGTCGTCCAGGTGGGGCCGGAGGTCGTCGAAGGAGAACGAGCGACGGATGGCCGGGAGATCGCGCGTCCACTCCTGGTCGCGGACCTCGAGGTCCCACACGTGGTGGTGGGCGTCGATACGCCGGGGCTCAGTCAAGGTGGAAGACCTCGGTCATCGTGGACCACTGCTCGTCCTCGGAGGCGGTGGGCAGCCGCTCCTGGCACGGGGCGGTGATCTCCCACCACCGCTGGGTCACGTCATGGGCAGCGATCGCGGCCATGTCCGCCTCGTAGTCGGTCCCGACGTACTCGAAGTAGCTGAAGAGCCAGCCGTCGCGCAGGAAGATGGAGTAGTTGCGGATGCCGCTGGCGGTCAGGCGCTCGAGCACCTCGGGCCATACAGCGGCGTGCAGCTCGACATACTCCGCCTCCTTCTCGGGGCGCAGCCGGACCACGGAGCCGTGTCGGGTCATGGTGGGAGTCCTCTCGGTGTGGTGGGCGAAGGGTCAGAGGTCGTCGACGAGGACGACGTGCAGGGTGCGCGGGCCGTGGACGCCCTCGACGCGGTCGAGCTCGATGTCGCTCGTCGCCGACGGGCCGCTGATCCAGGTCTGCGGCATCGCCGGGTCGAGCCGGGCGACGGCCTGCGGGACACCGGCCACGACCTGGGCGGCTCCGAGCACGCACACGTGCAGGTCCGGGACGAGGGTGAGCGCGCGACGTCCCTGACCGGGGCCGTGATCGAGCACGACCGTGCCGGTGGCGGCGATGCCGAGCGCGGCCGCTGAAACGACCGCGTCGATGGCGTCGAGCTCGGCGGCCGACTGCCCGGTGTCGTCGACGGATCCGCGGACCGGCCACGGCAGGCCCGCGGGTACGACGACGCTCCGGCCGGCGACCGCCCGCGCGAGCACCTCGGCGACCTCCGTCGCGCGGCACCGGGTGACGGTGGCGCGGTAGTCCTCGACCCTCTCCACGAACCGGGCGAGCACGGTGGACCGGTCGAGGTCGTCGCCGACGACCCGGTAGCCGCGCGGCACCTCAGCGGTCGGGTGGGGCGTGTCGCCGAGCGCCTGCCGGACTCGGCCCAGGATCTCCTCACGGGTGCTCATCGGCACCTCCTTCGGTGCGGCGCCACCAGGCGCGGAAGGACTCGGCCGGCGGGTCCGGCAGGTCGCGAGCCTGTGTCCAGGGGCGCGCGCCGGCGCGGCGGGCAAGCCTGATTCCGGTGCCGGCGAGGCGCTCGGCGAGGCCGAGCCGGCGTCCGGACGCGAGCGTCGCGCCGGCGGCCTTCATCGCGACCGCCTCGGGCTTGGGTACGCCGCCGCGGTGAGCGTCGACGACCTGCGAGCGCAGCTCCACGAGCACCGAAGGGATGTCGATGCGCACGGGGCAGGCCTCGAAGCAGGCGCCGCACAGCGTCGAGGCGTACGGGAGGGAGTCGGTCTGGTCGTCGTGCCCGACGCCCTTCAGCAGCGGGTTGAGGATGGCGCCGATCGGGCCCGGGTAGACCGAGCCGTACGCATGGCCGCCGGTGCGCTCGTAGACCGGGCAGACGTTGAGGCAGGCCGAGCAGCGGATACAACGCAGCGCCTGCCGGCCGACCTCGTCGGCCAGTGCACGGGTGCGGCCGTTGTCGAGGAGCACCACGTGCACCTCCTGCGGGCCGTCGTCCGGGGTGACGCCGGACCACACCGAGGTGTAGGGGTTCATCCGCTCTCCCGTCGCCGAGCGCGGCAGGAGCTGGAGGAAGACGTCGAGGTCGTCCCAGGTCGGCACGACCTTCTCGATGCCGACCACCGAGACCAGCACCTCAGGAAGGGTCAGGCACATCCGGCCGTTGCCCTCCGACTCCACCACGACGAGGGACCCGGTCTCGGCGACCGCGAAGTTGGCGCCCGAGACACCTACCTTGGCGCGCAGGAACTTCTCGCGCAGGTGCAGGCGGGCGGCCTCCGCGAGCCGCGCGGGCTCGTCGGTGAGGTCTTCCGGAGCGGGACGGCCGACCTCACCCATCGCGGAGGCGAAGATCTCGCGGATCTCGGCGCGGTTGCGGTGGATGGCGGGAACCAGGATGTGGCTCGGCAGGTCGTCGCCGAGCTGCACGATCAGCTCGGCCAGGTCGGTCTCCCAGGCGTCGATGCCGCGGGCGGCCAGCGCCTCGTTGAGACCGATCTCCTGGGTCGCCATCGACTTCACCTTCACCACCTCGGTGGCGTCGTGCGCGGCGGCGATGTCGCCGACGATGCGGCACGCCTCCGCGTCGTCGCTCGCCCAGTGGACGGTCGCGCCGGCCTTCGTGAGCGACTCCTCGAGACGTACCAGATGCTCGTCGAGGTGGAGCAGCACGTTCTCCTTGATCGCCGCACCGGCCAGGCGCAGCTCCTCCCACTCCTCGACCTCGCCGACGACGGCGGCGCGCTTGGCGCGGATGGTGCCGGTGGCGTGCGCGAGGTTGCGGCGCAGCTGGGAGTCGCCGACCGCCTCGCGGGCAGCCTTCGGGAACACCGGCATCCCGACGAACGTGCCGGTCATCAGGCACCCACCGCGGCAGGCTCGGTCTGGGCCAGGACGTCGGCCAGATGCATGACGCGTACGCCGGCACGCTGCCGTGAGAGCAGGCCTCCGACATGGGTCAGGCAGGACCGGTCACCGGCCACCAGCACCTCGGCCCCGGTCTCGCGTACGTGCCGGGCCTTGTCGGAGCCCATGGCGATCGACGTGTCGGAGTTCTTCATCGCGAAGGTGCCGCCGAACCCGCAGCATTCGGTCGCGCCGGGCAGGTCCACCAGGTCGATCCCTCGGACCTGCTGGAGCAGCCGCATCGGCCGGTCGCCGACCGCGAGCATCCGCAGCGAGTGGCAGGTCGGGTGGTAGGTCACCCGGTGCGGGAAGTAGGCACCGACGTCCTCGACGCCGAGGACGTCGACGAGGAACTCGCTGAGCTCGTAGACACGCTCGGACGTCTCGCGCGCCGCCGCCCGCAGGCCCTCGTCGCCGCTGCGGCGGGCCACCAGGTCGTGCTGGTGTCGGGCCGATCCGGCGCACGAACCCGAGGGCGTGACGACTGCTTCGTACCCCTCGAAGGCACGGACGAAGGTGCGGAGCACCGGCACCGCCTCGTCGAGGTAGCCGGTGTTGACCATCGGCTGGCCGCAGCAGGTCTGGGCCTGGGGGAAGTCCACCTCGACGCCGAGGCGGCGGAGGAGCCGGACGACGTTGCGCCCGGTGTCGGGGAACAGGGCATCGTTGATGCAGGTGACCATGAGGGCTACGCGCACGACGGCACCAGCCCCTGGCCGGCCAGGTCGGCCCACAGCGCGTCGGGGACCGTGGCTGCCAGACGCTCGAGGTTCTGCCTCACCTGCTCGGGCCGGCCTGCGCCCGCCACCACCGACACGACCCGCGGATCCTGCAGCGGGTAGTGCAGCGCAGCGGTGGCGATCTCGACCCCGTGGGCCTCGCACACCTCGCCGATCCTCAGCGCGCGCTCGAGGATGTCCTCGGGCACCTCGCCGTAGTTGTACATCGCACCCCTGCGCGGGGTGGTGGCGAGCAGGCCGCTGGAGAACACGGCCGCGGCGACGATCCTGGTGCCGTGCCGGTCGCACGCCTCGAGCAGGCCGTCGGCGACGGACTGATCGAGGAGCGTGTAGCGGTTGGCGACCATGACCACGTCGGCGAGGCCGGTCTCGACCGTCGCGGTGAGCGCCTGGACCGACAGGGAGCCGGTCCCGATCGCGTCGACCATGCCCTCCTCGCGGAGCTTCGCCAGGCCGGTGAGCGCGGTCTCGACTGCCGCCGGGTCACCGGACAGCTCGGGGTCGTGCACGTAGAGGATGTCGACACGGTCGAGGCCGAGCCGGGTCAGCGACTCCTCCAGGCTGCGGCGTACGCCGTCGGCGGAGTAGTCCAGGACCCGGTGCGAGCTCGCCGGGACCGCGAAGCCCATGTCGTCCTGGGACTCCCCGTCCCAGGCGGGGTTGGGCCGCACGAGCCGGCCCACCTTGGTCGAGACGACGAACTCCGACCGCGGACGCGTCGCCAGGAACCGCCCGATCCTCTCCTCCGACAACCCCAGCCCGTAGTGGGGCGCGGTGTCGAAGTGACGTACGCCTGCCTGCCAGGCCGCGTCGAGCGTGGCGTGACAGTCCTCGTCGGTGCGCGGCCGGAACAGGTTGCCCATCGGTGCACAGCCGAGTCCGAACAGCGGGATCTCCATCCGCCCTCCTCAACCTCTGACTCCACGGTCATCCGACCGCCACGTCGAGGCTAGACATCTGATGTTTGGGCTGTCAATATGCATTGAGGGCCGTATTCGGCGCTCGTAGACCACCATAGATCCGATTAATCAACGTTGGAGGCCACACCATGAAGTTCGCCCGCCTGGGACCCGCAGGTGAGGAGCTGCCCGTCGTCGTGCTCGAGGACGAGGTGCGCAGCCTGGCCGGTCTCACCGACGACATCGACGGAGCCTTCTGGGCCTCCGACGGACCGGCGCGAGCCGCCGCCGCCCTCGCCGCGGGCGATCTCCCTCTCGTCGAAGGCGCCGACACGCTGCGCGTCGGTGCCCCGATCACGCAGCCCGGCGCCATCGTCTGCATCGGCATGAACTACGCCGCACACGCCGCCGAGTCCGGCTCGGAGCCGCCCTCGGTGCCGGTCATCTTCTTCAAGGCTCCCAACACGATCGCCGGGCCGAACGACACCGTCACGATCCCGCGCAACAGCACCAAGACGGACTGGGAGGTGGAGCTCGGCGTGGTGATCGGGAAGCGCGCGTCCTACCTCGACTCCCCCGACCAGAGCCTGGATCACGTCGCGGGCTTCGTTGTCGCCAACGACCTCTCCGAGCGCGAGTTCCAGCTCGAGATCTCCGGTGGCCAGTGGAGCAAGGGCAAGATCGCCCCCGGCTTCAGCCCGATCGGCCCCTGGGTCGTGACTCCCGACGAGGTCGAGCACCAGAAGCTCACCATGCGCTCCTTCGTCAACGGCGAGCCGCGACAGGACTCCGTGACCGCCGACCAGATCTTCGACGTCGCGACGGTGATCCACCACCTCAGCCAGTTCATGGTTCTCGACCCGGGCGACCTGATCATGACCGGCACCCCGGAGGGCGTCGCGCTCTCCGGCCGCTTCCCCTACATCCAGCCCGGCGACGTCGTCGAGATCGAGATCGACGGACTCGGCCGCCAGCGCCAGGAGTACGTCGCCTTCGGGGCGCAGGCATGAGCGCCCAGGGAACGCGCGAGCTCGACGGGCTCGTCGCCCTCGTCACCGGTGGCGGCTCCGGCATCGGCGCCGCCGTCGTCGAGGTCCTGCTGGAGCGGGGCGCCCAGGTCGCGGCCCTCGACCTCGACCCCGATGGCATCCACCCCAAGGCCCTCGGCATCCGCGCCGACGTCACCGACGACGCGAGCATCAGGGCCGCGGTGGAGCAGACGGTCGCAGACTTCGGCCGGCTCGACATCGTGGTCAACAACGCCGGCATCGGCGCCCAGGGCACCGTCGAGGACAACCCCGACGAGCAGTGGCACGCGGTCTTCGACGTCAACGTCCTCGGTGCCGTACGAGTCTCGCGCGCCGCGCTGCCGCACCTGCGGCGCTCCCCCGCTGCGGCGATCGTGAACGTCGCCTCGGTGGCCGCGACCACGGGCATCCAGCAACGAGCCGTCTACTCCGCGAGCAAGGGTGCCGTCCAGTCCCTGACGCAGGCCATGGCCGCCGACCACCTCCGGGAGGGCATCCGGGTGAACTGCGTGAACCCCGGCACCGCCGCCACCCCCTGGGTGCAGCGCCTGCTCGACTCGGCCGACGACCCCGAGGCCGAGCGTGCTGCTCTGGACGCGCGACAGCCGCACGGCCGGTTGGTCAGCGCGGACGAGGTCGCCCTCGCGGTCGCGTACCTGGCCAGCCCCTCCTCGGGGTCGACCGCCGGCGTGGCCCTGGCGGTCGACGGCGGCATGGCAACGTTACGGTTGCGACCGACCGAGTGAGAGGACCAGGATCCCGATGGCGCTGACCGACGAGGCGATCGAGAAGATCAAGGAGATGATCCTCGACGGCAGCCTGAAGCCCGGCGACCGTCTCCCGCGCGAGGCCGACCTGTCGGTCCAGCTCGGCATCTCCCGCAGCTCCCTGCGCGAGGCGGTGCGTGCGCTCTCGATGATGCGCATCCTCGACGTACGCCAGGGTGACGGCACCTACGTCACCAGCCTGACGCCGGAGATCCTGCTGGAGACGATGGGCTTCGTCATCGACTTCCACCAGGACTCCAGCGTCCTGGACCTCTTCGAGGTACGCCGGGCGCTGGAGCCGCTGGCCGCCGAGAAGGCGGCCCTGCAGATGCCCCCGGACGAGGCCACCGACCTGCTCGCGCTGGTCGACTCGGTCACGCCCGAGACGTCGCTGGAGGAGGTCGTGGCCAACGACCTGGAGTTCCACCACCGCATCGCCCGCGCGTCGGGCAACACCGTGCTGTGCTCGTTCATCGACGGCGTCGCCAACCGCACCCAGCGGGCCCGGATCTGGCGTGGCGTGACCCAGCAGGACTCCTTCGACCAGACGCAGCGCGAGCATCGCGGCATCGCCCTGGCCATCGCGGACCGACAGCCGAGCATCGCCGCCGCGCTGTCCCTGGCCCACGTCGCGGGCATCGAGAACTGGATCCGCCGCAGCCTCGCCGAGGACCGGGAGGAGGAGCAGGAGTGAGCACGCCGAACCAAGGCCGGCTGCACGTCAGCTTCCGGCCCAGCGACCGCGCCCGCCAGGCGCTGGAGACGCTGCCCGGGCCGGTGACCTGCGCCGCGGATCCTTCCGGGCAGACCCGCGCGGAACTGCTCTCGGACGTACGCGGGGCAGCCGCGCTCGTCTGCCTGCTGACCGACCGGGTCGATGCCGAGCTGCTCGACGCGGCCGGTCCGTCGCTGCGCGTGGTCGCCAACATGGCGGTCGGCCACGACAACATCGACGCCGCCGCCTGCGCCGCTCGTGGCATCACCGTGACCAACACACCGGGCGTGCTCGACGAGGCGACCGCCGACCTCGCCTTCGCGCTGCTGCTCGCCACCTCCCGTCGCGTGGTGGAGGCCGACGCGTTCGTACGCAGCGGCGAGCCCTGGTCCTGGCGGCCGGACCTCTTCGTGGGCCTCGACGTCAGCAGCGGCGCGACCTTGGGCATCGTCGGCCTGGGCCGGATAGGGCTGGCGATGGCGCGACGTGCCCGCGCCTTCGACATGCGCATCGTCGCGACCCCGTCCCGCTCCGCCGGCGAGGAGGCGGCGCGCCTGGGCATCGAGACGCTGCCGCTGCCCGAGCTGCTGGTCGCCTCGGACGTCGTGTCGCTGCACTGCCCGCTGACCCCCGACACCCGGCATCTCGTCGGCGCCGAGGAGCTCCGGCTGATGGGGCCGGGCTCGGTCCTCGTCAACACCGCTCGCGGCCCCATCGTCGACGAGGCCGCCCTGGCGGCCGCGCTGGCCGACGGCACGATCGGCGCAGCGGGACTCGACGTCTTCGAGAACGAGCCGGCTGTCCACCCCGACCTGCTGGCGCTCCCCAACGTCGTCCTGCTGCCGCACATCGGCAGCGCCGGCCGCGCCACCCGCGATCGGATGGCCATGCTCGCGATCGACAATGCCCGCGCCGTGCTCGCCGGCGAGCCCGCGCCGACCCCGGTCCACCCGTAGAAAGACTCAGGGCCGGCCGCGGGACCCCCGCGGCCGGCCCTGAGATCGTCCTACCGCGGAACCACGGTGTAGGTGCTGCCGCGCCGGGTGCCGAACTCGACGACGTTCTCCTCCGGGCGGGAGACGTCCGTCCCCGCCACCTTCACCGGCTGCTGCGTACGCAGCCGGAGCCGGTTGCCGAGCAACGATCGGATCCGCGCCACCTCGACCTTGCCGTCAGCCCACTTCAGGTCGACCTCGAAGCCACCGCGGGCGCGCAGGCCACGTACCTTCCCCTCCGGCCATGCCGCCGGCAGCGCCGCCAGGAGGAAGACCTCCCCGGAGTGGCTCTGCATGATCATCTCCGTGATCCCGGAGACGGCGCCGAAGTTCCCGTCGATCTGGAACGGCGGGTGCAGGTCGAACAGGTTGGGCGCCGTCCGGGACGGGTGCAGCATGTGCTGGACGTGCAGGTAGGCGTTCTCGGGCTCGAGCAGGCGCGCGCGGATGTTCATCTTCCACGCCAGCGACCACCCGGTGGTGACCGCCGGGCCGCGCAGCTCGAGCGCCTTGCGGGCGGCGTCGGCCAGCTCCGGCGTACGCAACGGGGTGATCTGGTCGGAGGGGAAGACGCCCCACAGGTGGGAGACGTGGCGGCTGCGCTCCAGGGCAGCCTCCTCCCAGTCGATCAGCCACTCCTGCAGTTGGCCCAGGTAGCCGATCTGGTTGGGCGGCAGCTGTTCGCGCATCGCCAGCGCCCGCTCGACGAGCGGGTCGTGCTTGCCGAGCGCCTCGGCAGCCTTCTCGAACGCGGTGAACAGGTCACGCAGGATCTGGCAGTCCATCGTCGGACCCGCGCAGATGCTGACCCCTTCGTCGTCCTGCTCGTGGTGCTTGATCTCCGGCGAGTGCGACGGGCAGGTGACCATGTAGCCGGACTGCTCGTCGCGCACCATCGTCTCGAGGAAGAACTCGACCGCGCCCCGCAGCGTCGGGAAGTGCTCGGCGAGGTTCGCCTTGTCGCCGGTGTACTCGTAACGCTCCCAGAACAACAGCGAGAGCCAGGCGCCGCCCATCGGCCAGACCCCGTAGTAGGCGAAGTCGACCGGAGCGGTGCCTCGCCAGCCGTCGGTGTTGTGGTGCGCGACCCAGCCCTTGTCCGAGCCCCACATCTGCTTGGCCGTGTTCCGTCCGACCTCCGCGAGCTCCTCGGTCATCGCGAACATCGGGTCCCAGCACTCGGCGAGGTTGGCCGGGCCGGCGGGCCAGTAGTTCATCTGCGCGTTGATGTTGAGGGTGTACTTCGACTGCCACTCGGGCTGCATCTTGTAGCTCCACAGGCCCTGCAGGTTGGCCGGCTGGCCCGGGGTCCGGGAGGAGGAGATCAGCAGGTAGCGCCCGAACTGGTACCACAGCGCGGCCAGCTGCGGGTCGCCGCCGTCACGGAACATCGCCACCCGCTCGTCGGTCGGCTTCTCGATCGCGGCGGAGGTGCCGAGGTCGATGTCGACCCGGCCGAAGAGCTTCTGATAGTCCCGCACGTGCGCCGAACGCAGCTGGCCGTAGCCTCGCCCGGTGGCCGCCTCGAGGGGCTTCTCCGCGCGGCGTACGTGGTCGGCGTTCACGTCGGCGTAGTTGCGGTAGCTGGTCGCCATCGTGAGCAGCAGCGTCACCGAGGTGGCGTTGCGCACCCGCAGCTGGGTATCGGCGCACTGGACCGTGCCGCCGTCGGTCTCGGCGCGGACGAGGCTGATGAAACGGACCGCGCCCTCCATCCCCTCCGTGGCCCCGCTGATGCCCTCCAGAGCGAGCGTCCGCGCATCGTGGGGCTGCACGTCGCTCTGCTGCGGCGACTGGAAGGTGGCGTTGAACGAGACCTTCTCGGCCTGGTCCGCGGTGAGGCGGACGACCATCACCTGGTCCGGGTGGCTGACGAACGACTCGCGGCGGTAGCGCACGCCGCCGACCTCGAACTCCGAGATCGCGGTCGCGGCCCGCAGGTCGAGCGAGCGCCGGTAGGTCGTGGGCTCGCCGTCGAGACCCAGGAACTCGAGCAGCAGGTCACCGACCGGCTGGTAGAAGGCCTGCTCACTGGGCCGTCCCATGAACTCCTTGTCGGCGAGACGCTGGGCGCCCACCCAGTTGTCCTCGAAGATCATCCTGCGGATCTCGGGGAGCGCCTCGGCTCCGCCAGGCGGGTCGTAGCTGTGCGGATGACCGGCCCAGACCGAGTCCTCGTTCAGCATCAGCTTCTCGCTGGCCACACCGCCGAAGACCATCGCGCCCATCCGGCCGTTGCCGATCGCGAGCGCCTGGAGCCACTCCGCGGCGGGCTGGCGGTACCAGAGCTCCAGCGGATTGGTCTCCGGCTCATCGGCGGCGGCCGCGGCCGCCTCGGTGACGACCGGCTGCACCAGGGCGCCGCCGGCCACCGCCGAGGCGGCCTGCAGCACCCGTCGTCTCGTGAAGTCCACCATCAGCTTCCTCCTGACTCACGCCCCAGGTGGGGCAAACATCGGTTGTTTCAATGTAATAGACATCACACGTCATGTCGATGCCTACTGAAACATCCGCCTGTTATGACCGATATCGGCCGCGCTGCGATGGCCAGGACGAACAAAGATCTGATCTCTACAGGATCAGAGCGCTTCCTGAGCTGCTGCCACCGCGGCGGCCAGCCGCTGCTCGTCGAGCCCGTAGAAGCGGCGCGCGCTGCCGGCGAAGATCTCCTCGCGCTCGTCGCTCGACAGACCGGCCAACGCGTCCCGAAGCCCGGCGAAGACCCGCTCGTAGCCACCGGCGGCGGTGGAGATCGGCCAGTCTCCGCCGTACATCAGCCGGCTCGGACCGAACACCTCGACCGCCCGGTCGACGAAGGGCTGGATGCCGGCCACGGTCCAGCCGTCCGGGGCCGCACCCGGGTACAGCCCGGAGACCTTGCCGAACACCTTCGGGTTCTCGGCCGCTCGCTCGATGAGGCTCCACCACGGCTCCCGCTCGGCCTCGCCGATCGGTGGTTTGGAGAGGTGGTCGATCACGATCCGCAGGTCCGGATGCCGTTCGGAGAGCGTCGCGACGTGCTCGAGGTGGCGTGGCAGCACCGAGACGTGGTCGTAGGTGAGCCCGAGCCGTTCCAGCAGCCCGAGCCCCTCGGCAACGTCCGGACGGAGGATCCAGTCGGGGTCGGGGATGTTGTGGATCAGGTTGCGTACGCCGACGACCCGGTCGTCTCCCCGCAGCGACTCCAGCCGCTCGGCCGCCAGGTCCGGCTGGTCCAGCGGCACGTAGACGACGATCCCCACCACCTCGGGATGTCGCTCGGCGACCTCGATCATCAGATCGGTGTCCCCGTCGTGGTCGTCGGACTGGACCAGCACGGTCGCGTCCACTCCCTGCGCTTGCAGCTGCGGCTGGACCTCGTCGAAGGTGAACGTCCGGTTGTACTCGGGCACGTCGGGACCGAGCCACGGGTAGGGCGAGCGGGTGAGGTCCCAGACGTGCTGGTGGCTGTCGATGATCATCTGAGGCGTCACCGGTTCGCCCAGTAGCTGCCGTCCGGATAGGCGTACGTCGCCACTGACGCGGGATGCATCTCCGCGCTGTAGCCGGGCCTGGAGGGCAGCCGGTAGGCGCCGTTCTCGACGATGCACGGGTCGGTGAAGTGCTCGTGGAGATGGTCCACGAACTCGGTGACCCGGTCCTCTAGCGTGCCCGAGACGGCGACGTAGTCGAAGACGGAGAGATGCTGGACGAGCTCGCACAGGCCGACGCCGCCGGCATGAGGACAGACGGGGACGTCGAACTTCCTCGCCATCAGATAGACGGAGAGGATCTCGTTGATGCTGGCCAGCCGCGCGGAGTCGAGCTGGCAGAAGTCGATCGCCTCCGCCTGGAACATCTGCTTGAAGAGCACCCGGTTCATGCCGTGCTCACCGGTGGCCACCCCGATCGGGGCCACCGCCTTGCGGACCGCGGCGTGGCCGAGGATGTCGTCAGGGCTGGTCGGCTCCTCGATCCACCACGGCTCGAAGCGGGCCAGCGCGTTGACCCACTCGATGGCCTGCGGCACGTCCCAGACCTGGTTGGCATCGATCATCAGCTTCGCGTCCCAGCCGATCACCTCCCGCGCGATCTCGCAGCGCCGGATGTCGTCCTCCAGGTTCGCGCCGACCTTCAGCTTGATGTGCGTGTAGCCGGAGTCGACGGCTTCGGCGGCCAGCCTGCGCAGCTTGTCGTCGGAGTAGCCCAGCCAGCCGGCAGACGTGGTGTAGCAGGGGTAGCCGGTCTCCTCCAGGTGCCGGATCCGCTCCTCACGGTGGGGAACGCTGGCGCGGAGGATCTCCAGGGCCTCCTCCCGGGTGAGGGCGTCGCTCAGGTAGGTCAGATCTGCGACGTCGACGAGCTCCTCGGGGGTCATGTCGGCCAGCAGTCGCCACAGCGGCTTGCCGGCTTCCCGGGCAGCCAGGTCCCAGACCGCGTTCATCACGGCGGCGAGGGCCAGGTGCTCGACCCCCTTGTCCGGGCCCAGCCAGCGCAGCTGGGAGTCCGAGGCGAGATCCCGGTAGACCCCGCCCAGGTCACCCACCACGTCGCTCACCTCGCGCCCGACCAGCGGCTCGCCGCGGCGCTGCGCCGCCAGGGTGCAGATGTCGTTGCCGCGCCCGATGGTGAAGGTGAAGCCGAAGCCGGACAGCTCCGGGTCGTCGGTGCTCACCACGACGTACGTCGCCGAGTAGTCACCGTCCTTGTTCATGGCGTCGGATCCGTCCATCGACACAGAGGTCGGAAAGCGGACATCGGTGACTTCGACGGCGGTGATACGGGTCACGAGGGATCCTCCTGTGGGGATGGGTCGCGCTTGTTGACGAGGTAGAGATGGGTCAGCACCAGCACCGTCTCGCCACGCTGGTTGGTCACGGTGACGAGCTCGTGGACGTAGCCGAGCTCGTCGGGCTTCTTCCGGTGCTCCGTCGTCTCGGTGATCTCGGCGGTGACGGTGATGGTGTCGCCGATGAACACCGGACCGATGAACCGGATCCGGTCGTAGCCGTAGGACATGGACTGTGGGTTGATGTCGGTCGCGGTCATCCCGACCGCCACCGCGAGGATCAGCGTCCCGTGGGCGATCCGCTGCCCCGCCGGCTGGGTGGCCATCCACTCCGCATCCATGTGGTGCGGGAAGAAGTCGCCCGTCTGCCCGGCGTGCAGGACGATGTCGGCCTCGGTGATCGTGCGTCCCAGGGTGGTCCGGGACTCCCCGACCGCGTAGTCCTCGAACCAGCGTTCCTCGACTTTCACCGGGATGCTCCTTCCTCGACGGCGTGTGCGTCGGCTTCCACGACGAGCAGGCGCTCGGCGAGCTCACGGGCACGGCGGACCAGCTCGGCGTCGGTCATCCGGCCGGCCAGGGCTTCCGTCACCCACGGGGAGACGGTGTCCTGGAACTCCAGATATCCGGCCGTACGCGGCCGCACCCACGCGCCCTCGAGGGTCGCCCGGGTGCCACGGAAGAAGTCCCAGGAGTCTTGGTTGAGCCGGTCGTCGTCCCACGACGAGGCGTAGCCGGGCTGGCCACCGGCGTCGTAGTAGATGCCCGACTGAACCTCCGGCGAGGCGACCCACAGTGCGTACGCTCTGGCCGCGTCCAGATCTCGCGACCGGGCCGAGACGGCCACGCCGGCGCCACCGAGCTGCGAGCCGGCCACCCCTCGGGGGCCGGCGGGCATGTCGACGTACTTGAGGCGGTGTGGCCGGAACCCAGCCCGGGAGTAGTTGCTGTACCCGTACATCAGCGGTGCGTACGCCCACGGCTCGGCGGCGTCGGCGGCCAGCGCCTCGGCGACCTCGATCGGGTTCGCGTCCAGGCACCACGACGGCACCTGCTCGCAGAGCCGATGCATCAGGTCGAGGACGCTCAGCGCGTCCTCCTCGGGCAGGAAGCTTCCCGGCTCGGCATTGACCGGCGTCCCTCGGTTGGCCGCCAGGGTGCACAGGGTCGAGTAAGCGTCGATGGGCTTGCAGGGCCAGAGCACCCTGCCCTCGGCCGCCAGGTCGAGCACCTCCTCCCAAATACGGGGCGGAGCCGCCAGGCGGTCCGGGCGGTACGCAGCCACCTGGGCGGCGGCGTCGGTGGCCAGGCCGTACTGGCGCCCGTCATGGCGGTACGACGCGTGGCTGCTGCCCACGGCATCGGCGGCCAGGGCGGCCAGCTCGTCGTCGTGTCCGGCACCGTCCAGCGGCGCCAGCACCCCTTCGGCGACGGCCAGGGGCACGTGGGGGTGGTCGATGACCATCAGGTCGAAGCGCTCCGCCAGCTCGGCAAGGGGCGCGTCGGCGAACGCCTGCAGAGAGCGGTACTCCCAGCGCACCTCGACGCCGGTCCGGCGCGCGTACTCCTGGGAAGCCGCGACCTGGCAGTCGTAGCCACGCGGGTGCTCCCAGGTCATGCCGTGCAGGACGGTCATCGGTCCCCCTCGAGGTCGTGCTCGCCCAGGCGTGGAGCCGGGCGCGGGTTGGTCAGCCGCTCGCCGTCGATGCGGATCGGGCTGCGGGTGGTCGTGAGGGTGAGGCCGTCACGACGGATCTGCTGGGTCATCGCGATGGCCTCGAAGCCCTTGTGCTCCACGAGCTCGGAGAGGGTGAGCACCGGGGCGCACCACACGTCCTCGGCGTCCAGGACGGCCAGCCAGGCGTCCCGGGTGTCAGTCCGGAGACGGTCGCCGATCGCCTCCTCGATCTCCGACTGCCGGTCCCACCAGGTCTGCGGATCGGTCATCGCCTCCAGCTCGGGGAGCCCGAGCAGCCGCCCGATGGTGGGCACGGGGTTCATCGCGATGGCCAGGTAACCGTCGCTCGTCGGGTAGATGCCGTAGGGAGCGGAGAGGAAGGCATGGGCCGACCGGGGTCCCTTGCGGCGGACCTCGACCGACGGGTCGTTGAGCCGCGTGGTCAGCAGCTCGAACTCCAGGTCCAGCAGGGACTCCATCAGGCTCGTCTCGGTCAGCCCGCCTCTCCCGGTCCGGAACCGCCGGACCAGCAGGGCGGTGATGCCCTGGGCCAGGTGACAGCTGGCGAGGTGGTCGGCCACCGCGAGCCCGACGGGGACCGGCGGGTCATCGGCCGACCCGTTGAGCCAGGGCAGGCCGGCGATCGCCTGGGCGAGCAGGTCCTGTCCCGGGCGGTCCTGGAACGGGCCGACGCCGCCGTACCCGGTGACGCTGCCGTAGACGATGCTCGGGTTGAGCGCCCGGACGGAGTCGTAGTCCAGACCGATCCGCTCCATCACGCCTGGGCGGAAGTTCTGGACGATCACGTCGGCCTCCGCGACCAGTCCGCGTACGCGCTCGAGGTCGGCGGGATCCTTCAGGTCGGCCGCCACGCTCTCCTTGTTCCGGTTCATCGCGTGGAAGGAGAGGCTGTCGCCGTTCACCGTCCGCCCGGCGAAGGCCAGGCTCCGGCCCGCGTCTCCCCCGGCGGGTCGCTCGATCTTGATGACCCGGGCGCCCAGGTCCGCGAGCCTCAGTGCCGCCACGGGACCGGCCAGGAACTGGCTGAAGTCCAGGACCGTGACGCCCTCCAGGGGCAGGTCGGAGGCGCGGAGGCGGGTGCCACTCATCGGCGTTCCTTTCAGATGGTCGCGGGTCGGCGAGGCGGACCGGTGCGGGAAGGGGTGGTCACTGGTCATACGCCGGCGGCTCTCCGCCGCGGGCTGCGTCCGTGTACGCCGCCTCGACGACCGCCATGGTGCGGAAGACGTCCTCGACCCCGGTGGGCAGAGACGGGATCGACCCCTCGAGAAAGCGTTGGACCACGGCCATGGATCCGATGAAGGCGTCGGGGAACCAGGACCCCTCGAACGGCACCGGCCGCCAGCCGTCATCGAGCCGATCGTCGGTGACCAGCTCGAGCGAGTCCTCGCCGCCGCGCGGGTAGTCCAGCAGCAGACCGAGCTGGGCACGGATGGCGCCGCGGGTGCCCTCCCACTTGACGAAGGACTCCTCGTGCCGGGGCCCGTAGTGGTGGTCGTGGTTGGTGGAGACGACGACCCTGATCGGTCGCTCGCCATAGCTCAGCGCGATGTCGGAGCGACTGTTGGCGTGGGACTTCTCGGGGTGGCGCACGGTGACGGCGTGCACCCCGGTCGGGTCCCCCAGGAAGGAACGCACCAGATCCAGGTAGTGGACGCTGTGCATGTTGATCTCGAGCCGGTCCAGATCGAGCACGTACGGGAACATCTCCCACGGGGTCCGCACCGAGACCCGGACCTCCAGGTCGTAGAGCTCGCCGATCGTGCCGGCAGCGATGAGCTCGCGGGCAGCTACGACGTACGGCGCGAACCGGAGCTGGGTGTTGACCGCCGCCACCAGTCCCTTGCGCCGGCACACCTCGCGGGTGCGGACTCCCTCGGCCAAGTGGTTTCCCAAGGGCTTCTGCAGCAGGACGGCAGCCCCGTCGGGCAGCTGCTCGAGGACCTCGACGTGCGCCTCGGGCGGAAGGGCGACGTCGTAGACGGCGTCGGCCGGAGCCGACCGGACCGCGTCAGCGACGCTCTCGTGCACGGCATGGATGCCATACCGTTCGGCGAGGTCCCGGGCCCGCTCGGGGACGAGGTCGGTGATGCTGGCGACCTCGAACCCCGCCTTCGCGTACGCCGGCAGGTGAGCGTCACGGACGATCCCGCCGGCGCCCACGAGCACGATCGGGCGCGGGGTCTTCGGCAGCTCGGCCGAGTAGCCAGGGTGCGGGTCGAGCTCTGGTGGTGGATGCGGGGCCATCAGCCCTTCACCGCCCCCATCGTCTCGCCCCGCATCAGGAACTTCTGCGCGCCGAGGAAGACGATCAGCAGCGGCAGCATCGAGATGAAGGTCGCCAGGGCCAGCTGCGGCATGTAGAGCTTCACGTCCAGCCCGGCGGCGACGGTCGGGTTGAACAGCGGGCTGGCGCCGATCAGCTGCTGCAACCCGACGGGGAGGGTCTGGTTGTTCTGGTTGGAGGAGAGCAGCGCCAACGGCAGGAAGAAGTTGATCCAGTTGGCGACGAAGGCGAAGAAGCCGACCAGCACTGCGGCCTGACGGGAGATCGGGAGTGCGACCCGCCAGAAGATCGACACCTCGCCCAGACCGTCGATCCGGGCTGCCTCGACGAGCTCCTGGGGCATGGTGGTCATGAAGTGGATGTAGGCCAGGTAGACCCCGAACGGGAAGAAGCCCATGATCAGCCCGACCGGCCAGAGCTCGCCGACCGCGCCGATGGCGTTCACCTCGAGGAAGATCGGGATGACCAGCACGGTGTTCGGCATCACCATCGTGATCAGGGTGATCAGCAGGACTGCCCGGCGGGCGCGGAACCGGAGCCGGGCCAGCGCGTATCCCGCCGGCAGAGCGGCGAAGACCGCCAGCAGCGCGCCCCCGCCGGCCACGGCGAGCGTGTTGAGCAGCCAGCGGGTGTACAGCCCGCCGCCGTCGGGGCCGAAACCGTTGACCTGCGTCCAGCTGTACTGGACGTTGTCCCACGACATGTCGCCGAAGCCGAACGGCCCGCCGGCCCCGGATGCGACGCCCTCGTTGGAGCGGAACGCCATCGCGATGAAGCCGGTGATCGGCAGGATGAACATGCACGCGACGAACAGCATCGTGACGACGCGAGCGGTCTTGCCGACGCTCCAGTCGAACATGCCTCGCTTCGCCCCGGGCTCTCGGCGCCCGGCCACGGTGGTCTGGCTCATCGGTGCTCCTCCTCACCGAACAGGCCCGTCCGGAAGACGACCAGCAGGCCGATCCCCAGCGTGATCACGAGCAGGATCAGCGACATCGCGGCGGCTGCGGGGAAGTTGTAGTTGCTGAAGGCGAAGGCGTAGCCCAGCTGGGTGGGCGTCCAATGATCGTCCAGCGCGTTGCTGGCGACCTGGTCGAGCAGCTGTGGTTCGAGGAACAACTGGAACCCGTAGGCGAGGTTCATCAGCACCGCGTACCCGATCCACGGCCGGATGATCGGCAGCTTGACGTGCCAGGCCAGCTGCCATTCGTTGGCACCGTCCAGCCGCGCCGCCTCGAGCGTCTCCTCCGAGATCCCGTTGAGGCCGCCGTTGACCACGATGACCCACTGACCGACGCCCTGGAAGAACATCATCGCGGCCAGGATGAACGGCAGATTCCCGGGGCCGGCGACCGCCTGCTTGATGGTGTCGACGCCCAGCGCCTGCCAGAAACCCTCGATCGGGGACTGGCTCGGGTTGAGCAGGTAGACCCAGAGCACGAGGTTGGCGACGCCTGCCAGAGCCCCCGGGATGTAGTAGACGAACCGCATCGATGACCCGAACCAGCCGGGGCTGGCATGGACCAGCAGAGCCAGACCGACGATGCCGATCGTCATGATCGGAAGCCAGACCACCAGGGTCGCGAAGATGTTCACGAACGTGTCGACGAACCGGTAGTCGGTCACGACGGTCCTGAAGCTGTCCACGCCCCCGAAGCCCCCGCTGGGGTCCAGCGGCGTCGGCGCCTTCTCCAGGGATGTCTTGATCGCGTACGCGACGGGGATGATGCCCGCGATCATCAGCAGGACGAGGTAGGGCGCCATCAGCACCCAGGCGCCACGCGTCTCGCTGGGCCGCGCGACGCGTCGCCGGGGGCGACGCCGCGCGCCCGGTTCAGGCGGCGAGGTGGCGACGTCCTCCATCAAGGCGGTCGACATGTTGCTCCTCCGAAGTGTCCGGGCCACCGTGAGGCCCCGATGTGACTGGGATGGCGTCCTTCGGCCCGGACGTGCCGGGCCGAAGGTGCTCGTGCGCGGTCGTGCTATTCGACCGTGTAGCCCATCGCCTTCGCCTGGCTGACCAGCTCGTCCCCGAAGGACGTCCAGGCCTGGTCGACGTCGCCTCCCGAGGCAAGAGCGGCGGCCATGGTCTCGGTCCACACCGCTCCGGTGTTGTAGAGCATGTAGGCGTGGCCGTCGACGACGTAGTCGTTGGCCTTCTTCATCGCCTCGAACGTGGCCTCGTTGTCGGCGAAGTAGTTGGCCTTGGCCTGCTTCTCCGCCCACGCGTCCTGCACGGGACCGTACGCCGGCAGACCGGTGGAGAGCTCGACCTGCCACCTCGGGTCGGTGGCGACGAACTCGGCGAACTTCAGGGTGTTCTCGAGCTGCTTGCCCGTGATGTGGTTCGAGACGCCCCAGAGGCCCCCGCCCTCGTTTCCGGTGGAGGGCTCGCTCTCACCGTCCCACGCGAGAGGCTCCACGGCGGTCATCTCACCGGCCGGGATCTTCCAGGTCTGGTTGAAGAGGTAGTCGCCCCACCACGCAGCGCCGGGGCTCATGACCAGGTCCTTGCCGACCTTGGCCGCGTCCGGATCGAAGATGCCGACGGTCGAGAGTGCCTTGCCCTCCAGCATCGTGCCGATCAGGTCCACCGCTCGGGTGCACGTGGCGTCGGAGGTGTCGATGTGGACGACGGTCTCGGACTGTCGGTCGTTGGTCGGGCAGCCCGACCCCCACAGATAGCGGTCCGGGGCGTACGCGTCGCCGGTGAAGCCGCTGATCTTGCCCGGGTGCTCCTTGGCGATCTGGACGGCCAGGTCGCCGTACTCCTCCCAGGTCGTCGGCGCCTCATAGCCGTTGGCGTCGAAGAAGGCCTTGTTGTACCAGAACACGTCAGGAGCCGCGTCGTTGCGCAGGCACCGGACCTGGCCGTCGATCTCGCAGGCGGCGTTGATCGAACCCTCGTAGCCGTCGAGCACGTCGGGCAGGTGGTCGCTCAGGTCGAGCGTGTAGTCGATCTGCGCACCGGAGGCCCAGGCGATGTCGTCGTTGGACGGGAAGAAGATGGCGTCCGGCCAGCCCTGTCCGGCCTCGTTGAACTGGGCGAACTGCTGCTGGAGAGACTTGCCTCCGACGGTCCCGTCGATCTGGTTGATCTTGATGTCGATGTCGGGGTACGCCTTCTTGAAAGCGTTCGCGGCAGGCACTCGGGGCGGGTCGACCCAGACGGTGATCGCGCCACCGGAGTCGGTCTTCTCGCCCGCGGCATCATCTCCTCCGCCGGAGCCGCAGGCACTCAGTACCGCGGCTGTCAGCAAGGTCACGGCGGCCACCAGGGCCGCCCGGTGACGTGAACCGAGTGGATTTCGCTTCATGGACATGGCTCCTTCGACGATGTGTCCCGAGCGGGGTGCGGTGTGACGCAGACCACTGCTCAAACGTTAGAGCAGATCCCTGCGAGTGGTCAATCGTTTGAGTCGATCTTCCTTCGAGGCCTTGACGATCCGTGGCCGACGACGCCAAAGTGATCGGCGTCACTCAAACGATTGAGCAAGTCAAACGATTGATCTCACTGCGAGCCGACACCCACCCGACGGCGAGCCGGCTCGGGAAGAAGGACCATGCGTACCACTCGTTCACTGGTCACCTTGACGACACTGCTGACGATGCTGGCGACCCTGTTCGCCGCCTCCCCCGCGAATGCAGCCGACGGGACGCCCGCGGCATCGCGAACCACCTCCGCCTGGCTCCACGACGCCCTCCGGGTCGACACCGCGGACCTGCTGTCGCGCTCCGACCTCGTCCTCGCCACAGCACCGTGGCGCGCCGACCAGGCCGTGCCGCTCGCCAACGGCGAGCTCGGTGCCGGCGTCTGGGCAGCCAACGGCTGGACCGCCCAGCTGAATCGTGGCGACACCTTTCCGGAGCTGAAGTCGGCCGGCCAGCTGGTGCTGCCCGGCCTCTACGGCCTCTCCTCCGCCGAGGACTACCGCGGTCGCCACTCGTTGCACGACGCGATTTTCACCCAGCGCGGCAACGGCATGACGGTGCGCAGCTACGTGCGCGCCGACTCCGACCAGCTCATCGTCGAGGTGGACGGTGCCGACCCCGACAAGCAGCAGACCGCCGAGCTCGGCCTGTGGGAGGGCCGTACGCCGACCGTTTGGGCCCACGGTGACACGGCTGTCGTCGCGGAGACCTTCACCGACGAGTCGAACGCCCGCTCCACCGGGCAGCTGGCCGCACTGACGGCCCAGGCACGCGATGTGCAGGCCGAGGTCGTCGACGAGCTCGGCGTACGACTGAGGTTCCGCCCGGGTGCTGACGGGAGATTCCGCATCGTGCTCGGCGTCCCGTCCTGGGCCGGCAAGGACATCGCCCGCGCGGCCGCGACCGCAACCCGGGTTCCGTCCCACCCGCAGCAGGACCACCTGGACGAGTGGCATCGTTACTGGGACGGCGCGGCGCCGATGCGCCTGGACAGCCCCGACGGTTCCGCCCGCTACTTCGAGGCGCTCCGGGCCATGCAGCTCTACGTCGCGAAGGCCTCCAGCGGCGGCGCGGTGCCGGCGAGCCACGGCGGCGTGACCAGCCTGTGGTCGTCGTACCGCGACGACATCCACTGGTCCTCGGACGCCTGGTGGCACTTCAACCTGCGGCAGCCGGTGTGGGCGAATCTGGGCGCCGACACCGCCGACCAGAACGCCCCGTACTTCGACCTCTACCTCGACCGGATCGAGGAGATGAAGGCGTGGACGAAGACGAACTGGCCGGAGGCCGACGGGATCTGCGTCCCCGAGTTCCTGGTGTACGACGGCACCGCCGAAGCATGCGTGAGCGCGATGGAGCCGTCATGGCTCAACCGCATCCTCTCGACCGGGGCCGAGCTGGTCGAGAACGTCCGTCTCCAGTCCGAATACACCGGCGACCGCGAGCTCCTGGACCGTGCCTATCCGCTGCTCGAGGGCGTCGCCGAGTTCTACCTCTCGGTCCTGGAGGAGGGCGACGACGGGCGGCTGCACCTGCACCACGTCAACGCGCTGGAGACGCAGTGGGACACGACCGACCCGACGCCCGACGTGGCGGGCATGCGCACGATCTTCCCGTTCCTGGCCGAGGTCACGAAGGAGCACGGGAACGTGCGTCTCGCCGAGCAGATCGAGGCGGCGATCCCGCGGCTGCCCGAGCTGCCGACGACGGCCCGCGACGGCAAGGAGGTGATCGCCTGGTCCGCGTCCGACGAGGAGGACCACAACACCCAGAACCCCGACCTCGAGGCGATCTGGCCGTGGCGAGTGGTCGGCGCAGGGGACCAGATCGCCCACGACACCTTCACTACGCGCGTGTTCGACCAGACCCGGGAGTGGGCCTCGGACGCCCAGCAGGCCGCATGGCTGCACCGCGCCGATGACATGGTCGACCTGCTCGAGCAGGGCACTAGCGACTTCCAGGTGTTCGACAACGGCTTCGCCGCACACAGCAAGAACCACGACCCGCTGCGCGGCGGTGGTTTCTACGACACCTGGAACGCGGTCGTCGCCTCCACGGTCCAGGACGCCCTCGTGCAGGACGACCACGGCACGGTGCGGATCGCGCCCGCGATCCCGGATGACTGGAGCGTGACCGGCGCCGTCCAGATCCCGGGTGGGCACCGGGTCGACGTCGAGATCCGGAACGGTGAGCCCACGCTCGTCGGCATCGAAGCCGGAAGCCAGGGCGGGATCGAGGTGGCGAACCCGTGGCCCGGTCAGCGGGTCGAGGTGCGGGACGCTCGCGGCCGGCTCGTCGAGCACGGTTCGGGAGGCGTCCTTCGGTTCGCCACCACCGAGGGCGCGTCCTACCGGGTCGCGCCGGCCGGCGCGAGCTATCGCTTCGTGCCGCTCGGCGGCTCTGCCGCCCAGGCGCCGCTGGAGCTGGGCTCCAGGACGTACGGCGTCGCGACGAGCACGCCCCAGGTCGTCAGCGACACCGTGAGCGTGCTCGCCCCGAGCAAACTGCGGGCCATGTTGCGCGCGCAGGAGGGTGCGCCGATCTACGTCGATCGCGCGTACGTGGTCAGCGACCTGCCGGACGAGCTCGCCGGGACGGTCATGGTGAGGGGCGCCAACGACGACTCCAAGGTCGTCTCCGACGAGTACCTCACCCTGGAGATCTCCGAGCCCACCACGGTGTGGGTCGCGTTCGACGATCGCGGCGAGAACGTGTGGTGGCCGCAGTGGCTCACCGACGGCGGCTGGACCCGTACGTCGTCCACGGTGGGCACCACCGACCGGCAGCTGGTGCTCTTCCGGAAGGAGGTGCCGGCCGGCACGCTCACGCTCGGCGGCAACTCGGGAGTCTCAGGTCAGGGCGGATCCAGCTACGTCACGTTCGTACGGGAGCGCTGAGCCCCGCGGCTGGGTCGTTTGAGAGCTCGGCGTCCGAGTTCTCAGACGGCCCGGCGCGGTGGCGCCGTGGACTCCCGCACGATGAGCTCCGGGGCGGGGTCGGTGATCATCTCGTCGGCCATCTCACCGGTCTCGATGCGGCGGACGACGCTGCGTACGGCCGCACGGCCCATGTCGTAGAACTGCATCTTGACCGCGGTCAGCGGTGGCCAGGTGTTCTCAGCGGTCCAGGAGTCGTGCACGGTGGCCACGGACAGGTCCTCGGGGACACGGATCCCGTCGGCTCGGGCGGCCGCGAGGAGACCGATGGCGGCGTTGACGTTGGCGACCACGATCCCGGTGGGCCTCGGGTCCCGCTCCATCAGCCGCCGCAGGGCGGTGCGGCCGTTGTCGGCGGTGTAGCCGACGCGCGTCTCGTAGTCCTGCCGGACCGGTAGCCCGGCCTCGACAAGGGCCTCCTTGTAGCCGACTCGCCGTCGCTTCGCCGTGAAGGACCGGGGAAGGCCGTTGGCGAAGGCGATCCTCTCGTGGCCGAGGTCGATCAGGTGCTGGGTGGCGATCCGGGCACCGGTGCGGTCGTCGAGGGCGACCGAGCCGACGTGTCCGGGGTAGGTGGAGTTGATCAGCACGATCGGAGCGCCCGAGGCCAACAGCTCCTCCATCCCCGCCGGCGCGACACCGTCGCCCACCTGGATGACCATGCCGTCCACACGTCCCTCGCCGATGAGCCGAGCGATCATCTCGCCGCCGGGACGTACGTCATCGGCGCGGCCGAGCAGCAGGGTGTAGCCCTTCGCGGCGGCCTCGTCCTCGGCCCCGTGCATGAGCTCGGTGAACAGGGCGTTGGTCAGGTCGGGCACCACCAGTCCGACGACCTGGGTTCGCGCCGACTTCAGGGCGCGACCGGCGAAGTTGGGGCGGTAGTGGAGGTCCTTGGCCGCCTGCACGATCCGCTCGCGGGTCGCCTCGCTCACCCGGGCCGACGGCGCGTCGCTGAGCACCCGTGAGACAGCGGAGATCGAGACACCGGCAAGGGCTGCGACATCGCCGAGGGTGGCCATGGGCCGCAGCCTAGCTCTGCCCGGCAGCGGCGGCTTGGGACTCGGCGACTCCGGCGTGGCAGGAGCCGGTTGGCCGTCACCGGCCATGCGGGTCACCCCCGAGCGGGTCGGCTCCCTCGCTCAGGATGCCGTGCTCACCGAGCCGGGGTGCGCCCCGACGATGGCGGAGGATCTCGCCGTCGACGCGGATGGGGCTCCGCGTGGTCTTCAGGGTCACGGGCGTGCCGCCCGGTTCCGGGGCCGAGCGCTCGACCTCCTGCGTCATCTCGAGCGCGGCGAACTCCGGCGAGGCGAGCAGCTCCTCGAGAGTGAGCACCGGAGCCAGCCACCCGCTCGCCCCGTCCTGCGCAGGCAGCGCGTCCAGCCAGGCGGCCGTGGTGTCACGTACCAGCGCGGCGGCGATCAGGTCGTTCACCCGGTCGGGGTGCTTCTCCCACGTCCCGGTGGCCGCGCGCTGGGCCAGCTCGGCGTCGCCCAGCGTGGTCGCGAGCAGGTCGAGGGGCGCTCCGGACAGCGCGACGTAGCCGTCCTTGGTGGCGAAGATCCCGGTCGGGGTCCAGGCGGACATCGGACGGGGCGAGGCGGCCAGATCCTCGCCCTCGGGTCGCGTCAGAAGAGTCGCCTGCAGGTCGAGCATGCCCTCGAGCAGGCTGGTCTCCACGAGCCCACCCCGGCCGGTCCTGGCCCGGCGTACGAGCAGTGCGGTCACGCCTTCGGCGAGGTGGCAGCTCATCAGGTGGTCCGCGAGGGAGAGCCCGACCGTCATCGGCCGGTCCGCGCCGGCGAGCCACGTCACTCCTGAGACCGCCTGGGCCAGGAGATCCTGGCCGGGTCGGCTCGCCCAAGGTCCGGTGTCGCCGTAGCCCGAGGCGCTCGCATAGACGAGCCCCGGATTGAGCTCGCGCACGCTCGCGTAGTCGAGGCCGATGCGTTCCATGACCCCGGGCCGAAAGTTCTCGATGATGACGTCGGCGCGAGCGACGAGGTCCTTCACCCGAGCCAGGTCCGCCGGGTCCTTGAGGTCGGCGACGACCGCCTCCTTGTTGCGGTTCATCGCATGGAACGAGAGCGTGTCCCCCGCCGCCGAGCGACCTGCGAACGCGAGCGTCCGACCGATCTCGCCGGTGTATGGGCGCTCGACCTTGATCACCCGCGCGCCCAGATCCGCCAGCCGAAGCGCTGCGACCGGGCCCGCCAGGAACTGGCTGAAGTCCAGGACCACGGTCCCGGCGAGAGGCAGATCCTCCGGTTGCATCGCCACTCCCCCATCGCGCGATCAATCGTTTGCGCAATAGTACGGCTCCGCCCGCATGGAGAGCAAGAAGTTGCCGAGGCGTCACGTACGTCGGCCGAGGCGTCACGTACGTCGGCCGAGGCGTCACGTACGTCGGCCGAGCCGGCAGGGCGCTGCCAGCTCGGGCGGCGCGGCGGGCACAAACGCAATTGCCAACGATGAAAAAACATAACCCCCGTATATATATTGTT